>NZ_JBKHKK010000014.1:0-113320 GCF_046546555.1 Pedobacter sp. JCM 36344
TACCAGGTCACGAAGAGAACGTCCAAGACGATCCAATTTCCAAACGACTACCTGATCACCCTTACGAAGAGTCGCCAAAAGATTTTTTAGTTCGGGTCTGTCTGTATTTTTGCCGGAGATCTTTTCCTGGTATATTGTCGTGCATCTATAATCTGTCAGCGCATTGAATTGAAGATCTAAATTTTGGTCTGCAGTACTTACTCTTGCGTAGCCTATTTTCATGTTATTTTTATTATCAAAAACTCATTATCAAAAATATAAAAATCATTTTGATTAATGGAATGGGTTTATGATAATCGGCAAAAAGAGAAAAGATATTTTAAGCTTAAATGAGATAGGTCTGATTTGTTTAAAGGCATCGGTTTATGCTCAAGATAAATTATCGAAAAAGGAGGGTTTTAGTTAAAGATACAAAAGGTAGAATCAGTCTCCAAAAGGGAAGGTTGAGATAATCAATTAATACTGCTGCCCCTTTTATGTCAGTGTATAAACTGCACATCAGTATAATATTGATTCAGTTTAAGACAACTAAGGGCACAGCCCATTATATGATGCTGTGGGCTAAGCCAACCAAAATGATCCTGGATTAGATCTTGTTGCCTGATCAGGGTGTTTGCACAATTTTCATAACTATAAATAGAAGCCTATAAGTTCTTGTTTATTAATTCTCTGAATTTGGCTTCACTGGGTCGGGGAGCATTGTCATTTAATACTCTACCTACCTTTCCGATGAGCATATATCGTGGGATACTATTGACGTTATAATGTTTGATGAATGACGCATCATCAGCATTGAGTAATAAATAATTTTCTTTCTCATCCAAAGCCTCCTCTTTTGCAGCTTTCTTCCATCCACCGACCTCACTGTCAGTCGATATGCTAATAAATATAATACTTTTCCCTTTGTACACCTTTTTCAAATCAGCAATGTAAGGCATCTCGTCACGACAAGGAATACACCAACTTGCCCAAAAATCTAAAATTATGAGTTTACCTCTATGAGTTGCGAAGACATCATTTAAGTCCTGTACGCTCTTTCCGTCTAAAGACAATAATTTATTTGTACCCTTTTTGAAGGCCGCCGCAACTTTGTTCTCCTGCAAAAGCGCGGTAACCTGGTTGAAATATCCTTTGTCCTGACACAAAACACTAAATTTATCGATGTAGCCTTTAGGAATGTCAACATGATTAGTTTTTGCTCTCTTAAGCAGATGGGCTAATAAAAAATCGCGGGTACGGCCCTTGAAGTTGTTTTCTATGAAATCGAATGACTTAAGAAAATCAGGCTCGCTTTTTCCTATCCCATCAATATCAAAGCGGTTGGTTCCCACAGCCATAGAAACCAGATCAATGCATAAACGATAGAAAGTTGCATAATTTAAAAATCCAAGTTTTTGAATACTGAAAGCTTTTGCTTCTATAAAGCTTTTGTATGATTTTTCCTTCATCAACAAGCTTCGGTTATTATGGTACAATAACAATGAATCGCGAATTGCTGTACTTGATATGCAGTGTTTGGCAAAAACAGCAAATTTCTCGCTGATTGGATGTGAATGAGAGTAGGAGTTTAAAAAAGTCAGCCTTTCCTGTTTTAAGCTGTCTATGCTAAATTCCAGTTTAGTAAGCTGATTCATACTTCCAACTGATCTCTGGTAGGACATTTTGGGAACAAAATACCACATATTTCCAGTCTGGGTTACTACTCTTCTAAAGAAATCCAGTTCGTTTGTGCGCATCACGTTTCCAGGTATATACATCTGTAACGAATCAGTACCCGCGTTCCTTACATTTATCTTTTCTCCAGGATGAATAAAAAAGGGTGTTTGCTTTTCGGTAGATTCTAGCAACAGAACCGGGCTGGTTAATGCAAATTTGGTTTTTATGGCATCCATACTTACACCATGGGTTTGTGCTAATGAATCATGATAATAAAAAAACACCCCAGAGCGTTTTCCATTTACTTGAAAATTGTCATTTGAAAGAGTAACCGTATCTACTTTAGAATCTGTTACCTTAGGCTCTACTTTGGTGTTTATAGAGCTTGAATTGCAGCAAAGGATAAATAAGGTGACCCCCGTGAGCAGGGTATTGGTATAGACGAATCGTTTCATGTAATTTGATTTAAGTAAACAGCTCCGATTATAAATAACCGTAGTATGATAGGAATTATCAAAGAATGCCAATTAAAATGTTTTCAGAGATTTTATACAAATTTGATAAACTGTGTAAGTGGGCTAAGCCCGAGATATCGAAGCCACGAAAAACATGCGGCAAAATAGTTTCATTAGAGAGCATATTTATTTGGTTAGATTTAAAATAATATTAGGGAGTAAAATTCAAAACTCAAAATAATGTATTGTTACACCCAAGCAAAGTGTATTTTTTACAGTGAATTTCATTAATTAAAAATTTAAAAAAAGTTTCACAGAGATTAAAAACGATGTTTCTTTAACCAAAATAAAAAAACGATATAAATTGTAATTTATTTATTACAATTCGAATTTGTGTGAAAATCACGACATATTGAGAAAATACAACATATTTAATCTAATCTGAATTTAATAAGCACCAGTATATAGACTTATGAGTCAGAACATTAGCAGCGATAAATTTAAGAATACAGATTACAGTATTTATTGCTATACCGGGCGTTTTACTATTCTGCGTATCGAATCAAGGCTTTCGCTCGCCCTATCCTTAGCCTTTTTGTTAGCCATGTATAAAGGCGAAACATAAAAATGAATATTTTTGATCTGATATCTTACAAAAGCCTCGAATCATATTAAGCTGCTTTGACGATCTATCTCAAAAAACGAAGGTATATCTAACTCGTAGGCTCACTTTAATCACTTGGCTCTACATTATCATTTAAGGGTGGAATAATGATAATAGTACACTACTGTTTTTTTTCTAAATTGCGAGGTGCATTCAGATGTATTAAATACTGTCGGCAGTTTTTTGGACTGGGAAAGGCTACTTTTTGAAAAGGAGGTTAAGCTTCGTTATATTGATAAGAATGAGATACTGCTCCAAAAAGGAGACGTTGCTGCATCGGTATTCTTTAATTTGAAAGGCTTGCTTTATCAACATATCCAAAGTGAAGAAAAAGGCCACACCATTGTAGATCTTCATCTGGAGAATGAATGGTTATTAAATCACAGAAGCTTTGTTACTCAGCAGCCTGCTGACAGTAGTATATCTTCATTTACAGGCGGCTTAATCCTTGAGCTCAGTATTAAATCCATACACTACCTGATCGGACGCTCGCTGTCATTTCTTCAATTGAATAAGATTATGGACAATGCGGTTTCTAGAATTGTTTTGTTTGACAATGCCTTAACGCCAAAAGAGAAATACCTTTATGTCTTAAACAACAGGCCACAATTGATTCAGGAATTTCCACTAAAGATGATTGCTTCCTATCTGAAAATTACGCCTGAGACACTTAGCAGGGTTAGGGAGAAGATTATCCGGCAATAAGGTCTTTCTTGATCCTAATCAAGTGTAGCTACGGATTTGGTTCAATATCTTTGTTCCCATTGATAAAAAACTAATCAAATATATGGAATACAATGTGATTTCAATCCGGCCATTTATTGGCTCGAGGAATTTTGAACAGTCTGGTAACTTTTACCGAGACCTTGGATTTAGCGAAATAAGCTTAGGGCCAAAGATGTCTTTTTTCCAAAATAAAAAAGTTGGATTTTACCTCCAGGATTTCTTTGTGCAGGATTGGGTGGGTAATACGATGGTGTTTCTGGAGGTCGAAAATTTGGATCAGGTTTATCATGACTTGCTCGCCTTGGATTTAAAAGCTAAATACCCAGACGCAAAGCTAATTCCGATTTGCGTAGAACACTGGGGTCGGGAGTTTTTCCTGCATGATCCCTCTGGAATTCTCTGGCATTTTGGAGAGTTTAAATAACAGGTGAAAGCGGTTTAGATGTTATCAAACTATGAAAGAATGAGAGTATTCCATAATTTCATTTGATGACCAGGTTTTCGTTGAACAGAAAGCAGCGGGTTGTAGATTCTGAGCCTGAAACCCTTTAAGCGAAGTATAAGGTGTAGGCGGGCATAGCCCGTCTACACTCCGTTTATGATGAATATCGTGTTTCTACATCCCAACTACAGCGTTCCGGGTATATTTTCTGGTTTGATCGAAATGACTTAAAGTTAGGATTGCCCTCGTTACAACCATAGTACTCAAAGTATACTCAGAGCATATTCGTTGGGATAAGGGCGGCCTTTACGCACTAATACCGCAAGGAGTATCCTAGGAGATACCTCTGAGCTCCGGTCTAGAATGAGTTTGTATCTTAAAGCAAATCGGTCGTTCAGCCTGTCATCTAGAGTCCAGTATTTTCGGATTTATCGAAAAGTAAGAAAAGTTTCGCCGACATAATAGCGGACATTTTGCATAAACGGCGGACATTCGCGGACATTTTCCTAGATAATTAGTTGTTAGGCATCTATATAGGTATTTTTGTATAAATATATATTTGCCTTCTGCGAAGCGGGCCGAGAAGTTCATTGACGTATTAATAATAAACGAGTGTTTGATCAGAAATGGTATGGTGATAGGCCCAGTTGATGCTCTCTTATGACCGCTGCAGCGGTTACAAAAGAGTTAAAGTTCATTGACGTATCGTACAATAATTACTTTAGGTGCGCTGTTCTGCATTCTGACAGGTTGTTGATGATGGTCTTTAACGTCATGCTTAATCTGTAAATTGATATTGAACAGATATAGGCTGAGTATCTAATACAGTTCCGTCACGTCGAGATGGCGATGGATAGTGACAATTAGGTTGACGCATTTGTTGGAAACAGAGGTACTGCTGTTTTTACAAGGATGTCACACTGAATTCGGTCATGGAAGAGTTGGCTTAGATCAGGAAATAGCTTAAATTTGAAATACAATTGATTTTCCATCTATTTCATTTAAAGTGAAATAATTATTAAAATTTCATAAAAGAAGAAATTTTCTTCGGAGTTATAGATAAAGTGAAATTTGTAGGTGATTTAGTATCAACCTTAAGTATCGATCTAAGTTTGGGAAACTCCCATTATGGAATAAAGTAGTATAAATCGCTAATATTTAAAATCAATTATATCTTTATCTTTGTAGTAAATGGGCACTGAAATTAATATCAATCCAACAATGCTTACTTGGGCAATAGCTCGAGCAGGATATGTAGTGGATGATTTTTTGGAAAAGTTCCCGCATGTAAAAAAGTGGATTGAGCAAATCAAAAACCCAACAGTTAAGCAGTTAGAAGAGTTTGCCCATCGTGTTCATATTCCTTTTGGTTATTTATTTCTTCAAGAGCCACCTAAAGAACAAATCCCTTTTCCTTTTTTTAGAACAGGTAATAATCAAACTCATCAGGTTAGTATAAATGTTTACGACACAATATTAATATTGCAAAGGAGACAAGATTGGCTTACCGATTATTTATTGGAGAAAGAGGAACTTCCTCTTCCTTTTGTAGGTAAATTTAATAGTGAAGCAGGCTTTGAAACAATCGTAGCGGATATTAGACAAACTTTAAATCTAATTCCAGATTGGGCTAATGATTTTCAAACCTTTGAGAATACATTAAGCTTCATTACCAAAAAAATTGAAGAGATTGGTATTATGATTAATTTCAACGGAATCGTTGAGAATAATACGCACAGAGTAATTCCTGTTGATGAATGCAGAGGTTTCGTTTTAGTAAATGAAATGGTTCCTTTTATGTTTGTGAATTCAGCTGATGCTAAAGCTGCCCAGTTATTTACTATTATTCATGAACTTGCTCATATTTGGTTAGGTGAGAGTGCAGGATTTGATAATCAAAATTTACTACCAGCAAACGATCCAATTGAAAAGTTATGTGATCAAGTGGCTGCAGAGTTTTTAGTCCCTGCTATTTCTTTCAATGAAATTTGGGCTAATAGTGCTGATATCCATAAATTGGCTAGATATTTTAAAGTTAGTCCTATTGTAATAGCTAGAAGAGCCTTAGATCTAGGAAAGATGAATAAGGGAGAATTCTTTCAGTTTTATAATCACTACATGGAGGGAATTAGACTTAAAAAGGAAAGCCAAGGAAGTGGAGGCGATTTTTATGCAACTGCAAGAAAACGAATAAGCGTAAATTTTGCTGCTTACGTTGATCAAGCTGTTAAGCAAAACAAACTTTTATACCGTGATGCCTATAAGATTACGGGTTTAAGGGGAGATACCTATCAAAATTTTGTTACTAAACATCTCTTCTAACCTAGTATGGCATCCCCTTTTGTTTTAGACTCCAACTTCTTTATTCAGGCACATAGAATGCATTACCCAATGGATGTTGTGCCAAGTTTTTGGCTGAAAATTAAAGAATTGGCTGAAAAAGGAATAGTTGTTTCTATTGATAAAGTAAAAGATGAACTTCATTTAAATAAGGATGACCTGACGGTATGGTGTGACGAAAATCTGCCAAAAGATTTCTTTAAAGAAACTGATGTCGTAATAAAGGAATATATTGCTGTGACAAGTTGGGCTAATTCAAAATCTACTCACTACAATTTAGCAGCTTTAAATGAGTTTTTAGATTCAACTGAAGCAGATGCATGGTTGGTGGCTTATTCTTTAGCGAACAGTAGTAGGATTGTTACTCATGAAACAAGTGAGCCAAATAGAAAAAGTAAAGTTAAAATCCCAGATGTTTGTTCTCCATTTGGAATAAGTTGTGTTAATACCATAGAGATGTTTAGATATTTGGGTGAACAATTCTAAGCATTAATAATAGATTGGAAATTGGAATAATTACAAGGGTTAAGTCTAAGCTTAAAAATGAAACAGTTTAAACAGTTCCACTCAATTTTTTGTTGCACAAATTTCTGAACAATCCATTTCCGCCAAGACCAAGCCCTTCGGGTTTGCTAGAAAAAAATACCTCGCAAGCGAAGCGAGCAGGGAAGATTTTTCTCTGCAAAGCCTTGTCTTGAAATGAATCGTGTTCAGGAGCGGTAGTTTACCAAAAAGATTGGAGTGGTTTGCTCGTGAATGGACGAGGCTAATTTTAAGAATTATCTCTTAGCTTACGTATTTGTTCCAGTGCTAATACATCTATTTGGTCTTTTGGTCGATTAACAGCCTTTTTGTTTTCGATCAATTGATTGATATGGAGAAAAGGAACATTTACATCCTCGATATTGGCAACAGAAGCCATTTCTAAACATTCATCGAAGGTATATCCTTCCAGGCCTTTCATATCAATTAGTATATCTAATCGAAGCCCATTGTTAAGATGAAAATCAGTCCAACCTGGAATAAATTGCATATAGTCAATCTTAGGATAGTCTCCCATATCGCATTTTAAAAAAGCTTTACGCAATGCCTTTCTATTTTCTAGATCATCCTTTAGCCAAATATCTAAATCTACAGTAAAACGCTGGTAACCGTGCAAATTTGTCGCATAACCACCAACCATAATATATTTCACATTAAATTCTTCCAGCGCTTTCCAGAAATTTAAGATTTCCTCGTCAAATATATCCACAAATTACTTGCTGATAAACGGTTTATGGGTTATGGATGCTTTACTCATTGTCTGCTGTATTTTATACAGTCGGGTTGCCATTTCAAAGCGCTCTTTATAACTGCGGTTTAATCCTTCCTTTAAGAGGTCTAATTCAGCTTTATCGAATGATTTTTTAATTTTTTCCATGACATATCTGTCTTAAAACTATATCAAATTTATGCAAAATGTTTGCCATTAACACAATAAGGCCATGGTATTTTTGGATCTAAAAAACTTGATGTTCCATTGTGGAACATCAAGTTTTAAATAACTGCTAATTTCTTTTTCAATAATGCCATATCAGCGCCAACTTTAAGTAGTGATATAACGAAGTTCTGCAGTAACATCCAATTAAAGCTGCAATATTATTTATCACTTTACATAAAAGCCACAACCATCCGAGTTCAAACCTGAAACCCAGCCAGTCAGACCTTAAGCTCACCAGAAGACTGGTAGAGGTTGGAAAATTACTGGATTTACTAATCTTGGATCACATCATCCTGACCAAACGTGGTTATTTCTCCTTTGGGGATGAAGGCTGTTATAGCCCTTTTTAAATCATGTCTGGTTATACGTCGAAGAGTGCATCCATTAGAACTTCAGATTGTACCAGCCCTGGATGGCTTCCTGGTTTTTTAACGCCATAGGTAGTGACCATTGTTAAAAAAACCGTTTTCTTTGTTCCGGTTTGTTGCTGGAAACAATCGATTTTATTGTTTAGTTCATTGGCATAAGTTTTAGTGATCTCAAAAGGCTTGGCAGAAAATTTCATTTCGCAAACGCTAACACACCCATCATTACGATCTATGAGCAGATTAATTTGTGCGCCTTTTTCTGTTTTAGCTTTTGGTTGGTATCTCCATACAGATTCTTCAGTGTAGATCGCTTCTATTCCCATCGCCTTTTTAATTTGGGGTATGTGCTTTAAACAAATACTTTCAAATGCATTTCCGCTCCAGCTTGTCCAGGATTGTCCGGTCATTGCCTTTAGCCATGTTCCGCTGCCGGTTGCCTTGCTTCCATCTATATATTTTAAATAAAATAACGAGTATTCATCGACCAGTTTGTACAGTTTGTTCCTGCTGGTTTTTCCAAATGGGGTATAATCTGCTATAAAACCAGATTCAATCAATTCATCCAATAATTTGGTAGCATGTCCACCGGTTGTCAGTTTACAGGTATCGATGATTTCTTGTCGTGACAAACCCTTTCCTTTCTTTGCGAGTGCCTTTACGATATCGATATGGCTTTGCGCATTGTCAAAAAGGGAAAAATAGAGGTTTTTGAATTCGTCCACCAGAAGCCCGTCTTTTGTAAAGCACAGCTTATCGATCATTTGGGCTGCACTCTCTCCCAGTACAATTTCCTTTAGATAATGCGGGATGCCTCCCATAGTCATATATAGTTGCAGGAGCTGGTATTTATCAAGTTTTATCTTCCTGTTTTTCAGATAAGCAGCTGTTTCTCCTATTGTAAAAGGCAGTAGTCTGATCCGTTTTGTCACCCGGTTATGTAACCCGCCCTTGTTGTTTATAATCTTTGTAATCATCCAGGAGGCGGCTGATCCGCAAATAACCACTACAAGTTTTGGCTGTCGTGATGCCCAGGTATTCCAGAATTGTTCAAATGCCGGCAAAAAACCAGACTTTGGGGTATCTATCCAGGGGAATTCGTCCATGAAGATGACTGTTCTTTGGCTTTTAACCAGAGGGGTTAAATATTGTTTGAGCATTTCAAATGCCTTAAGCCAGCTGTGCGGCTTGGCCAGGGGCAGAGATCCGGAAGCATGGGTTAACGCCAGGCTGAATCCTTCTAATTGTTGATCTAAGGTAGCGTGGTGAATACCTGAAAATTCAAACGCAAGTTCCCTGCTGAATCCATTTCTGATAAGGAAGGTTTTACCTATACGTCTCCGTCCGTAGATTGCCACTAGTTCTGCATCCCCGGATTTCTCTATATCCAGTAATAGCTTTTTTTCTATTGCCCGCCCTATTATTGTTTCCATCTGATCTTCATTTGTATAACAAAGATAAGAATTATGTCTGAGTTATGGCGTGATATAAGGTTTTATAATACGCCATAGCTATGTTTTTAGGATCACTTATGGCGTGATATAAATTTTTATAATGCGCCATAAGTGTACTTTTTAAATTGAAATTCACGAGGGGAGCCTTCATGTGTTCATAATTACACCATGTTCATGTTGATAAATAGGGTAGAGGCTAAGTCTTTATTCATCCAGTTATTTTCTAAACAGATGATTTTCAGTAATACAACAATATCATGTGGGCGCATCCCTAAACTTTAACGCTTTATGTTCTGTCATTAATAAATTAATTTAAGGAGAGAATTATATTCATGTTGTTTATTATCATCATTTAAATTATATTTGTTGATAATAAACAACATTATGAGATCTAAAAAGCAAATTTTGTTTCCTAAGTTTCAGAAAATATTGGAACAGATGGGCGAGAATATCAAGCTTGCTAGGAAACGGCGAAAGTTAACCGCTATACAGGTTGCAGAAAGAGCAAATATAGATCGTACGACTCTTTACCACATCGAAAAAGGTAATCCTAGTGTTTCCATGGGTGCCTATTTTAATGTTTTGAGAGTGCTGGGCTTGCAGGACGATTTCTTGGTATTGGCATCAGATGATGAGATGGGAAGAAAGTTGCAGGATTTAGAACTGATTGGTAAATAATGGCAGACAAAACTGATATATGGGTTTACGCCGATTGGAAAGGAATGCCCTCGCCTAAATGTATTGGTATTTTAACCGCCCAACAGGAAAAAGGGAGAAAGGCTTTTAGCTTTGCTTATGATAAAAATTGGATAAGTTCGGAAGAACAGCTATTACTCGATCCAGATATTGCATGGTACGGCGGACAGCAATATCCAAATGGAAAAGAATATTTTGGTGTTTTCTTAGATTCCATGCCCGATAATTGGGGCAGAACGCTGATGAAAAGAAGAGCTTCAATAAATGCAACACAGCAGGGGAGAACGGCGCCGGTTTTGTACGATATTGATTTTCTGCTAGGAGTACACGATTTGAGTCGTATGGGAGCTTTAAGATTCAAAAAAGATCCCAACGGAATGTTTTTAGATAATGATGCTATTTCTCCTACGCCACCATGGGCAAATATTAGAGAGTTACAATATGGCGCTTCCTTGATCGAATCTAATGAAGATAGCGACGAGGTGAAAAAATGGTTAACCATGTTAATGGCGCCAGGTTCTTCTTTGGGTGGCGCTAGGCCAAAAGCTAATATTCTGGATGACGGTGGTCAGCCATGGATTGCTAAATTCCCGTCTAAAAATGATACAATTAATAAAGGTGCGTGGGAATTTTTAGCTTGGCGATTAGCATCGGAAGCTGGTATTGAAATGGCGGATTCTAAGCTGGAAAAAATTGCCGGTAGATTCGATACATTTTTTACAAAACGTTTTGATAGAGAAGGACAAGAACGCATTCACTTTGCTTCTGCAATGACCATGACTGGCAAGAACGAAGATTTAATTCGGGACGAAACCCCGTCATACTTAGATATTGCAGAGTTTATCCAGTTTTCGGGAGCAAACATAAACGAAGATCTTCATCAGCTTTGGAGGAGAATGGCGTTTAACATCATGATATCCAATACAGATGATCACTTACGTAATCACGGATTTATTTTAACTAGTGCAGGTTGGAGGTTATCGCCTGCTTTTGACATCAACCCGTCTATTGATAAAAATGGTCTCGCTTTAAACATAGATACAGATAATAACGCACTGGATTTTGAGCTGGCAAAAAGCGTGGGTTCGTATTTTAACTTGTCTAATAATGAAATGAACCTCATTTTAGATGAACTAAAGAGCGTAGTTACCAAATGGAAATTTTTTGCTAATGAAATAGGAATATCAAGAGCCGAGCAAAATTTGATGGCAGGTGCATTTAAGGTTTAAAAAGTCGAGCAAAAAAAGGAACGACGTCCCGCCATTCCTTCTCATTTATGTTTTGTGTTCACAAGCCTAAATTACATCAGGAAAATTTCTTCCTCAAATGAGCCATGTCTTCGCCAATTTTAAAATCCAATATCTTAGCGTAATGTTGCGTCATTTGTATATTTCGTTGTTGTACATCCAAGCCCATGCCTGAGCATATTTTCTTAATTCAGCCAAGCTGTCGAACATATAACAATCAAGCACATCCTGTCTAAATGTCCTGTTAAAGCGTTCGATCAGGCTATTCTGAGTGGGTTTTCCAGGCTGTATATAATTCCAGCTGACGCTATTTGTCTTACACCATTCTGATATCGCCGTAGAGATAAACTCTGGCCCATTATCCGAACGTATGGTGTCCGGCTTTCCTCTCCAATCAACTAATTTGTCTAATTCCAGTATCACCCGTTGTGAGGGTAAGCTGCTGTCTACCGTTATGGAAAGTACTTCCCGGTTGAAATCATCAATGATATTTAATTCCTGAGCGTTTTCCCATTTGCAAGTGTATCATGCATAAAGTCCAGGCTCCAGGTGACATTTGGATAGATTGGATAAAGCAATGGTTCCTTAACTCGTGTCGGAAGCCTCTTTTTCCTCTTATTTCGAAGGTTTAGACGCATGGAAGTATAAATCCGGTAAACGCGTTTATGATTCCAAATGTATTGCAACTTTCGAAGTCGGTGAAACATCAGCCAGAATCCCCAGCTGCGATGTGATTCGGCCAGAGAAGACAACTGATCTATGATTTGTTCATCATCTTTTCGCTTAGCAGGAGGCCTGCCGAAGGCTCATCTGGAATGTCTCTCTGGCATATCCAACAAGCTCCCGCTTTTCGGCAGGCCCTAAAGCTTTTTTTCAATCACATCTTTAAGAACAGTAATCTGAAATATCTGTTCAGCTACAATCTTTTTGTATTGTACCAGCTCCTTCTCCAGGTCTTTCAGTTGCTTAACCTGGGAAACCTCCATCCCAGAATACTTGCTTTTCCATTTGTAAAATGTCCCCTGACTAATGCCATGCTCGCGGCAGATATCCGAAACTGATTTCCCTGATTCCTGTGAAGACAAAATCTTGATGATTTGTGGATCACTAAAATTGCTTTTTTTCATTACCCTAAATTTATTAAATACTACACTTATTTCTGTAGCTGTTTTTAGGGAAGATTACAGCTTGCGCGCAAGCAGTTGTTGCTGAAGATGAAAACAGAACTGGGAATAGCCATACCCATCGGAATAAACCTGGATATATTCTTCCCAAAGCAGCTTTTTAGTGACTCCAACAAGGGCAAGTTCTTTACGGAAATAATCCAGATTACTGCTTAAGTGTTCAAACCTGGGGTCTTTATAGGCCGGGTTACCCGCATGAAACCTGCTCTTCAGTACCGGATCTTCAAGGGCTAAAAGTTCTGCTACAGGCAACTTACCGGTAGCTAATTTGGTTAAATAAGACTTAACGGTATTCCTGCTGATCCCGAGATTTCGGGCCATACTTTTGATGGAATCCCCTTGCTTGTGTAAACGTAATAGTTGTTTGATCTGACTCATTGCTTTTGCTTTTCCAGCCATCAGCGTTCTGTTTAGGTGAAGAATATTCATCTAATAAACCAAAACCATATTTAAGAGGGGGTCAGCATGCTCCGGTACATGACCGATTCCACTTAATTAAGAGGGGTCAACATGCCCCGGTACGCACCGTTTCTTAATACAAGGGGGGTCAGTATCCGCCGGAATGTCAGGGTTTGTTTAAAAAAAACCCTTTTCAAATCCTTTGCTTTTAATCCAATATGGTGGGGTCAGTATGCTCCGGAATATCCACCTTATTGCCAATGCTTAACTTTTTAGCGGGATATACGGCCATAAGCCCCATGAGACGCATTAACCTTCGTATTCGCTTTACATTGACCTTATGGCCTTCACTCCTGCATAAATAAGCACAGATAGTCAGAACGCCGCTATGAGGATGTTCAAGAAAGTATTTGTCGATCAGTTTTCATCAGATCCAGGTTCAGTTCACTTTCCCCTTCAGGGGCATAGTAGAAGCCTGAACGGTGAATACCAAGCATCATGCATTGTTCAGTAATATTAAACTTCGAGTCTTTTACCACCATTTGCCTGCGCTCAATGATACCGCACTTCATAACAACTTTTTTTTTAACCACTCATTTTGCATCTGAAGCTTACCGATCTGCTCAAATAAACGGGCTTCATTTGCCTCAGCATCTTTGTTGATTGATGGTTTCTCGGAAAACAACATCGAGCTGTTATCAACAAATTGCTTCTTCCAAAGGGAAATCTGTGTAGGATGAAGATCATACTGAACCGCGAGTTCTGCAAGTGTCTTCT
Organism: Pedobacter sp. JCM 36344; assembly: GCF_046546555.1. Lineage (NCBI taxonomy): Bacteria > Pseudomonadati > Bacteroidota > Sphingobacteriia > Sphingobacteriales > Sphingobacteriaceae > Pedobacter > Pedobacter sp. JCM 36344. Next base: position 13,886 of record NZ_JBKHKK010000014.1, read on the forward strand.
GCTCTTTTAATGCCTCTATGGATACTTTCGCTTTGAATTCATTAATGCTCTTTTAGTAGGGATATTTTCTTTAAATCGCTGTAGTTATAAACTTTTGATTCGCCACCTAAAATTCTTTGAGGAGAACTTTGAAATGTTTTACTAGCCAAACTTTTAGTGACATCTATATTAGGATATTGAATACTGCTTAAATCTAACAGGGTATAAAATAAATCTTGAGAACCAATAGGCTTATCTTTATTAGCATTAAAATTTTTAATTTTATCCGTAAATGAAGTTCTATATGCTTGGGAAGACCAAATAAAATACGGAATGCTTGCAACATATTCAGACGGAACAGAATTTATATGTTGGGATAATTTACGTTCATCATCAAACAAATCCTCACCATGATCTGAAATATAGGTAACTGTACTTACTGAATTTGTCTCTTTTATTAAATCAATTATTTTAGAAATTACCGCATCCGTATACAATATGGTGTTATCATAGCTATTAATAATGATTTCTTTTTTAGAATAATCTGTTGGGTTAATTACATCTGTTTTGGACGAAGGTTTAAATTTATCATAAGCATCTGGATACCTTGCAGCATAATTATAATGACTTCCTAAGGTGTGTAAAATGATGAAAACCTTTTTTTCGTTCTTATTTAAGATTTTTTGTAGATATGGAACCAGTTCCATATCTAAATTTACGTTTTTACTAAATGTGTAATTAGAAGGAAGATAAAACTGCTCATCAGATTCTCTAGCAAACATTCCGATTTTTTCAAAATCATTTTGGTTACTTAACCAATAGGTTTTAAAGCCCGCTTCTTTATACGCTGAAATGACACTCTTTTCTGAGTACACTCGCTTATAATCATCAGCAGTAGCTCTGGTTATTATCAAGGGTACTGCTATTGCTGTGATGTAACCACCCGAAACTGTATTAGAGAATTTAATAATTTCGTTTTGTTTTTTTGTTAATTCAGGTGAGTTTTTTCTATCATATCCAAACAGTTGCCAGTTTTTAGCCCTTGCACTTTCACCTATAACCAATACATAGATTTGTCTTTCTTTAAGAGCAACATTTTGATTCGCATTAAATTTGAAGTCTTTGACTTGTTTTTCGTGTTGATTGATAAGTTGAAGTTGTTCATGAAATAAATTGAAATTATAAATTAAAGATCCAGGAAGAGTCACAGTTAGGTTTTTCTTAATCTGATTTTTATAACTCAGGTTTTTTAATGATAAAAGCCCGAGAAGGGCAAACCCTATTACAGAACCTAATGATATTTTTAATGAATTATTGAAAGATATTTTAGAGGGTAATTTTTTGCTCAGGTAAATGAAAGCGCCATAATAACCTAATAAAAGAAAAATAAAATACAAAATATAACCACGAGCAAACTCTAATGCTTCGCCTGAATTGGTATTATAAACTACCACCATAATATCAAAATTTAGTGTCAGCGTGTAGAGTATTACACAAAATAGAGATATCGGTACAAAAATGATAATAGGTAATAAAAGCCAAGTGTAAAGTTTGATGTTATTACGAAATAACACAGTAGGAGCAAGAATATAAAAGGTTGTGATTAAGAAAACTAAAAGAATCTGAAAATATTCGCCCGTTATAAATGAACTTATCACCTCGGCAATACTTAACAAAAACACAATACTTAAAACCAACGAAACATTAATCAATAATCTTGATTTAGCTTCACTTTTTTTAGAGTCTAAATAGAGAGAATCTGGAGCGCTCATAAGATTTTTAACACACGATAAGTAATATAAAAAGTTCTATAATTTTATTAATTATTTAACCTACAAATATTTAAGATTAATAGCGTCCTAAACGCTAAAAAGAGAAAGGGAAAGCTTTAACACAAAGTTACCTTTGTGGTGCAAAAACAATTCCCGTTTCTCGATGGTAAACATAACATTATTTTCACAAATTATATCAAAGTTAGACCGGTCTAAGTTCAATAAACTGACTTTGAGTCAAGGAGGAGACAAGCACAATGTGACGTTCGGCCGTTCACATCTTTCTCCTGGTATCTTGATGAGGTAGCTTTGCTGCATCTGGTAGGGTAGTTTATTACATACATACAAGAATGGTTTGATTCAGAATATTATTGATCTGTCAAAGACCGATGTTTAAAAATCCTTTCTGATTCTATTTGGAGAGGTTTTTTTAGTGAAATTACCGTGCTTAAATCGTGCTCAAACTACCATTTTATACCCCTTTTTAAATATTTTGCTCATAAAAAAAACCCCTTTAAAGTTAATTAAAGGGGGTTAGTTATAATGCGGAGAGTGGGGGATTCGAACCCGCGGACCCTTTAACAAGTCAACAGTTTTCAAGACTGCCGCAATCGACCACTCTGCCAACTCTCCGCCGCAAAAGTACAAATAGAAGTTTATTATGCAAACAATGAAGGGAATATTTTCGCTTAGAATTGATAAACGCTTAAAACAGAGCAAGAAAAAGTTATTTCCTGGTTAGCCTATTTTCTATAGCTTCTGTTTTTTTGAACAAATTGAAGTTCGTCTTAATAATTTTTACACTTCTTTTGGATAAGTCAACGCTCGCATTTAGCTCAAAGCCTACCAAAAGGATCAAAGAATTCAGGTAAAGCCAGATCATAATAACGATTAATGTCCCGATCGATCCATAGATCTTGTTGTAGGAACTGAAATTATTAATGTAGAAGGAGAATCCCCAGATGGTAAGGAAGGCAAGGATAGTAGCGAGCCATGATCCAGCGCTGAAAAAACGCCACTTTTTAGCGTGTGCAGGACCATAACGGTATAAGATAGAAATGGTCACAAAGTAAAGGGTGCCGAGTAGTGCCCATCTGCTAAGCTGGATGGCAAAGGTAGCTAGGCCATCCCTGATATTTAATTCTGAATTCAAATAATTTAAGGCAAATTCTCCAATTGCCATTGCAATAATACAGGCTATCACAGAGAAGGCAATAATTATAGTGAGTACGATGGCGATAAATCGCTGCTTAAACCAAGTACGCGTTTCAATGATAAGAGAGGATTTGTTGAAAGCCATCATCAGGTTGTGTACGCCATTCGTAGAAAAGAAAAGTGCCAAAATAAAACCAAAGGAAAGTAAACCTCCATTCTGTTTTAATACGATCTCCTCGAGAGTTGATTTAAAGGCTCCATAAGCATCCTGAGGTAAGATCAGAATGATTAGCTCCATCAGCTTGTTCTGGAAGTTTAAACCACCCCATTTTGGAATAAAAGGAATCAACGTAAAAAGGAAGATAATACCGGGGAAAATAGCGAGCATAAAGTTGTAGGCCAATGAAGATGCTTTATTAACCAAAGAATCTTTACCGATCTCCGTGAAAAAGAAAGTGGCTACCGTGTAAAGTGGGAGCGGACTAAATCCAGGAAGCACACATACCTTCGTCCAGTCAATAAACAAAGAATAGATTCTGATCCTCAAGAGTTGTCTGTGTACCCAGTTCATATTTTCTTATTTAAACCACTTTTGAACCTTTTCCATAAAGTTCGCTGGTGGCAGACAAGGCTTGTTTTTCGCCATGTCAACAAATACTAATGTTGTTGCACCAACATTAATTAGCTCTTCGGCATCATTAAAAAGTTCGTACTTGAAATGTATCCTGATACCAGGCAATTGATCAATAGTTGTCTTTATGGTAATCTCTTGATCGTAAAAGGCTGGTTTGATAAATTTACAGCTCAGATCAAGTACAGGCAACATGATGCCTGTAGCTTCCATTGCTGCATAGTCCATACCTAAACTTCTAAGCATCTCCACACGTCCAACTTCATAATACTGGGCATAATTGCCGTAGTACATGTAGCCCATCTGGTCAGTCTCTCCATATCTAACCCTTATTTTCGTGGTGTGTGAGTACATGCTATTTAAAGATGTTCCTTTTGTTTAACGCATCTCTATATCTCTTCGCATTGCGTTCATGCTCCTGAACGGTTACGGCAAAATTGTGGTATCCAGAAAAGTCTTCCTTGGCGCACATGTAGATATACTTGTTATCGTTCTTATTGAGAACGGCATCAATCGCATTGATACTGGGCATCATAATCGGCCCAGGAGGCAAACCGGCAAACTTATAAGTATTGTATTTCGATTGCACCTGCAATAAGGCGTTGGTTACTCTTTTTACAGTAAAATCGCCATTAGCATAGATCACTGTCGGGTCTGCTTGAAGTAAGATGCCTTTATTAAGTCTGTTAAGATAAAGGCCTGCAATGATTGGCATTTCTTTATCGTAAATTGCTTCTGCATCTACAATGGAAGCTAAAACGGAGACCTCAATAGGTGAAAGGTTTAAAGACGCTGCTTTAGCTTTGCGCTCAGAATTCCAGAACTTATTGTATTCTGTATGCATTTTATCAAGAAACTCTGAAGCCGAGGTATTCCAGTACATTTCATAGGTATTAGGAATAAACATCACGTAGCTGTTTTCCTGATTGAAGCCATATTTCTCCAACAAAGTGGTAGAATCCAACACGCTCAGAAATTTTAACGAGTCAGCTTCGAGATTACGCGACAAATAGCCGGCAAAGTTTTCCTTCTTCCTAATGTTCTGGAACTTCAATTTAACGGGATCCTGATTACCTGCTTTTAGCATATTGATCAAGGTCCTGTTGTTCATTCCTTTCTCAATTCGATACCGGCCGGGTTTCAAAGATTTTCCTAATTCCATCTTGGCTGCTGCCTGACTAAAAGTACCAACGTCGTTCAAAATATCTTTATAGTTCAACTCCTTGAAAAGATCATCCTTTGAAAACCCTGTTCTCACAAATAAGAATTTCTCCTTGCCGGTCGTATTGGGCGCGAAATACACATTGTAAAACGTTAATCCGTAATATCCGCCAACAACAAGGATTGCCAACAATAAAGCAATGATGATTTTTCCTTTTGGAGTCCCGCTTTTCTTTTGCTCTTCTGACATAAAATATGCTCGTCTATTATTTTTTATTTGATAAGGTGATGTTTACGAGTGTTCCAATTTTGACTTTGGTGATTGAATCAGTCGCAAAAGGCTCTTGTTTAACTATAATAGCTTCTGTTGTGTCTGTAATTACACCCTCGTACATGACCATTCCGAGATTTAGCATGGCGCCGTTCCTTAGGGTGAATATCGCCTCGTCTTTAGTTAAACCAATTAGCATCGGAATATCGACCTCCTCATTTCCTTTACCATTGCCTAACAGGAAGTCTATTCTTGATCCTTTCGGAATCACCTCGCCGACTTTTAAGAGTTGTCCGCCGAAGCTTACTTCCAATACTACGTCTCTGCTCACGTCTGCCTTATAAGTGGTATCACCCAGCTTTAATCCATAGCTATCTATAATTGCTCTTGCCTGGCTAAACGGCTTAAATTCTACGTCGGGGAATTTGACATTCGGAGCAGTATTCATACTTACCGTTAGATAAATCGTTCTATTGTCTTTAACGAAAGTATTAGAATTTGGATCCTGGTCTATCACTGTACCCGGTGGTGTATCCATAATATAAACAGAGTCAACCTCGTAGCGCAGTCCTAGTTCTTCCAATTTACTTACTGCCTGAGAAAACGACAGACCCTTCAACGCAGGTACATTTAAGCCTTGCCCATGTTTGGTATAGTACCTCAAACTAAAAAATGCGACAAATATGATTACAGTAACGGTAATGATTGCTGCTATTAAATTTGATCGGAAAGATTTAGTTTTAAGATAGGATATGAATTTAGCCATGCTGTTTTCTATTCTGAAGGTATAAAATTCAAATTTAGGCTAAAAAATATTTTTAATAGAATTAAAATAACATCTCCGCAACTAATTTATATTTGCAGATATGAGAAAAACGATAGCATTGCTAACCGGAGGTACTACCGGCGAGTGGGTAGTATCTGTAAAGAGTGCTGCTACTATTGCGCAAAATCTAGATGTAGATAAGTTTGATGTTTATAAGATCATGATCACGCAACTAGGCTGGTTTTATGAGCCCTCAGATTCTGTAAAGATTGAGATAGACCGCAATGATTTTTCTCTTAAATTAAATGGTAAGAAGATTAAGTTCGATGGGGTTTTTATCGCCATCCATGGTTCTCCTGGTGAAGATGGAAAGCTGCAAGGTTATCTCGACATGCTTGGCTTACCCTACACAACCTGTGATGCCTTAACTTCTGCTATCACTATGAACAAAAGTTACACTAAGGCTATTGTTGAAGACATTGATCAGCTTTATATCTCAAGGTCGGTGCAGATTTTTAAAAACACAGCTTATGATATTGAGCGTATTAAGAGAGATTTGAAATTGCCATATTTTGTTAAACCTAACAACGGTGGAAGTAGTATCGGCATGAGTAAAGTTAATCATGCAGAGGACCTGGAGCTTGCGCTTAACAGGGCTTTTGCCGAAGATTCTCAAGTTTTAATTGAGGAGTTTATTGCTGGGAGGGAATTCACCATTGGCGTAGTAAAACTGGATGGTAAGATAACAGTACTGCCTGCGACAGAAGTTGTGACTACAAAGGAGTTTTTTGACTTTGAAGCGAAGTACACTCCGGGTGTTGCTACAGAAACTACTCCTGCTAAAATCAGACCTGAAACCCGGGACCGGGTTGCTAAAATAGCTGAGGCGGTTTACATAAAACTTAATTGTAGAGGTGTGGTAAGGATTGATTTTATTCTTACGGGTGATGAAGAAGGCTTTTATTTCATTGAAATCAATACCATTCCAGGCCAGACAGTAACAAGTTTCATACCCCAGCAGATTGCTGCTATGGGCATGAAACTTAATGATTTTTATACGAAACTGTTACGAGAAACTATTGGTTAGAATTTAAAAGCTACACTTAGTCCAGCTCTTAGTCCAGGCCAGTTGCCATCCAGATCTACGGTTGCGCCAGTACTGTTGACTGTATATTTAGTTTTAATCATTGGTATATTGTTTAAATCTGCCAGCCCGTTCCTCAGGGCATTTTGTTCATCAGTATTTAATGCTTTATTTCCAGAAATTGTTCCGGAAAGTGAGCCGTAATTTGGACCGATGTAAAGGTCAAGTCCAATTCGTCTTGTAACGTTAAACTGTGATCCAATGAAGAAGCCTCCAGTAACAGTCTTTATATCACCACTTAAAGGCATGTCCAGTGTTCCCGCTGAACTGGAGAATTGGTATGGTCCTGAAGCGTTGAAAGTTGAATAGCTTGCAAATGGTGCGAGATAAAAGCCTTTAAAGGCTTGCTTTCCAAGATAGAATCTGACTTGGGGCGTGATAGAAAAGTTCCCAGTCTCAAAATCCTTTATTCTCTCGTAGGATTCTTTGTTATTGATCAAACTTTCTAGCTGACCCTGAAAGGGTAAGGTAGCGCTAGGTGCAAATCTTATCGACAAGCCTACCGCAATCTTTTTAGTTACTGCACGCTCGTAGGAGAAAGAGAAGTTTTTCAAGAATAGGGCAGGTACATTCATTTTAACCTGGTTCTTGTAAACTGCGCTGGTGTCATCGCTTTGAGAAAACGAGTCTTTGGAAATCAAGATCATTCCAATTAGTACAATTGCACTGAGTAGTTTAGTAATGTTTTTTTTCATATTGATTGGTTTTATCTTTGATTTGATCAAAGTTAATTAAAATAGTGAATATCAAATATTTGTTAGACAGGGAGTTTAAGATACAATATGATCCATATCATATAATTCAGTTAATGGATTAAGTATCTTTGTCTGTCCATTAATGGATCGAAAATAATAAGCTTATGAAACCCATATCCAAGATTCAAGCAGTAGTGCAGTGTAAATGTCCAAGGTGTCGCCAAGGGGATATCTTTTCTGGCCCGTTATTTTCCTTTAAAGGACAGGTGACGAATGAATACTGTTCGCATTGTCATCTTCGATTTGAGCGAGAGCCAGGGTATTTCTATGTGTCAATGTTTATAAGCTATGCTATGAACGTAGCAGAGATGATTTCGATTAGTGTTGGAGCATATATTCTTGGGGCGGAGTTGACCTATGAGAACTTATGGGTTTACGTAGGAGTGATTATAGGTGGTGTGTTTTTATTTGCGCCTTTCAACTACAGGTACTCAAGAGTGATGTTGTTGCACTGGCTGACTCCCGGGCTCGGTTATGTCGCCGATGGGAGTGAAAGTCCCTCTAAACATCTATAGTTTTCCATTTTCCTTTTTTAAATAGGATGAAACCTGCGACTGCGATGCCAACTTCGGCCACAGGAATTGCGATGAATACTCCCAAAGGTCCTAGGTCAAAGTATTTAGCGAGAAAATAGGCTAGGGGTATCTGGAATAGCCAGAATCCAAAAAAGTTAACTTTTGTTGGTGTCCAGGTATCGCCGGCTCCATTGAAGGTGCTAACCAATACCATCCCCATTCCATAAAAAATATATCCTGCACTCATTATATTTAGAGCAGTTCTTGCTACTTCCCTGACTACAGGGTCATTAGTGAAAAATGCTATGAAATAGTGCCCGAAGGCGAAGGTTAGTATCATTACAACAAGCATATAAATCACTACATATTTCGCTGTTTTCATTACTGATTGCTCTGCTCTCTCCAGTTTTTTTGCTCCAAGATTTTGGCCCACAAGTGTTGCGGCAGCATTACTCATTCCCCAGGCAGGTAACATAAAGAACATCATTAATCGTAAAGCGGTCTGGTATCCTGCGGATCCATGATAACCTCCAGTGGTGGCAACGAGTTGGGCAAGAAATATCCAGCTGCAGGAAGCAATTACGAATTGAAAAATACCTGGCATGGCAATTTTTAAAAGTGCTTTTATCTGATCGAAATGCGGTTTGAAGTAAATAAGTTTTGGTTTTAACAAGCCTTTTCCACTAGTTAGGTGGTATATCTGGTAACAAACTCCTACACTTCTTCCTATTGTTGTTGCAATGGCAGCCCCAGTTAAACCGAAGGCCTTAATTGGCCCAAACCCATTGATAAATACAGGGCATAAGATAATATTAAACAAGTTGGCGATAATCAGACTTTGCATGGCGATTGCTGCATTTCCGGCACCTCTGAAAATTCCGTTGATAAGGAATAACAATACAATAATGGTACTGCTACCCATCATGATTCGTGTAAACATTACCCCTTCATTTGCAGTTTCTGGAGATGCACCCATTAGTAGCAAAATATCTGCAGCATAAATGAAAGCGAAAATGCTGATTACAAGATTTAAAGCAATTGCAACTATTATGGCTTGCATGCCTGCTTTGGACGCGGCTATAGGATCTTTTTCTCCTACTCTGCGCGCAACCACTGCTGTTGCCGCCATGCTCATGCCCACTGCAAGAGAATAAATAATAGTAAGGACAGACTCTGTTAGTCCTACGGTTTGAATGGCTATGCTGCTATTGGGCAAGTGACCAACAAAATAGAGATCGACAAGGGCGAACACAGATTCCATTGCCATTTCAAGCATCATTGGGATAGCAAGTAAAATTACAGCAAGGCGAATACTACCTTCCGTGAAGTCAAGCTCTTTGCCGCTTAACGACTGTTTGATTACCGAAATTATCTTAGTGATTTGCAAGTTTATATACTATATGCTTTTATCATTTCTTCATTCACTTTGCAGCCTTTGCCGGTGTTTGTATCAATCATTACATAGTCAAACCATCCGTCTGAAGCAATTTTTCCCGTTCGGTTGTTTTCAATTTCGAACTGTACCCGGCATCCTTTTTCATTGATTGTAAGAATTCCTGTTCTAACTTTTATATAGTCTCCGAGAATAAGGGGCCTTTTAAAATCAACGAGAGCGGTTCTTACTACCCAGCCAAATCCACTACTCAAAAAAGACTCCATAGACATTTTATAGAAATCAGCCATTTGATCGTATCGTGCGGCAAGTACATAATCAAAATACTTGCTGTTATGCACATGATTAAACATGTCAATATCATCGGGACGAACCCTTAACTCGCTTTCAAATATGCTGTATTGTGTTTTCTCCATTGTGTAGCTGTAATAGACAAATTTATACAAAATTGAATCATCTGGTCTATTGCTTATTTTTAAAACTTACAGTATCTTTGCCCCTAATTAATTAATTTATAAACACTTTAGTATCATTCAAGAATGTATTTAAGTACAGAAAAGAAAGCCGAGATTTTTAAGAAACACGGCGAAGTAGAAACTAACACGGGTTCTGCAGAAGGTCAGGTAGCGTTATTTACTTATCGTATTGCGCATTTAACCGAGCATTTAAAGAAAAATCGCAAGGATTTCTCTACTCAGTTATCACTACAAAAATTAGTAGGTAAACGTCGTGGTATTTTGGCATATCTATTTAAAAAAGATATCAACCGCTATCGTGCTATCATCAAGAACTTAGGTTTAAGAGATATCATCAAACCTTTAGGTTATAAAGAAGGTAAGTAAGCGTAACAATATCAGTAAAAGCCATTCTTTAGGGATGGCTTTTTTACTTTGAAAAATAAAAAACAATATATAAATCAGGTGTGTAGAAAGAGGAAAACACACCACAACTAATTTTAAATGAATGTAATAAAAAAATCGTTCGACCTTGGTGATGGAAGAATAATTGAAATTGAAACAGGTAAATTAGCAAAACAAGCTGATGGATCTGTAGTGGTTAAAATGGGTGACACGATGTTGTTGGCTACTGTAGTTTCTACAGTTGGCGCTAAATCTGGTGTTGATTTTTTACCATTATCTGTAGATTATCAAGAGAAATATGCTGCCGCTGGCCGTATTCCTGGAGGTTTTTTACGTCGCGAGGCGAGATTATCAGATTACGAGGTTTTGATCTCACGTTTGGTTGACCGTGCTCTACGTCCGATGTTCCCTGAAGATTATCACTCTGATACTCAGGTAATGATCTCATTGATCTCATCGGATAAAAATATAATGCCTGATTGTTTAGCTGGATTAGCTGCTTCGGCTGCTATAGCGGTTTCTGATATCCCTTTCAACGGTCCGATATCTGAAGTTCGTGTTGCTAGAATTGACGGTAAATTTGTAATCAACCCCTATGTAAGTGACCTTGAACGTGCCGATATGGAGTTTCTAGTTGCTGGTACGGAGAGAGACATTGTAATGGTTGAAGGTGAATGTGATGAAATTTCTGAAACTGAAATGGTTGAAGCAATTGAATTCGCACACAAGGCAATCGTTATTCAGGTTCAGGCTCAAAAGGAATTGGCTGAACTTGTAGGAAAAACTGTTAAACGTTCTTATTCTCATGAGAGTAACAATCCTGAATTGAAAGCGCAGGTTTATGCTGCTACTTATGATAAAGTTTACGCTATTGCTAAAAGTAACACAGGTAAAAGTGAGCGTGGAAATGCATTTGGAGCAGTCTTAATGGACTTCATTGCTACTTTAGGCGAAGATATAGATGATGTTACCGGCTTCTTGTCGAAGAAATACTTTCATGATGTACAATATGATGCGATTCGTAACCTGGTATTAGATGAAGGAATTCGTTTAGATGGTCGTGATGCTCGTACCGTACGTCCGATCTGGAGTGAAGTGGGTTATCTGCCTACAGCTCACGGTTCGGCTGTATTTACACGTGGTGAAACACAATCATTAACTTCAGTTACTTTAGGTTCAAAAGATGATGAGCAAATGATTGATGGTGCTTTCATCAATGGTTATAACAAGTTCTTATTGCATTACAATTTCCCTGGTTTCTCAACTGGTGAGGTTCGTCCTAATAGGGGAGCTGGTCGTCGTGAGATTGGTCACGGTAACCTTGCAATGCGTTCTTTGAAGAAAGTTTTACCAGGGTTGGAAGAGAATCCATACACAATTCGTATTGTTTCTGATATTTTAGAATCAAATGGTTCTTCATCAATGGCAACAGTTTGTGCTGGCACATTAGCGCTAATGGATGCAGGTATCAAAATCAAAGCTCCTGTTTCAGGAATTGCAATGGGTTTGATTACTGATGAGAAAACTGGTAAATATGCGATCCTTTCAGATATCTTAGGTGATGAAGATCATTTGGGTGATATGGATTTTAAGGTAACAGGTACTGAAAAAGGTATTGTTGCTTGTCAGATGGACTTAAAAATCAATGGTTTGAAATGGGAGGTTTTAACGAACGCACTTATTCAAGCTAAAGAAGCTCGTTTGCACATCTTAAATGAGATGAAGAAAACGATGTCTGCACCTCGAGAAGATTATAAAGATCACGCTCCGCGTATCGTTTCTTTGAGTATCGACAAGGAGTTTATTGGTGCTGTAATTGGCCCAGGTGGTAAAATTATTCAAGAAATGCAACGTGAAACCGGTGCTTCTATTTCAATTGAAGAGGTTGGAAACAAAGGTATCGTTGAGATCTTTGCTGATAATAAAGCTGCTATTGATGCCGCCGTTTCCCGCATCAATGCGATTGCTGCAAAACCAGACATAGGTGCTACTTATGATGGTAAGGTTAAATCTATTATGCCATTTGGTGCATTTGTAGAAATTATGCCAGGTAAAGACGGTCTTTTGCACATCTCTGAGATTGCGTGGGAGCGTTTAGAAACCATGGATGGCGTGCTTAAAGAAGGCGACAAAATTCAGGTTAAACTTTTGGATATCGACAAACAAGGTAAAATGAAACTTTCAAGAAAAGCTTTATTGCCTCGCCCACCGAGACCAGAGTCTGCTTCAACTGAAAATAAAACAGTTTAGTAGATTTCTTAACTCACATAACGATTAAAAACCCCTGCACTCGCGGGGGTTTTTAATTAAATGGGTTAATTAATTATATTTACTTTATGAAACATCTAGTCGCCCCATCTATACTTTCTGCTGATTTTGGAAACTTGCAGCGAGATATTGAAATGATAAATAATAGTGAAGCTGATTGGTTTCATGTAGATATTATGGACGGCGTTTTTGTTCCTAACATCTCGTTCGGTTTCCCCGTTATGGAAACATTAACTCAACATGCTAAGAAGCCACTTGATGTACACTTGATGATTGTGCATCCAGAGCATTACATTGAACGATTTGCAGAAGCTGGTGCAGCCATTATCACAGTTCATTATGAAGCCTGCACCCATTTACATCGAATCATTCAAAGTATTCATAATGCTGGCTGTAAAGCATGTGTTGCATTAAATCCACATACATCAGTTTCCTTGCTTAAAGACATTCTAGTCGATCTGGACATGGTTTTGATTATGTCGGTAAACCCGGGATTTGGAGGCCAAAAGTTTATTCCGAATACGTTAAATAAGGTTAGAGCGCTAAAAGGGATTGCCTCATCAAATAACCCTAATTTACTAATCGAAGTTGATGGTGGTGTAGGAATACACAATATTCAGGAATTGGTGACTGCAGGTGCGGATGTATTCGTTGCAGGGAATGCCATATTTGCCGCCTCGTCTCCCTCAGAAATGATCTCTTCTTTAAAAAATGCTGACACTGAGGTCTTGAAATCAATTTAGTCGATGCTTCGTCTCTGCCTGCTGTTGTTAGTTCTTTTCACTGGGTTTACAATAGTGACCGCACAGCCCTTAGTTAAGGTTTCGGGTGTAGTCACAGATAGCCTTGGAATGTCAATGTCTAAAGCAACTGTTAGTGTTTTAGGTCAAAGCCAGTTTACTACTACGGACAAGAATGGCACCTATGACATTTATTCTACCACCACCATGTTTACCTTAAAATTTACTTTGCTTGGTTACAATCCTTTATTGGTGGACTTTAAACAGGATAAGGCTGGAAGGATAAATAAGGATGTGGTTTTGATAGGTAACATCAACGAGCTGGAGCAAGTATCGATCACTACCAAGCAAAATCAATTGAGCAACAGTATGCTTCTAAATGTTAAGGAGGTGGCCGGGATGCCATCTGCTTCTGGTAATTTCGAGGTGATCCTGAAAACTTTGCCAGGAGTTTCTACAAACAATGAGTTGAGTTCTCAATATAGCGTACGTGGTGGGAATTTCGACGAAAATCTCCTGTATGTGAATGATGTAGAGATCAGTAGGCCAGTCCTTATTCGGAATGGTCAGCAGGAGGGCTTGAGTTTTATTAATCCTGAACTTTTGAGTTCAGCAAAATTTTCAGCTGGAGGCTTTGAATCACGCTACGGGGATAAACTTTCTTCGGTATTGGATGTGAAGTACGAACGACCAGACAGTACTCAACAAGTCTTAAATCTAGGATTACTAGGTGCATCTTTTAGTTCCAAAATAGTAACTAGCAATAGCTTTTTATTGGCAGGCTTAAGGTATAAAAATAATACCAGCGTTTTGAATACGCAGGATAATAGGGGTAGTTACGCGCCAAATTTTAAGGATTTTCAGTTTGTCTATTCTAGGTTTCTTTCAGAGAAATTTAGTTTGAGTTTTTTGGGTAGCTTCAATAGTGGTATTTTTAAGCTATTGCCAGAGGGCCGCGAAACGCAGTTCGGCACGCTGAATACTCGCCTTCGATTAGCCACAAATTATAATGGTAAAGAACTTGATGAATATACTACGGCAGGGGCTGCATTAACGGCAACTTGGTTTTCTAAATCGAACTTGGTTATCAAGTGGATTAATAGCTATTTCCGTATCATTGAGGATGAACGTATAGACATTGAGGGTAGTTACATTTTCGATGAGCTCAATAACGGAAACTTTGGTGTAATCCGAACAAATCGTGGTATAGGAGGATATACTAATTACGCCCGCAATAGTTTGGTCTCGCAAATCTTCAGTACTGGCTTAAAAGCGGATCAAACTTACGAGAATCATACTTTTTCGCTGGGAGCCCGGTTTGAACACAAGAACTATGTTGATAATCTAAATGAGTATAGCTTGATAGACTCAGCGGGATATATAATTGAGGGACTAAAAAGCTTTTATCAGGATAATGCAATCAGTGTTAAAAACAGGATTTCTATTCAGAATTTGACGGCCTACATTCAGGATAGTTACGCAATCAGTTCTAATACCGATTTACAAATGGGGCTTAGGACTAGTTTTAATAGTTTAAGTAGTCAGTTACTGTTTAGCCCGCGTTTACTACTTGCCTACAGACCGTCGAGCAATAACAAGATTTGGCGGTTCACAGCGGGCGTTTACCAACAGGCGCCCGACTATAGAAGTATCCGGGCCTTTGACGGAATACTGAATGTCAAGCAAAAAGCACAACGTTCCTATAATGCATCTATAGGATTGGATTATGCTTTTGACGGTTTAGGTACCAGGCTTAAATTTACTTCAGAATTATATGTAAAATACCAAGATCGACTGATCCCTTACATGATGGACAATGTTCGGATAAAATACCTTGCAAATGAGGTTGCTAAAGGATACACTTATGGTGCTGATTTTAGTGTAGGGGGAGAGTTTGTTAAAGATTTGTTATCTTATTTTAGAATTTCTTTTATGAAGGCTAATCAGGATATCGTTGGTGATAACGCGGGTTACCTCAAGCGACCTACCGATCAACGTATTAATTTCTCTGTTTATTTTCAGGACCGTCTGTTGAATAATCCCACCTATAAGGTACATCTCAATATGCTTTACGGTTCAAGACTACCCGTCGGCGCGCCATTATTGCAACGGTACTCTGATGACTTCAGCATACCAGCTTATAAAAGGGTAGATATTGGATTTTCAAAAGATTTTCTCGATGACGCTGTACAAAGAAGAGCGAGGTTTTTGGATAAATATTTTAGTTCGTTTGCAGTCCATGTGGAAGTATTTAATTTGCTTAATATAGATAATACCGTTTCATATCTGTGGTTGAAGGATGTAAACAACGTACAATATGCCATCCCTAACTACTTAACCGGGCGACAACTCAACTTAAAATTGATCATAAAGTTCAAGAATTCGAAATGATAAATAACATAAAACCGTTACATTTACGATCAATAAACAAATATTAAAATGAGACATAATTTTGGCGCAGGCCCCTGTATTTTACCTCAGGAAGTATTTAAACAAGCAGCACAAGCAGTTTTGGATTTCAAGGACGGCTTATCCATTTTAGAAATTTCACACCGCACACCAGAGTTCGAAAATGTAGTTGAAGAAACAACAAGGCTTATCAAAGAACTGATGAATGTGCCTGAAGGTTATTCAGTACTACTTTTGCAAGGTGGTGCGAGTTTGCAATTTGCTATGGTACCAATGAATTTGTTGCCTGAAGGCAAAACTGCAAGTTATATAGAAACTGGTGTTTGGGCTAATAAGGCAATTAAAGAGGTTTCTGCATTTGGCAAAGCCAATATTGTCGCTTCTTCAAAGGAGTCTAACTTTACTTTTATTCCAAAAGATTTTACCATTCCCGAAGATAGTGCATATTTTCATTTCACCTCTAACAACACGATCTACGGTACTGAGTTCTTTGATTTTCCTGAAACGTCTGTTCCTGTCGTTTGCGATATGTCGTCGGATATTATGAGCCGGGTGATCGACGTGTCTAAGTTTGATCTTATCTATGCTGGAGCTCAAAAGAATATAGGCCCTGCCGGATTGACTATTGTTATCGTGAAGGATGAAATTTTGGGTAAATCAGGAAGGAAGATCCCTTCCATGCTAGATTATAACAATCATATTGAGGGCGGATCTATGTACAATACCCCACCTGTTTTTTCTATTTATACTGCAATGTTAAACTTAAGGTGGTTAAAATCTAAAGGTGGAGTTGCTGAAATTGAGAAAGAAAATAAAGCTAAAGCGCAAGCATTATACACTGAGATTGACAGAAACCCTTTGTTTAAAGGTACCTGTGCAGTTGAAGATCGTTCAAGAATGAATGTATGTTTCGTTATGCAGAACCCGGAATTGGAAAAACCATTCTTGAAGTTTGTGGAAGAGAACGAGATTGAAGGTTTAAAAGGTCACAGAAGTGTTGGAGGATTTAGAGCTTCTATCTACAATGCACTTCCAATAACCAGTGTACACACATTAATAGAGTTAATGCAGATTTTTGAAGAAAAACATCAATAATAGACAACGTAATGATTAAAATACTTGCAAACGATGGGATTGATCCTATTGGAAAAGCGCTACTAGAAGAGGCAGGTTTTGTAGTTGATACAGAAACTGTACCTCAAGATAAATTGGTTGAAGCATTAAAAAATTACGATGCGATAACGGTAAGAAGTGCCACACAACTTCGTAAAGAAACGATTGATCAAAGCCCTAGCATCAAATTAATTGGTCGGGGTGGAGTTGGTATGGATAATATTGATGTAGAATATGCTCGCAGTAAAGGAATTGCAGTAGTCAACACTCCTGCCGCATCTTCATTGTCAGTTGCAGAACTTGTTTTTGGACATTTGTTCACGGGCGTTAGATTTCTACAGGACTCCAATAGAAAAATGCCCGTTGAAGGTGCAACAAAGTTCAATGTGTTAAAAAAAGCGTATGCTAAAGGGATCGAACTTAGGGGTAAGACTTTAGGTATCATTGGTTTTGGTCGGATAGGAAGAGAAACAGCTAGTGTTGCGTTAGGTTTAGGCATGAATGTCTTGGCGTATGATCTTTATCCCTTTGAAGGAAATATTACCTTGAACCTGCAAGGTGGTATCACAGTTGATATTCCAATTAAAACGGTTTCGCTTGAAGAGGTAATCGGCAATAGTGATTTTATCACGTTGCATACTCCATTTGCTGACAAACCAATTTTAGGAGCTGAAGAGTTTGCTAAGATGAAGGATGGGGTTGGTGTGGTCAACTGTTCAAGAGGTGGTACGATAGATGAAGAAGCCTTGTTGACTGCGTTGGATAGTGGTAAGCTTTCTTTCGCGGGATTGGATGTGTTCGATAATGAACCAACACCGCTGGCGGCCTTGTTGAGCCACTCTAAGATTTCCTTGACCCCGCATATTGGTGCTGCTACAAACGAAGCTCAGGAGAGAATTGGTGTTGAGTTAGCCAGCTTAATCATCGCGCATTTCAAGAAATGAAAATTATAGGATGAGTGGGGGAACCTCCTCTCGTCCTTCTTAGGTTTGAATTTATTTCAGACTTGTGCCTTTTATTCTAACTCATGCTTTAAAAAGGCCTCTTTTCATTCGTTGGTATCTTTACGTTTTGAAGTCTATTATGGAAATAAAAATACGTTCCTATCAATGCTGCTATCAAGATTAGTATGATGTAAATGGCCGAGCCCGCTAAAGAAGTGGTTTTATTGTTCGATTTTATTCGTTCGTTTTCCTCTTGCAACTTTTTTATAGATTGCATGTAGTTCAGCATCCTACCCTTTACTTCGGAAGCTGTGTTTTTCGCCGCGATGACTTCCTGATCTTTATATTCCATCAATATCTTTAATTCCTTAAAAATATTGTTGTCGTTCAATACAATCTGACGTAATATTTCATTTGAATTTTTAACGTCTGATTTAGTTTGCAGTCCGAAAATCCCTGTTTTTGCATCTAGGCTTTGATCGTACTGGCCAAACTTCGCACTGCGTTGGTTGAGTAAGGCGTTGACCTTAATCCGCTGCGTTTGATAAGCACTGGTGTCAATTTGCTTTGCGATGACCTGATGGCTGATGGCGAGAAGGAATAGTAAAAAGAAGGTCTTCATTAATTAGATTTTGATTAAATGAACTAAAATTAAGGATTAGTAAAGATTATGCCCTATGGATGAAACTCAACCCGGACGATGTCGTTTAGGTGTAGTCCAAGGAGACCGCTTGCCTTACCTTTGTTTATGGCAATTTCCAGGTGGTTGCTTATCCCAAATAGGCAGAGTTTTTCGCCCTCCTGCACTTCGTTATAGTGCCAACTCAGTTTGGTGATGGTTTCGTTTTTTCTAAAGTAAAGTGTAAAGTCTCTGTTTCTCTGTATTTTATTGAATAAATCTTTTGTAATGTTGGTAATCACGTTGCAAAAGGTATCAATATAGATTACGCTTCCTCTGATAATATCTCTTTCTATCACAGGATTAAGTAGCATTCTGTGCTCTATACTTTCGGTAGCAACTCCAATATCTTTTAATTTTGTGCCTTTAGCAAGCTGTACAGCAGCTTTAACAAAAATATCTACTAATGGAAAGTGAAGGTATTTGAGATCCTGCATGATATTTAGTTCAACGATATCTTCTGGAACCTCCTCAAACAAGAGTGAGAAAATTCCATTATCCGCTCCTATAAAAAAGTGATCCCGGTACTCAAGAGCGATGTATTTGGTGTTTTCACTAAATACAGAATCTATACCAATTAGGTGGACTGTTCCCTTTGGAAAATAAGGATAAACATTTTTTAGGACGAAGGCCGCATAAGATATATTAAAAGAGGGAACCTCATGTGTAACATCAACAATGTTAGCTGTAGGCATGATGCTCAGAATACTACCTTTTAGGGCAGCCTGATAGAAGTCCTTTGAGCCTAAATCTGTCGTTAATGTTATAATGGCCATTAAAAATTGAATATTTATTCTTAATCTTGCGTAAGCGGTTTGCCGCGTACAAATATTCAATTTTTAAATCAAAATATACACTTCTATCTTAAAAACAATATTTTGAACGAACTGAAATTAACATTAGAATCGATAAATCCTGCTCAATTTTGGGGTCCCAATAACGAGCATTATGAGATTATCAAAAGCGCATTTCCGAAGTTAAAAGTTGTAGCGCGCGGTACCGAGGTAAAGGTACTTGGTGATGAACATGAACTTAAAAACTTTGAGAATAAATACAATCAGCTCATCGCTCATTTGGATAAATACAGCTCGCTTACAGCAAGTGATGTAGAAACCATTGTGGCATCTAGAAAATCTTTCTCCGCTGAGGAACCTGCTGCGGAGAAACCAGCACCTACTGGTGGTGGTGGAGAAGTGATCGTGTTTGGAACGAATGGACTGATGATCAAAGCCAGAACCGCTAACCAGCGCCGGATGGTTGAAAGTATCAGTAAAAATGATGTTTTGTTTGCAATCGGTCCTGCAGGGACGGGGAAAACTTATACTGCTGTGGCACTAGCCGTTCGTGCATTGAAGAATAAGGAGATCAAAAAAATTATACTTACCAGACCTGCGGTAGAAGCTGGTGAGAACTTAGGCTTTTTGCCTGGAGATTTAAAGGAAAAGGTTGATCCATATTTGCGGCCATTGTATGATGCGCTTGACGATATGATTCCAGCAGAGAAGCTGAAGCTTTATTTGGAAAACAAGACTATTGAAATTGCACCACTCGCATTTATGCGTGGACGGACGCTTGATAACTGTTTCGTTATTCTTGATGAGGCGCAAAATTCTACAGATCTGCAGTTGAAAATGTTTTTGACCAGAATGGGCCCGTCCGCTAAATTTATTGTCACGGGAGATGTGACTCAGATCGATTTGCCTAAGAAACAAATGTCGGGTCTGCATAATGCATTGCGTATTCTTGACGATATTCCGGGGATTGAAACAATTTATCTAACAGGGGAGGATGTTGTAAGGCACAAGTTGGTTAAGCGCATTCTGAAGGCTTACGGAGATATACAATAATTCAAAATACATTATAAGCTATTTAGCTAATAACATGACAGCAATAAAAGAAACCCGTTTTAATTTTCCAAAGCAATCTAGTTTTTATAAAGGAAAAGTTAGAGACGTTTACACGATTAATGATCAATACATGGCAATGGTAGTTACGGACAGGATCTCTGCATTCGACGTTGTTCTTCCTGAACCTATTCCTTTTAAGGGACAAGTATTAAATCAGATTGCGGCGAAATTTCTTGCGGCTACGAAAGATATCGTCCCCAACTGGGTACTTGACGTACCTGATGAAATGGTGACGATCGGCAGGATATGTGAGCCTTTCAAAGTGGAGATGGTGATTAGAGGTTACTTAGCAGGTCATGCCTGGCGAGAATATAGTGCGGGCAAAAGAACTATATGTGGTGTAGAATTACCAGATGGTTTGAAGGAAAATGACAAACTCCCTGCAGCGATTATTACACCTACCACTAAAGCGTCTGTTGGACATGATGAAGATATCTCTAAAGAAGATATTTTAGCCAAGGGAATTGTTTCCATTTACGATTACACCCATTTGGAAAATTATACTCAGGCGCTTTATAAACGTGGAACTGAGATGGCCGCGGAGCGTGGTTTAATTCTGGTAGATACTAAATATGAATTTGGGAAAGTTGGTGATGAGATTTATCTGATTGATGAAATTCATACACCGGATTCTTCAAGGTATTTCTATACAGATGGATACGAGGACAGGCAAGCCAGCAACGAACCGCAAAAGCAACTTTCAAAAGAATTTGTGCGTAAATGGTTAATTGAAAACGGATTTCAAGGTAAAGATGGACAATCTGTTCCAACGATGAATGAAGAATTGGTCAATTCAATATCCGAACGTTATATCGAACTGTACGAACAAATTACTGGCGACAAATTTGTGAAAAATGAGCGTATCGATGTACTTGAACGAATTGAGAAAAACATCAATACCGGTATAAATTCATTACTTTCGTAGATACACTAATTGACGAGGCTATGAAATTCGCGGTTGATAAGCATGAAAAATATGTGGTAATTAAGCTTAAGGAGTCGAAATTTACAAACAACAACACTCCTAAGTTGAAATCAGAATTCATCCTGCTCAATGCGGAAGGATATCATAATATCGTTTTAGATCTATCTGCTGTAAAGGAGTGTAACGATTCACAAGACTTAAGTAGCCTACTGGTTGGTGACAGACTTTGCAAAAATACTCAAGGGCTTTTCATCGTGACGGGCGTCAATAATACTGTTGCAAAAATCTTGGAAATGTCCAATCTTGATCAATCGCTAACGATCGTGAAAAGGCTTGTTGAAGCGACCGATCTAATTTTTATGGATGAAATCGAGAAAGAGCTTTTAGGAAGGGTGGAACGAGATTAATGAAGTTTGAGGTAACTATTTTAGGCAGCAGCTCTGCGACACCAGTTTACAATAGAAATCCTACATCACAGCTACTAAATTGTAATGAAAAGTTTTATCTGATTGATTGTGGCGAGGGAACGCAGCAGCAGTTAAACAAATACAATTTCAAAGCAAATAAGATTGACTATATTTTTATTAGTCATCTTCACGGAGACCACTATTTCGGGTTGATAGGATTGCTTTCCAGCCTACATTTGAATGGTCGCATCAAGCCGATGAAAATCTTTGCTCCTTATCCCTTACAGGAAATTCTAGCACTGCAATTTAAACACTCTGAAACAGTCTTGAGATATCAAGTAGATTTTCATGGGATTACAGCCGATGAATCCCAGACTATTTTTGAAAATTCTGATTTAACTGTGAGCACTGTTGTCCTAAATCATAGGATACCCTGTACGGGATTTAGGTTTACGCAAAAGAAAAGAATGAAGAAGTTGTTGGTTGAGAAACTCGAGCAAAGTGGTGTAGGAGTTGAATATTATCCGCTTTTAAAGAGAGGTGCCGACTTACAACTCCCTGGCGGTAAAGTTTTTTTAAATCAAGATTACACCATCGACTCAGATCAACCCAGAAGTTATGGTTATTGTTCTGATACATTATTTGATAAACGATATTTTAACGCTATAGAACATTGCAATCTTTTATACCATGAATCAACGTTTCTTCATGAACTATTAGAGCGTGCTAACCAAACACATCATACTACTGCTTTACAGGCCGCTGAAGTAGCCAATTATACTCACGCGGAGAAACTGCTTATCGGACATTTTTCTTCACGTTACAAGGTTCTGTTGCCATTGTTGGAAGAGGCGAAGTCTGTATTTGAGAATACAGAGCTCGCTTTCGAAGGCAATACCTATCAGATTTAACTATTTGTCTTTATTACTACCTCCGCCGAATACTGAAAAGTGGACATAGCGTTTAGGATTTTCCTTCAAATCTATGATCAGATTATCTAGATTTTTTGAAGCATTATTAAGGTTGTCGTACATCTTGGTATCGTTAACAAGCATACCCAAGGTACCTTGCCCATTATTTACCTTTGTTACTATATTTTGAAGGTCTGCAACAGCTTTGTTCGCATTATCTATCGTTTGCTTAAAGTTAGCAGCCGCAACCTGGTCAGTTATTGTGTTGATATTATTAAGAATTGCATTAATTTTTTGATTGTTTTGCTTAAGGTTATTAGATATTGCTTCAAAATTTGAAAGGATAGAAGATATTCTTGAACCTTCTGAACCAACAAGATTATCTACTTTTTTTGAAGTAGCTTCTAATGATGCAAGTGTAGATGCTATGCTGTTAAAGCTCTTGTCCACATTTTTCTGAAAATTAGGATTTAATATCGTATTCACACTTGTTAATATAGAATCCATTTTAGCAATAATCAATTCTGCCTTCTTCTGAACTGGTTCAACCGTCTCAAGTAAACCCTTGGCAACGTTCGCGTTCAGTGTGTCTCCGTCCTGAGCAAAATCAGTCCCCGTACCCAACGCCATAACAATTGCTTTGCTACCTAAAAGATCTGTGCTTTCTAACTTAGCGATACTGTTTTTTGGGATCTCGTATTTGCCTTTGATTTTCAATGTCGCAACAATGGAACCATCAGGCTGCAGTTGAAGCTTATCAACCCGACCGATTTGAAAACCATTAATCATTACTGGTTTCGATACTCCCAATCCATCCACATGAGAATACTTGGCATATAGCACAGTTTCACTTGAAAAAATAGCATTCCCTTTTAAAAAGTTATATCCAATAATTAGAAGGGCGATAGAGAAGGCAGCTAATATGCCTACTTTGGTTTCATTTGCGATTTTCATTCAGTACTTAATTTGTTTCAGTTTCTTGTCTATATGTTTTGACAGCTTTAAAAATCGAATTAACAATTTCCGCTTGTCCATTTTCAGAGTTAATGTATTCTTCTTCATCAGGGCTGGAAATAAACCCAATTTCGGTAAGGACTGCAGGCATTCCACACCGTTGAAGAATAAGTAGGCCTTGCTCTTTCACACCTCTGTTAACCCTGTTGTCGTTCATTGTAAAATTATCCTGAATTAGGGTCGCTAATTTCAAACTTTTATCCCTGAATACATTTTTAAACAAAGATAATATAATAAATGTTTCAGGATCATTGGGGTCGTAACCATTATAATTCTGCTTATAATTCTTCTCCAATTTTATATCTTCATTTTCTCGAATAGCTGCATCCTGTTCATTTAGCCGATGTGATCCTGCAACAAAAGTTTCGGTACCTCTTGTAGTACGGTTTTTAGCGTAGGCATATTTTGCTACACGCCTTCCACTTTTGGTTTTTGTGTAGCCTGTTATCACTCTTTTATCCGGCATGGAGTTGCAGTGGATAGAAATGAAAATATCTGCATTGTTATCATTAGCTAGCGCAGCCCTTTTGTAAAAGTCAACGTCAACGTCGGTTTTTCGCGTATACAACACTTTAATCCCTGGCATTTCCTGCTCAAACTTCTTACCGAGTTTGAGTGCGACCGCTAGTGCAACGTTCTTTTCGAGTGATGTACTGCCTTTTGCCCCGGGCTTATTACCTCCGTGCCCGGCATCAATAACAATCGTTTTTACCCTATAAGTTTGTGAAAATAATGTGCCGGAACAGGCGATTAGGAAGATGGGTATAAGAAACAGTTTCCGTTTTAATCTCATTTATAGGTTGAATTATCCTTCAATAACTTTTCGGTAGTTCTTAATAGCTTCTAACAAACAGTTTGTGATTTCGTTTTGACCTGATTCAGAATTCATAAAGTCTTCTTCATCAGGATTGCTGATAAAGCCAATTTCAGTTAAGATAGCCGGCATACCGGCCCTCGCAAGTACGGCAAGGCTTTTTTCCTGTACTCCCCTGTCAATGCGGCCAACGTTTATGTATTGATCCTGTACCAACTTAGCCAGTTTCAAACTTTGGGTGCGGAAAGTATTTTTCATTAAGGAAAGGATGATAAAGTTTTCAGGATTATTTGGGTCAAATCCCTCATAGTTTTCCTTATAGTTCTCCTCTAGAAATATTGCTGCATTCTCTCTTTTAATGGCTTCATCCTGCTCATTCACCCGTCCCATACCCGATACGAATGTTTCTACCCCACGAGTGCTTGTGCTTTTTCGAGAAACTGTTTTCGTGATCGGAATTTTCTTTCCTTTACTGTTTCTTCTACTACCCGTCACTATTGTAGACCTGTAGACAGGCATATCATTGCAATGAATGGAAATAAATAGGTCTGCTTTAGCATTGTTTGCAATAGCAATTCTCTCATATAACGGAACAAAAAAGTCCTCAGTTCTGGTGTAGATTACCTTGACATCTTTCATGTTTGCTTCTATAGCGGCACCCAAATGTAGTGCTGTCTTTAGCGCCACATCTTTTTCTGTGGAATAGAGCCCTCTTGTACTTCCATCTTTGCCTCCATGACCAGCGTCAATAACGATTGTTTTTATTTTGTATTCCTGCGTAAAACCTTGATAACTAGACATTGTATTAAGGGTTGAGGAAATAAAAGCGATCAAAATAAGTTTTGATCTAAGCAATGGTATATTTTTCATTAATTTTGGACGTTTTGGATTAAACATTAATGCAAAAATAACATTCACAGACGAATTTGAAACTTTTACTGAATATCATTTTTTTTAGCTCAATTGTATTGTTGGTATTTACCGGTAATAGGGTTCTAGCATATTCCAATTTATCACTACAGCAAGACACTACGATCAGAAGGCCAAATAGTGGTCAAATGCGACCTCAGTCTCCCTTAACCGGATCAACTTCGACTCAAGGTAAACCTAAAGATACGACTGCTTCAGAAAAGGTGGAATATAAAGCCAAAGATTCTACCGTTGTAGATAAAACGAGCGAAATCGTTTATTTGTATGGGGAGGCGCGTGTTATATATCAGGGTTTTGAATTGGATGCAGATTATATTGAATTTAATACCAAAACTAACCTGGTCTATGCAAGGGGAAGAACCAATGCAAAAGGGAAGTATGTGGGTAGGCCTATATTAAAGATGGAGGGGCAGGGAACATCAATGGCGGATTCCCTTCGGTATAACCTTAAAACGGGTGCCGGCACTATTCATGGTGTATTTTCAGAGCAGGAGGGAGGGTTTTTCTCTGGCGGCAAGGCAAAAAAGCAACCTGATGATGAAATTCATAGCAAGGGTCAGATTTATAGTACTTGTAACTTGCCACATCCACATTTTGGGATTTACATTACAAAAGGTATCGTTACAAAGAACCAGATCATCACTGGTCCGGTATATCTTGAAATTGAAGATGTACCCTTACCATTAGGCTTACCCTTTGCGTTTTTTCCAAAGCCAAACAAGAAAAGTTCAGGATTTATTCTTCCTAGTCCTGGGGAGGATTTTACAAGAGGATTTTTTCTTAGAGATGGGGGGTATTATCTGGGGCTGAATGATTTCTGGGATGCAAAGGTATTAGGGACCATATTTACCCGTGGCTCTTATGAAGGGTCATTGCTTTCGAATTATATCAAACGATATAAGTATACGGGGACAATAAATTTCCGCTATGCCAATTCAAGATATGGTTCTGAAGGTTCCTCTGATTTTTCTGCACAGAAAGATTTTAACATCATCTGGAATCACAGTCAGAATGCAAATGCAAATCCTGGAACAAACTTTTCTGCTTCAGTTGACGCGGGTACTAGTAGTTACAACAGGAATACTGCTGGTGGCAATAGCTACGATCCAAACCAGACCGCTAAGAATACTCTTCGTTCAAGCATCGCTTATGGCAAGATATTCGGCAATGGCATAACATTTGGATCCGATGTTTCGGGTTACCAGGATACCCAGAATAAAAGCGTGGGTATTACCCTTCCAAACATTAGTTTGGCTGTTCCTACCTTTAATCCTTTTGACTCGAAAGAACGGCTAGGGGAGCAAAAATGGTATCAGAAGATAACTGTAGGATACAGTTTACAAGCCAGTAACTCAATAACGACAACAGAGAGCGAGCTTTTTAAAAAAGAAAGCTTAAGAAAATTCAAGAATGGTTTAAATCACCAGATACCGATCAACATGGCATTTAATGTGCTTACGTTTTTCAACTTCAATACAGGAGTCTCTTACACCGAAAGATGGCATTTTCAAACCATAGAAAGAACATATCTGAGAGTAGTGAATTCTTCTGATCAGATAATCACAGATACCATCCCTGGTTTCAAAAGAAACAATGAATACAATGTGAGTATGGGTACTTCTACCAAGATTTACAGCACCGCTCAATTTACGAAATTTGGAAACTTCAAAGCATTAAGACATGTAATGACTCCTTCTGTAAACTTTAGCTACCGTCCAGATTTTTCCAATGTTCAGCGTGGCTACTATAAAGAAGCTAAGTATATTGATGGAACAAGTGTAATAGGATCAGATGGACGGCCATTGACTTACTCGATCTTTGAAGGGTCATTATATGGTGGGCCAGGTGCCGGGCAAAATGCTTCTATTTCCTTCGGGTTAGACAATACGGTAGAAGCAAAGGTCTTAACTCCGAAAGATACCACTGGAAAGGGCGAGCGAAAGATCCCGATCATCCAAGGTTTGAGTATTAATGGTAGCTACAATTTTCTGGCTAAAAGTTATAAACTGTCAACACTGAGTTTTAACGGGCGTTCACAATTTTCAGATAAATTAGGTGTCAATTATTTCGGTACACTTGATCCGTATCAAACCGAGGATGTCACAGCTAACAATAAAACAACCAGGCAGCTTGTCGATAAATATACCTGGGAGGCTGGTCAGCTTCCACGCTTGACCAGCTTTGGTTTTAGTTTCAACTATAGCTTAAATCCCGAGGCTTTGAAGCGCAGAAATATGAATGAGAATGAACTTCGGCAAAATGCCTCAAAGCTTGGTGCTGTCACGAAAGAGCAAGCTGATGCACTTGCAATGGTGAGCCGGGATCCCAATGCATTTGTTGATTTTAAAATTCCATGGAACTTTGCATTTGACTATGCTTTTCAATACACTACAAATAGGGAAGGCTTAAATGGCTCAGTTACGAATACGCTAAACTTCAACGGTGACGCAAATATTACCCCCAAATGGAAAGTGCAGTTCTCTTCAGGATGGGATTTTAAAGCAAGCACCTTCTCTTACACCAGCTTGTCAATTTACCGTGACTTGCACTGTTGGGACATGAGCGTGAGCTGGGTTCCATTTGGTGCTTATCAATCGTATTCCGTAGATATAAAAGTAAAGGCATCCGTTCTTCAGGATCTTAAACTCAGTAAAAGAAAAGCTTACTACACCCGTTTCTAAACATCAACATATGCTAGCTGAAATTATAACCATAGGAGACGAAATTCTAATTGGTCAGATCGTGGATACTAACTCTGCCTGGATGGCACAGCAGTTGAACCAGATCGGAATCCAGGTGAAGCAGGTCAGCTCGATATCTGATGATGCTGATCACATAGTTGAGGCCTTAAATCTTGCTCGGAAGCGAGCTACAGTAATATTGATCACAGGTGGATTAGGGCCAACAAAAGATGATATCACCAAATTTACGCTGGCTCGGTATTTTAACATGACTCTTAGGCGTGATGGAGAAACATTAAAACACATTGAGGGTATTTTCGAACGCCTAAACCGTCCGATGATTGACCTGAATATACAGCAGGCCGATGTGCCAGATGGCTGTACAGTAATTCAGAATAAAAATGGAACCGCACCTTGTATGTGGTTCGAATCTGATGGAAACATCATTGTCTCCATGCCTGGCGTGCCTTTTGAGATGATGTACTTGATGCAGGAAGAGATTTTACCGCGATTAAAGCGCGCATTTAAACTTCCCTTTATAGTTCATAAAACAATTCTTACTGCAAATATTGGAGAGTCTTTCCTCGCTACCGAAATAGAATCAATCGAAGATAGTTTGCCCACTTATATCAAACTTGCTTATCTACCAAAACTTGGTCAGGTTCGTTTAAGACTAAGCGCAACAGGTGATGATGAGGAAATTTTGAAACAGGAAGTCAAATCCTTCGCACAGCTTATCATTGAAAGAATTAAACCGTATGTCGTTGTAGAGGATGATATTGCGTTAGAAAAGGCAGTATTTGATGTGATGGAAAGTAAAGGATTGTCGCTATCTACAGCAGAAAGTTGCACAGGGGGCTATATTGCTCATTTAATCACCAAGCATCCGGGTTCTTCAACTGTTTATAAGGGTGGAGCGGTGGTGTATGCTAATGAGCTTAAGCAATCCGTACTAGGTGTTTCCGCAACTACGCTTAACAGTTTTGGTGCTGTCAGTGAAGAGGCAGTAAGAGAAATGGCTCAGGGAGCTTTGAAAAATTTCCAAACAGATTACGCTGTTTCCGTCAGCGGTATCGCAGGGCCTGGCGGCGAGCTGCCTAATAAACCTGTGGGCACTGTTTGGATTGCCGTTGCAAGCAAACATGGAGTAGTTTCAAAGGTATTTCAGTTTGGCAATAAAAGAATGCAAAATATAGAACGTTCTTCTTCAGCCGCTTTAATGATGATTCTAAATGAACTAAAGCTAAACACAGTTTAAGTGTTCTAAATACTTTACTTTTGCAGTTGTTACCAATAATGAAATAAAAGATGGCTCAATACGAATTATTGTTACCTAAAATGGGGGAAAGTGTTGCCGAAGCTACTGTTATTAAATGGATAAAGCAGCCCGGGGATAAAGTAGAGTTAGACGATACCATTCTGGAAATTGCTACTGATAAGGTTGATTCTGAGGTTCCTTCTCCAGTAGCTGGCACATTAGTTAGGCACCTATATAGGGAAGATGAGGTGGTACAGGTTGGTTCAATTATCGCTATTATTGATACAGAAGATATTGATGAACCTACCGAAGTTCCTTTTGTTAATCAAATTAAAGAAGAGGATATTCTGGAGTTGAATGCTCCCGCGATAACAGAGGACTTGCCGACTGCTCAAGATTCACTAGAAAGTGAATCATCGCACCGTTTTTATTCACCACTTGTAAAAAACATCGCAAATCAAGAAAATATTTCTTTACCGGAACTAGAAGGTCTAAAAGGAACCGGCGCCGACGGGAGATTAACAAAAGATGATCTTCTGAGTTACATTTCAAACAAACCAAGTAAAGACAGCCCAAAGCCTTTAGTTTCTGAACCAACAATAACTGCTAACAAGCCAGCATACAGCGTAAGTGGGGGAGATGAAGTCATCGAGATGGACAGAATGCGTAGATTTATTGCTGACCACATGGTAATGAGTGCCTCGACTGCACCACATGTTACTTCTTTTGTTGAGGCTGACGTAACTAATCTTGTGTTGTGGAGAGAAAGGGTTAAAGTAAGCTTTGAAAAAAGAGAAGGTGAAAAAATAACTTTCACGCCCATCTTTATAGAAGCAGTCACAAAAGCCATTAAAGACTTTCCGATGATCAATGTTAGTGTCAATGGTACCCAAATAATTAAAAAGCGGGATATTAACATTGGGATGGCCGCTGCACTACCAAGTGGTAATTTAATTGTGCCTGTTATTAAAAACGCTGATCAGCTCAATCTTGTTGGCTTAACAAAGTCAGTCAATGATTTAGCTGGCAGAGCTAGAAATTCTAAACTGAAGCCTGATGAAACGCAAAATGGAACCTTCACATTAACTAATGTGGGTTCGTTCGGAAATGTAATGGGAACTCCAATCATCAATCAACCTCAGGTAGCAATACTGGCAGTCGGTGCCATCAAAAAAAAGCCAGCTGTATTGGAGACAGAATTTGGAGATGTGATAGCAATCCGGCACATGATGTTCTTATCGTTATCATACGATCATCGTGTGGTAGATGGGGCATTGGGTGGATCATTTGTTAGAAGGGTAGCTGATTATCTGGAAAACTGGGATATTAATAGAGAAATATAAATCGATTAGGGCCCCAATTGAGGCCCTAATACTATCAAAGCAAAACAAAGTATAAAAACTAGTTCAACGAAATTTCTTCTTCAGCAATGGTTTGAAACTCCCTCTCTGTATAAGTATATTTACCTGTATGGGCAATAAAAACATCTTTCTGTTCTAATAAGCCACGATTAGCTAGAAGGGATCTCAAGCTTATATTTCCAATTACATATTTATAATCGTTTCTTGAGAAACGTTCCGTTATGTGTTCCACTTTCAGCTTCTCAAGCGTATATTCATGTGTGTACCTTAAATATACCTCAATATTGACATTGTCTGTATGGATTAAACCATTCAATTGATGATGTTTCTTGTATTCATAGCGATAATCATAACGCAATGCTGCTATGTCGGACAGTACAGCTGCACCGGTTGGATGCCCACCAGCGCCTTTTCCAAAGAAAAATTGTTTATCTGCAAAAGCCGCTTGAACGGTTACGCCATTGTATTCATTCTCCACGTTAAAAAGAAAGTCGTCTGACTTTACAAACTTAGGTAGAACGTAGGTTACAACTTGCTTAGTGCTGATTTTTCTTGCAGTTGGGACAAGCTTAATCTTATAATTCTTTTCCCTCGCGTAACGTATGTCGTGCTCAGAAAGATTTTGAATTCCAACGTTCAGGATTTTGTCCGGATCAATGAATAGGCCATAAGCATGTGCTGTAGCTATCGCTAACTTAAATTTCGGGTCGTAACCTCCAACGTCAAGGATTGGATTTGATTCTGCAAATCCCAGGTCTTGAGCTTGTTTTAAAGCCACTCCGTACTCAAGATCCTCATTGAAAATCTTTGAGAGTATGTAATTCGATGAGCCATTGAAAATTCCGCTGATCCCATGAAGCAATTCGTTGTCATAATACTCTTCCAGGTTTCTGATAATAGGGATACTTCCGCAAACCGCCCCTTCATATAGTAGTGATGAACCGTACTTTGCTTGCAATTGAACAAGTTCCGCTAGATGCATAGCAATCATTTTCTTGTTTGCCGAAACCACATTTTTACCACCAATTAAAGCACGTTTCACTATTGTAAATGCAACATCAGCATCATCAATAAGCTCAACTATTGTATTGATTTCCGGGTTATTTAAAATTTCATTGTGGTCTGTGGTAAACAAGTTCGCATTTAAGCTCCTTTTCTTATCAGAATTCTTAATGGCGATTTTAACGATCTCTAAATTAAGATCCTGACCGCGTATAATATCGTTAAGCCCTTGTCCAACGACACCAAATCCAAAAAGGCCAATTTTAAGTCTTTTGCTCATTTAATTATGCAGTTCTATTGAGTTTTACTATTTTTTTATTTGCACTATCTTTAAGGAAATTGCCAATAATACGTGTGAGACTATCTGTTTCAATCAAAAATCCGTCATGACCATAGGCAGAGTTGATGCTTTTAAAAGTAGCGTTTTGAATATTTTCTCCAAGGTACGCTTGTTCAGAAACTGGGAAAAGAACATCGTTATCTATGCCAATCACTAAAGTATTTGCTTTAATCTGCCTTAAAGCATTAGCTACACTCTTACGACCTCTGCCAACATTATGACTGTCCATGGCCTTAGTCAGATAATAATAACTGAACGCATTGAATCTATTGCAGAGCTTCTCTCCCTGATAACATTGGTATGACGATGCTCTGAAATTTGTCGTCTTATCATTAACGCTTTCAAGTTGAGTAGCCGAATACGCTTCATAAGTCCTATATGACAACAATGCAATGCTTCGGGCAGTCTTAAGACCTTTTAAGCCTCCTTTAGGATTTTGAGCATAAAAGCTGCGGTCTGTTGAGATTGCTAGTCGTTGACTCTCATTGAATGCTATTCCCCATGGGGAATGTGATGCATTTGTGGCCATTAGGATTAAATTCTCAATTTTGTTGTTATCGGCAATAGCCCACTCCATGGCCTGATGACCGCCTAAAGAACCTCCTATTAGGACTTTTATCTTCCCAATGTTTAAGTGATCAGCTAATAAACGATGTCCATTAACGATATCTCTTATCGTAAATTCAGGAAAAGATAAATAATAAGGCTGGCCGGTAGCTTCATTTACACTTAAGGGATTTGTGCTTCCATAATGGGATCCCAGTATATTGGCACAAACTATAAAGTGTTCCTCTGGATTAAACAGGTCATTATTACCAAACAATCCTTTCCACCATTCAAGAACGTCAGAATTGGCGGTAAGTGCATGACAAACCCAGATTACATTATCTTTATTACTGTTTAATTTCCCATAAGTTTGATAAGCAATTTGAATGTTTGCAAGTTCATTTCCGCTTTCTAACCTAAACGGATTATCGTAATTGTAAGTAGCCTTAGTACTCATTATATGTGTAAACGTATTGTTATTATTTATGGTTTATTATTGCGAAGGCCTGTTCAAAGTCTGCCTTGATATCATCTATATGCTCCAGACCAACTGAAACCCTTAAGAGATTAGGCAATACCCCTGATGCTGCTTGTTCCTCCATGCTCAGTTGTTGATGTGTTGTTGCTGATGGCTGAATGATCAGCGTTTTTGCGTCGCCGACATTTGCAACATGACTCACTAATTTGAGGCTATCTACAACTGTGGTCGTGCTACTCGCATCTCCATTTAATTCAAAAGACAACATGGCACCAAAACCGTTTTGTAAATATTTTTTAGCATTGGCGTGATAAGGGCTACTTTCCAGTCCTGGATAATTGACTTTCTTGACCGCTTCGTGACCGTCGAGCCATTGCGCAAGGGACAAAGCGTTATCTACGTGACGCTGAACCCTCAATGATAAGGTTTCTAAACCTTGAATTAGCAAAAATGAGTTGAAAGGCGACAAAGATGGGCCAAAGTCGCGTAGGCCCTCAACTCTGGCGCGAATGGCAAATTGTATGTTTCCAAAAGGGCTACCTATTCCAAAAACATCGCTAAATACCAGTCCGTGGTAGCCTTCGGACGGCTCGCTAAACTGAGGGAACTTTCCATTTCCCCAATTGTAAGTTCCGCCATCAACTATCACCCCGCCAATGCTCGTGCCATGGCCTCCAATCCATTTGGTCGCAGACTGCACTACGATGTGTGCTCCATGCGCTAGAGGCTTGAATAGGTATCCTGCTGCGCCAAAAGTATTATCCACAATCAAGGGTAAATCGTGTTTATTTGCTATCGCAGAAAGCCTTTCAAAGTCAATAATGCTGAAAGAAGGATTCCCTATACTTTCTAGGTATATCGCCTTTGTTTTGCTATCGATTTGTGCTTCGAAATCTTCCACATTATCACCATTGGCGAATTTGACTTCGATTCCAATACGCTTAAATGCTACCTTAAATTGATTGTAGGAACCGCCGTATAAGTGTGATGACGAAACGAAATTGTCCCCTACCTGAAGAATATTATTAAGCGCTATAAACTGCGCCGCCAGTCCTGATCCCACAGCCAATGCTGCGACTCCGCCTTCCAATGCCGCAACTCGTTTCTCAAATACATCAGTAGTTGGGTTCATGATGCGGGTGTAAATATTGCCGAACTCTTTTAATGCAAAAAGGTTTGCGCCATGTTCCGAGTTCTTGAATGCGTAAGAAGTGGTTTGGTAAATTGGGACGGCTCGTGAACCTGTTGTTGGGTCTATTTCTTGGCCAGCATGTATTTGTAGTGTTTCGAATTTGTAGGAAGTTGACATAATTTAAGTTTAGAAAAGTAAATTTTAATTGTACATAGTTCTTTGGCGTACCCTTTTGAAGGGCCTTCCGGATTGAATTATTTACACAAAGGGAAGATTGTTGTTTTTATAGCATGCAACAGCACATACAGGGAGTATGCTTATGGCTACAACAATTGATTAGATATGGTAAGAATTTAACTGTTTTCATCTTGTTTAAATTTATCTTTCCAAGAAGCACCATGCACCCTGGTCAGGAATTGGCACCTTCTCCAATTGGAGGGTTGCCAGTGGGTCATTGAGCCTGTCTCTCGCCACTTCTTTATAAATCAAACCATATAATAAGGCATGACTTCATAGCTATTGCTATGTGTTGGTACAAATGTATAATATACACTTAAATATACCAAAATATTATTCTGATTATTTTATAATATACTGAATTTCAGTTGAATGAAATTTAATGAATAGATCTTTTAGCTTGATTCACTGGGTTTTATTAGCTTAAAGCCTGATTTATATCCTCAATTAGGTCGTCAATATGTTCTAGGCCGACCGATATCCGAATTAAATTCTGTGGAGTTTTTGTGTCAGGTCCTTCAACGGATGCCCTGTGCTCTATTAAGCTTTCTACGCCGCCCAGACTAGTAGCCTGAGCGAAAATCTTTACTGTGTTTACAACTTTTCTTGCTTCCTGGGCACCACCTTTAACCAAGATAGACATCATTCCACCAAACGAACTCATTTGTTTTTTGGCGATCTCGTGCTGCGGATGCGAAACTAAGCCAGGGTAGTACACAGCCTCAACCTGTTGGTGTTGCTCAAGAAATATGGCCAGAGCCATACCATTTTCACTATGGCCACGCATCCGGTAAGGCAGTGTCTTTATGCTTCGTAATAAAAGAAAGCAATCAAAAGGAGATGGTACCGCTCCACCTATTTGTTGTATATTTCTGATAGCTTCCCAAAGATCATCTATTTTAGCAGTTATCAAAATGCCGCCTAGCACGTCACTGTGGCCACCGATGTATTTGGTTGAAGAATGCATTACGATATCTGCCCCAAGATCTATTGGATTTTGGAGACAAGGGGAGGCAAAAGTACTGTCACATGCCATAACGAGGTTGTGTTTTTTGGCGATGGCAGAAATCGCACTTATATCGGTCACTTTTAGTAGTGGATTTGATGGCGTCTCGATCCAGATCAAGGCTGTATTGTCTTTAATAAAAGATTCTAAAGATTCAAGGTTCGTTAGGTCGACAAAATCAAACTCCAGCGTACTTGCGAAGATGGACATCAACTGCTTTTTAAAACCCCAATACATATCATCCGGCGCGATGATGTGACTCCCCGGTTTTAACGCCTGAAACAAGCTCATTCCTGCAGTATTGCCAGATGAAAAAGCACAGGCTTCCTCACCATGCTCCAGATCTGCCAGTGTTTTTTCAAGATTAGACCTGTTTGGATTACTTACCCTGCTGTAGATATGTCCGCCTGAATAGCCACCTTCTTCATTTCTTAAAAAAGTTGTAGATAGGTTAATAGGGCTGGTCACATCATTGGTGCTTGCTTTGAATAAATTTCCGGAATGTATAGCAAGTGTTTCGGGCTTCATTATGATATTGTTAGGTAGATAAGCGCTTATTAAGCTTAACAGTGATAAAGGTAGAAAATATTCTGTTTAAGTTTTGGCAAGATTTGTGTAATTGAAAAGCAAAACAACATTGATATGAAAAGAATAATCCTAATAGCAGCCATTTTATGTAGTTCATTAATGGTTTTGCAAAGCTGTTCCCCTAAGGGTGCTGCAAACTCAACGGTCAAAAGAGGCGACATAACTGGTAACTGGGTATTGAGCGATATTACTTTTGAAGGACTTCCGCAATCTGCGGTTAAATCTTTGTTTGATGAAGGTTCCTATACTTGCTTTCAAGGAAGTACCTGGAGCCTAACAAACAGCGGTAATGGAACTTATACGCTCCCCGGTGGTGGAGCTTGCGCAGCAAAAACACAATCTATCTATTGGTCAGCTTCACCAGCAGATCAAACTTTTCAATTCAAAAAGATTTTTGAAGGAGATAAAGCTAAGAATGTAACCTCTGGATATCGACTGGTACTTACTTCTAGCGATGGAAATAATATGGTGATTAAGTCACCTGTTGAATATGGTACATCACCAGCCTACATCGTGCTTAACTTTACAAAGGCAGTAAAATAATTTGACACTTTGGTTACGTGAAAAGGGATTCAATTGATTTTGAATTCCTTTTTGTATTACAGCTCTTTTACACAACCCTGACAGGTAATAGTTCTTGAGGAAATGTGTTCTCTTGATTTTATCTTACTTTTGCCATATTATAAAAACTTAATGAGTACTACGTCAACATTATCAGTTTTAATTCACGATCAGGACTTATCTGAACAACTTAGGTTCATCGCTGAGAAAGTTTCAAATCAAGAGCGGATTACTTTTGATGAGGGTGTTTACCTTTACGAGCATGGAGAGCTTGGATATCTTGGGGCCCTTGCCAACTATATTCGGGAACAAAAACATGGTGACAAGACTTATTTTAATAAGAACTTTCATCTTGAGCCTACTAACCTTTGTGTGTACGATTGTAAGTTTTGTTCTTATTCCCGGCTGATAAAACAGAAAGAAGAGGGCTGGGCATTAACGCTGCAGGAGATGTTGGATGTAGTTAAAATATATGATGATGAACCAGTGACTGAAGTTCATATTGTGGGTGGCGTTTTGCCGCAATACGATGTAGCTTTCTATTCTGCGCTTTTCACTGCTATCAAACATCACCGCCCAAATCTACACGTGAAAGCCTTAACTCCGGTTGAATATCACTATATATTCAAAAAGGCCAAGATAGATTATGCCACTGGGATGAAGCTTATGAAAGATGCCGGACTGGAATCTATACCAGGTGGTGGTGCTGAAATTTTTCATCCGGAAGTACGTGAAATTATAGCAAAAGATAAATGTACTGGTGAGCAGTGGTTACAGATCCATGAGGAGTGGCATAAACTCGGTATGCGTTCCAATGCGACAATGCTTTATGGCCATATAGAAAAATATGCACATAGAATTGACCACATGGAACAACTGCGACAACTGCAGGATAGGACCGGTGGTTTCCAGACTTTCATTCCTCTGAAGTTTAGAAATCAACACAACCAGATGGAGAATGTTCCAGAGGTGTCAGTTATTGAGGATTTAAGAAATTATGCAATCTCAAGGATCTACCTTGATAATTTCGATCATATCAAAGCTTATTGGGCGATGATTAGCAGACAAACTGCTCAGCTCTCCTTGAATTTTGGTGTAGATGACATCGACGGAACGCTAGATGATACCACCAAAATCTACTCAATGGCTGGAGCGGAGGAACAACATCCGGCAATGAGTACAAAAGAGCTTGTTAACTTAATTATGCAAGTAAAACGTAAGCCAATAGAAAGAGATACCTTATATAATGTGGTGACTGATTTCACAGACGTTGTTTTCGAAGAGGATGTTAAGCCTCAGTTTTATAAGTTGCCGGTGATTAATTAGATGGACAAAGAACTATATATCATCAGACATGGTGAAACTGAATTAAATAAGCAAGGAATTGTACAAGGCAGGGGTATCAATAGTGATCTCAATGATACAGGCCGTGCACAGGCTGCAGCTTTTTATGAGATGTATAAAGATGTCCCTTTTCAAAAAATTTATACATCAACTTTGAAGCGAACACATCAGACTGTTCAGCGTTTCATCGACGGAGGTATCCGATGGGAACAGCTTTCTGGTTTAGATGAGCTTGCCTGGGGGGAATGGGAAGGTAAATCGAACGATGCCAATGCTATAGCAGCTTTTAAATCGATAATGGAAAAATGGCAGTCAGGTGATTACGATTCTAAGTTTGATGGGGGAGAAAGTCCAAATGAAGTACTCTTGCGCTTAACAGAAGCGGTCGAGATAATTAAAAGTCATAAAGAAGAAAAGTTGGTTCTAATTTGTATGCATGGTCGCGCAATGCGGTTACTCCTATGTTTACTTGCAAATAAACCACTTTCTGAGATGGGTGATTTCCCACATCTGAATACCACGCTTTACAAAGTAGAATTGACTGACGATATTTTTAATATCGTGGAGTTCAATAATACTGACCATTTAAAATAAGTGCTTTGAGTAGAATAAAAATATCTGCAGTAGCCTACACCAATACTAAACCTTTTATCTACGGTATATCACACTCTGAAATATTTGATAAAATAGACCTTAGCCTTGATATACCGTCAGATTGTGCTGCGAAACTAATCAATCGGCAGGTTGATATTGGTCTTATCCCTGTAGCAGCAATACCTTTTGTGCCAAATGCAAACATAGTGGCAGACTATTGCATAGGGTCTGTAGGTGCGGTTAATTCCGTATTTATATTCAGCAATCTTCCCGTAGAAGAGATAAAAACAGTAAGACTTGACAGTCATTCAAGAACTTCCAACAATCTTGCTAAGGTTCTCCTTAAGTTTCACTGGAAGAAAGAAGTTGAATTCACCACAGATATCGACGCTACAACGGATGCCTTCGTACTAATTGGAGATCGTACTTTCGGAAAAAGAGACACCTATCCCTTCGTGTATGATATGGGGGAGGAGTGGATGCTATTCACGGGACTTCCCTTTGTTTATGCAGCATGGGTTGCAAATAAGCCAATCGATCAATCATTCATTGACGAATTCAATAAAGCACTTGCTTTCGGTTTGGCCCATAGAACAGAGTTGTTGAACGAATTGCCTGTTCAGAAAGGTTTTGATCTCAAAGATTATCTTTTCAATAAACTCGATTTCGATTTGACTCACAAAAAACGGGAAGCTCTGGATCTTTTCCTATCTTATATCTCAAGATTGTAAACCTATTCACAATCCATAAATTTTCCACAAATCATAAAGGCTCCAAATGAAGGTGGTATATTTACGATTTTGTAAACAGATATATTTTGGCGAAAGACGTGTATAAAGAAACCCCCTTAATGCAACAATATAATGCTATCAAGGCGAAATATCCCGGTGCATTACTTTTGTTTAGAGTTGGTGACTTTTATGAAACCTTTGGCGAAGATGCTGTTAAAACTGCACAGATTCTAGGTATTGTTCTGACCAGAAGAGGTACAGGACCTAACGGCGCATTGGAGCTTGCTGGTTTTCCTCACCATTCACTTGATAACTACCTTTCTAAATTAGTTAGAGCCGGTCAGCGGGTAGCGATATGCGATCAGTTGGAAGACCCGAAAACTACTAAAACTATTGTCAAAAGAGGCGTCACTGAACTTATAACACCAGGCGTTGCATACGGTGACAACATTTTAAACCAAAAATCTAATAACTACCTCGCCGCTGTTTATTTTGAGAAAAACACTTTAGGTGTGTCTTTCGTAGACATCTCTACGGGTGAATTTTTGGTAGCCCAGGGCGACGCAGAATATATTGATAAACTTTTACAAGGCTTCAAGCCTAATGAAGTCGTTTATCAAAAAACCAAACGTAAGGAGTTTCTGGAATTTTTCGGCGATAAGTTTTATACTTTTCACCTGGATGACTGGGCTTTTACATCAGACTATGCAAATGAAATCCTGACTAAGCATTTCGAAGTGAATTCGTTAAAAGGCTTCGGGGTAGATAAGCTTCAGGCAGGTATTGTAGCCGCGGGTGTAGTCTTACATTACCTGAATGATACGGAGCACCGCAATTTAAAGCACATTAGCGCCATCTCCAGGCTGGAGGAGGATAAATACGTTTGGCTAGATCGATTTACAATCCGAAACCTGGAGCTGGTAAGTTCTCCGCATGACAATGCGGTAACCCTGTTTGAAGTCTTAGATCAGACTTCCACTCCTATGGGGGCACGATTATTATACAAGTGGATCATCATGCCTTTGAAGGAACTGAAGCCTATTAAGGAGCGGCTAGGTATGGTAGAATATCTTGTTAAAGATGAGTCCCTGCTTGAATCTTTTAACAACCACATCAAGCAAATTGGAGACTTAGAGCGCTTGATCTCTAAAGTCGGCTTACAACGCGTAGGTCCCAGAGAGCTATGCGCTCTAAAAAGGGCCTTATACCATATCGAGTCGGTCAAAAGTATTGCAGAAGAAACAAAGAATCCCTTCCTTGGTGTACTGGCAGAGCAGCTTAATCCCTGTTTAACGATCAGAGAAAAGCTAGAAAGAGAGCTACAGCAAGATCCTCCAGCACTATTAATTAAAGGAAATGTGATTGCCGACGGTATAGATGAAGAGCTTGACCGCTTGAGAAAGATTGCTTTTGGCGGTAAGGATTATTTGGTTGAAATCCAGAAGCGGGAAGCGGCCTCAACCGGAATTCCTTCTTTGAAGGTAGCATTTAATAATGTTTTTGGATACTACCTGGAAGTAACTCATACCCATAAAGATAAGGTACCAGAAGACTGGATCAGGAAGCAGACCTTGGTAAGTGCTGAACGATATATTACACCAGAGCTGAAGGAGTACGAAGAACAGATTCTTGGAGCAGAAGAGAAAATCCAGGTGATCGAAGTCCGCATGTACAACGAACTTATGTTCAAGGTATCTGCATACATTAAACAGATTCAGTTAAATGCCTTCCTTATCGCTCAGCTTGATGTGCTCTTGTGTTTCGCTCAGCTTGCCATTAAAAATCATTACGTAAAACCTGAAGTAAATAACGGAATGGCACTTGACATCAAAGGTGGAAGACATCCTGTTATAGAAAGAAGACTTCCGGTTGGTGAAGAGTATATTACCAATGATGTATTTCTTGATAACGAAACTCAACAAATAATTATCATTACCGGGCCAAATATGTCGGGTAAGTCGGCAATCTTGAGGCAGACAGGCTTGATTGTCCTGATGGCTCAGATGGGATGTTTCGTGCCCGCTAAAACCGCGGCTATCGGGTTGGTTGACAAGATTTTCACCAGGGTTGGCGCATCAGATAATCTTTCTTCAGGAGAAAGTACCTTCATGGTTGAGATGAATGAAACCGCGAGTATATTAAACAATATTTCAGACAAGAGTCTGATCCTTCTAGATGAGATTGGCCGAGGAACTAGTACCTATGATGGTATCTCTATTGCCTGGGCAATTGCAGAGTTTCTACACCAACATCCCACAGCAAAGCCCAAGACTTTATTCGCTACTCATTACCATGAACTGAATGAGCTTGTGAATACAATGGGAAGGATTAAGAACTTTAATGTTTCAATAAAAGAAGTCGGCAACCGCGTTATTTTTTTAAGAAAGCTAGTTCCTGGAGGCAGCGAACATAGTTTTGGTATTCATGTAGCAAAGATGGCTGGTATGCCTCCCAAACTGATCTATCGTGCTAATGAGATTCTTAAAAAGCTTGAAATTGACAGAACTGAAGGGCAGAGCATTAAAGATAGCATCAAAAAAGTACAGAATCAGGCCTACCAGTTACAAATGTTTGCTGTTGAAGACCCCGTCCTTATTAAAATTCGTGATTCTATAAATAACCTGGATGTAAACATCCTAACTCCGGTAGAAGCGCTTCTTAAACTAGATGAAATTCAACGCATTATAAAACAATAAGCTATGTACATGACCAAAAGTGATACGCTCCATTTCAAGCTGATTTTTGGATTAATACTTATGATGGTTTTCGCTTCATGTGCCTCTAGAAGACCACCAGTCAAAACCAATGCTGCTGCGGCTAAAATTGCTGACGCCATGTCGAACTTGAAAAGTAAGCAGTTGTACCGATTCATTACAGACTGGACTGGAGTAAAGTATAAGCTTGGTGGTTTGGATAAAGGGGGGATTGATTGCTCTGGTTTTGCGCTTCTACTAGAGAAACACATTTATAGTATTGGCTTGCCAAGACGGTCAATAGACCAGGCAGAAACAATCCGGGAAAAGAACATTGATCAGCTAAAAGAAGGCGACCTTATATTTTTTTCGTTTAAAGGCAGAGAGGTTGATCACGTTGGTGTATATTTGAATAATAACTACTTTGTCCATGCCTCGACTACAAGAGGGGTTGTTGTAGACGATTTAACCTTACCCACTTATCAAAAGGCTATGGTGAAGGCCGGGTCTTTTAAAAACTAAATGATGTCAGAAAACAATCAAGATTCTTTTTGGAAAAAGTACAAGCGTTTTGCTACAACAGAAATTCTGATGTATCTTATCATGATCATTGGTATTACACTTGGCATAATAATCCTAAGCTAGTTTACACTGAAAATGATCTTGTTTTGATCGTTACTGCTTACGGCGTTAAAAAAGTCAGCAAACTTAGTATAATCCTCAGCAGGGAATGTACCATTGTTTAGTACAATCTTCCTTTTATAGGTCAGCTTTTTTCCCTCGATCTTTGATGTCAATGTGTAAGATCCGAAGGGTGATTTAAGATCAATATCGTTCGGCTTGAGGTCAATTTTATATCCGTCAGGTAAATTATAAACCACTTCATCAATATCGGTATAACCACGGTTTATGTACAATGCTAGCGTTCTATTTCTTACTTCCGGAACTTGTCTTGATTTATTAAAGGCATTCAATGTAAGATAAACGTGTTTGTTGTTCTCTGGTGCATACCTTGGAATGGTAAGATTCAATATTTCTGTAGTAACTGGATCAATGTCCTTATTTTGAGTTAGTTTCAGATCTGTAAAATCAATATTATCTATATCATATTCGTCCTTTAAAAGTTTAAGTTGCTCTGAATAGGGTTTATTTATCAAGCCGTTATAATTTTCATATTGTGAACCTGCAAATATAGTTTTCAGTTTCCCATTTATGCTGCCGTCTGCAGTCAGCGTCAGTTCGGCTTCTCTCTCCAGTAAATTGTTGTCTGTGAAAAGCGTTGGCGTCCTCAATACTTTTCCACCCTCAGGGGTACAAGCGAGAACAAATCTGTCATCCGTAAAGGTGCCAAGGTAACCGAATGGAGCATCCTGACTGGTGCATTCCAGCCATGTGGTGTCGTTTTCGAAAGGGAGACATAAAATAATGTGGTTTCCCTGATCCATACTAGCAAAATCCGGATCTATGCTTTTTTTTAAGCTACCCGCAAAGACAACGCAGTAATAGCTTTCAATATTAACAGCTTTTAGCAGACTCTGCGCATAGTTAACCAGTGCCTTGCAATCTCCATACGAAAGTCTGTCGACCTCAGCTGCCTGAAAGGGCTGGTACCCACCAATTCCAACTTGAACACTGATGTACCTCGTTTTTTTCTGAAGATACTTATATACTATTCTTGCTTTTTCTTTATCATTAATAGCACCCTTCACCAGATCATTAATCATCTTAACAGTCTCCGCATTCAACTGCTGCCTGCTTTTGATCAGGTCATCATAAACCCACTTCCCCAAGTCTTTCCAATCTTTATAAGTTCCCTGATGGCCATAGTAGCTGAATTTCTCTGGTGCAACCTTGACGTAGGTGAGGTAACTATCAGGATCAGGTGCATAGGGTTCCGATTTGAATGCGTTTAGCTTACTTACCTTCCAAGTGTAGCTTTCGAACTTATCATTCTTTTGTACATCTGCGGCTCCGTTAAAATTATACGCCTTGATTCGTATCTTGTCGCCAGGCTTACATATGAAGGTATAAGTGCTTTGTTCCACTGCCACATCAGGGTAGGGGTTTGCATACCAGTCAGGTATATTCAGGTTTTGTTTAAACCTCATTTCATACTCGTAAACTACGGTATACGGGTAGGTACTTACTGAAGGACTGTAATATTTTACACGGTCATCCTCAAAAAGAGAGAAGTTACTCACTGCACTTTCATCAGTAAAATTGCTTAAGTTAAATTTTTCTGTCGGAGCCCCAGATTCATTCAAAACTAACCCCTTAACCCTTTTTATACTCGTATTTTTATTGTAATATAACGCCAGCGCCGCCCGTTGACTGGCATTTTTGTTCAAAACCGTTATTATCTTTTTAACCGTAAATATTA
The DNA here is from genome assembly GCF_046546555.1 of Pedobacter sp. JCM 36344. Classification (NCBI taxonomy): domain Bacteria; kingdom Pseudomonadati; phylum Bacteroidota; class Sphingobacteriia; order Sphingobacteriales; family Sphingobacteriaceae; genus Pedobacter; species Pedobacter sp. JCM 36344. The sequence goes on from NZ_JBKHKK010000014.1 coordinate 58,281, forward strand.
CGTTTTCAGGTGCACGCATATCTACGGAAGTTTCCATGCTCCTAATCACTGCATTAGCGCGATTTTTAAGAGTCACTGGTATGTTCTCCATCTGGTAATTGCTGTAGTCCTGAGCAAAGCATTTAAGACACAGCAACAGTGCAATTAATAAAAATCTGACCTTCATATTACTTTGCTTTTTTAAGAATAATATCAGTTTTCTGCAATTGAATCATTCTACTGTAGAATTCCTTCAAAGCAAGGTATTCTTCAGGGCTATAGATTGGCTTATTTAGTTGAAATACTTGTGTAAAGGTTAAAGTATTTCCCATTAATGTAGTGTTAGACATGAACTTTCCTCCATTCTCAGGTAGCGCCATTGAAACATTTTTAGGTTGCTCTGCCAGGTACAGGTTTTCCGGAAGCTTAATCATCATGGTCACCCTTTCCTCGCGCGCAGCACCCATATCAACTGGATAAGTCCGTTCATTTAAGTTAAATGGGTTTTTGCTGGTACGGTTGATAAAGAAAGGATTAAAGTACAGTTGTGCGAAGTTCATGTTTTCAAATACCTTCATTTCAATTTCATACTTTTCAACTAGGGCATTTTCAAGCGTATCAAGGTTCTCAATAACATGGTTTAATATTTTGATGTTAGGCATTTGCTCATCCAATTTTTCTACATATTCGTCAACAGAGCCTGCTGCACCAATTTGAGCTCTCTTATTTAAGGCGGCGTAGCCCATTGAATACGTGGTAAGCAATCCTTTCAAGTTTCCACTTAGATCGAGGGCAGCTTCCAGAATATATTTCGTTGTCTCCTTTTGTGGGGCCCTAATCTCATACCAATAAGATGCTTTTTTCTTAAATCCAATAGCCCTTCCATTGCCATTTACGCAGTTCAACGGAATAAGTCCAAAAGGAAGTTGAGGCTCTGAAGCATCAAGAAGATAGGTTTGATCTCCAAGATTTAGCTTCGCGATCACATAATTGAATTCTGAGATCACCGGATATAGACTGTTAACCAAGCCATTTTGACGAGTGGATAGAATTAAGGCTTCTGCATCCATACCTGCAGCGTTTAATGCAGTAACCAGCGCAAGATTGATATCTCCAACATTACCTGACCGGGTTTCGAGCGCTTTTTTTATTCCGTTTTCGGTACGTATTCCAATAAAGTGGTTGCTTTTGATACTCCTCCCTATGTACGTATAAATCGCCTTTGCCTTCGAAAGGTGGTCTGTAGCCTCACGGGTAATGGCTGGCAGTAGCGGAATAAATAAGTCTTTTCTCTTAAGCTGTGCCCCAAAGGATTTATCATCAAGCAACTCGTTGTCCACATCTCTCCAGGTTTTGGTGATGTTGGTCTTGCTTCCAGAGGCAGTGGTATAATCAGACAGTTCATAGTATATGGCTGACTTAAAATTATCGGGTGCCGTCATATAATCTTCCTGAATGAAGGCTGGCACATCAGTCATGATATAGGTCATTTTCGAACAATCGGCCTTCATTCCTGAAATCACCAGGCATTCTTTCTGTAGCTCCGCCTTTGTAGAGGTCAGTTTTTTTGCTCCTCTTAGAGAAACATTGTAGTTGTAAATAGCAGGAATAGTAGAAACAAATTCACTACGCAACTTAGGTATACTGGACTGAAATTCCCAACTCTTAAAGTTAAATATAGTGGGAATGCGCATTAGATAACTATACTCAATAACACTGCCCTCAACTAAATTGGGCATGGTGAACTTTTTTAAACTGACGTATTTATTTCTTTTCTCATTAAAGATCTTTTTTTGATCCAGTTCATATCGTAATAATTTTCCATCAACAAAATTAAAAGTCGTTGCTTTTAATTCGTCGATTGAGTCTTCGTTTTCGGTATACGTCCGTAGTGGAATCACCACATTCCCATTCTCAAAACCGTTCTTATTGAATATTTTAATTCTTACGTGATATACGAAGTTGATATACATATGACCATCGTTATAGTCCAACTGCATCGCTGCTGCCCCATATTCGTTGATCACCATAGCATTGGCGTTACTGTCCAATCTGGTGTTTGTCAGATTTATATCACTACCACTTACGCCTCCGTAAGTGAAATCTTGCGCCATGGTGCCCAATGATAATGTGGAAAGAAAAAAGAATAGATAAATGTGTTTCATAACTAAGAGCAGTCTAATGAGGCAATATAACCTTTGAAACATAAATAAAAAAACATATTATCGATTAAATGAATCATTTTTACGACTTTTGAAGTGCTACAAAACGCTGCACATGAAATTAAATTTAATACGTCCCCTCGCTTTTTTCGATCTTGAAACTACTGGTGTGAATGTTGGAGCAGATCGCATTGTTGAAATCTCCATTCTTAAAGCTATGCCAGACGGTTTGGAGCTTGTAAAAACATTGAGGATCAATCCAGAGATGCCAATTCCTTTGCAGTCGTCAGTAATTCACGGTATCTATGAAGAACATATATTAAGTGAACCTACGTTTAAAACGGTAGCGAAGGAGATCGCAGATTTTATTGGTGATGCAGACCTCGCCGGCTATAATTCCAATAGGTTTGACATACCTGTTCTATTAGAAGAATTTTTAAGGGCAGGGATAGATTTCGATATGAATGACAGGAAGTTTGTCGATGTTCAAAACATATTTCATCAAATGGAACAACGTACGCTACGCGCAGCCTATAAGTTTTACTGTGACAAAGATATTGTCAATGCACACTCTGCTGAAGCTGATATCATTGCTACCTACCATGTTCTGTTAGCACAGATCGAACGCTATAAGGATGCCAATTTTGAGGATAAACAAGGCAATATCTCTAAACCAGTTCAAAATGATGTTGATGCGTTACATGCTTTTAGTAACATGAATAAGCCTGTGGATTTCGCCGGCCGAATGGTCTTTAATGAAGAGGAGCAAGAGATCTTTAACTTCGGAAAACATAAAGGTAAAACTGTAGAGCAGGTATTCGACATAGAACCTAGTTACTACTCTTGGATGAAGCAGGGCGATTTTCCGTTGTACACTAAGAAAAAGTTAACAGAAATATGGGAACGTTGGAACAAAAAAAAGGAAGCCCTTAAACAGGAAAAGAAAGTGCATGAAAAAGGACTAGTAAATCTAGCGGCTAAACCTGTAAACCATCACGCCAGCCAGTCATCCACCTCATCCAAAGTAGCTCAAAATCAATCACGTCCTCAGTTTATCCCTAATAAGGAATCAAAACCAGTGGATGTTACCAACGATATGTTGGAACAACTGAAGATGAAGTTTGGAAAGTAGTACTTGATGTTCAGCGATTAACTTTCCTTAAAAAGTCAATATTTCTTTTAAGACCCTTAAACTTTGCTCGCTTAACAGCAGAATTTTTAAAGATCGTTTTAAAAACGTCTTCTGTAATATCTAGCCAATCCGTTTTCTTCATTTGAAGCAAATTGTCATTAGGCTTGAAAGCAGGCTCTAAATTAGGCACGGAGAATCTGTTCCATGGGCATACGTCCTGACAAATGTCGCAACCAAACATCCAATTGTCCATCTTATCATTAAAGTGATAAGGAATTTCGTCTTTTAACTCAATGGTCAGATAAGAAATGCATTTTTTTGCGTCTATAATGAAAGGAGACAGTATTGCTTCGGTAGGGCAGGCGTCAATACATTTCGTACAGGTGCCGCAATGATCAGTTTCAAACGAATTGTCATATTCCAGATCCAGATCTACAATTAACTCTGCAAGAAAGAAAAAAGAGCCACTTTTTTTGCTGATCAGATTACTGTTTTTACCGATCCAGCCAATCCCTGCTCGCTTTGCCCATGCACGATCTAAGACGGGAGCAGAGTCTACAAAGGCGCGACCGGCTACCTCCCCAATATTATCTGAAATAAAATTTAGTAGTTCACACAGCTTTGCCTTTATGACTTGATGGTAATCAGCGCCAAATGCGTATTTAGATATCTTGGGAGATTCGGGATCAATTTGTTGTGCTTCAGAATAGTAGTTCAAGGTAAGTGATATGACTGATTTAGCATCATCAACCAAGAGCCTGGGATCCAGTCTTTTGTCAAAATGATTTTCCATATAACCCATTTTACCATGATGATTATTATTGAGCCACTTTTCCAGTCTGGGGGCTTCGTCGTTTAGGAATTCAGCCTCCGCGATCCCACATTGCATAAAGCCAAGACGTTGGGCCTCATCCTTAATGAGCTTGCTATATCTCGCACGATTTTCAATCATCAGTCACAAAGATAAACTTTAGGATTAAAACATTTTATTTAAGCTGCTGTTGTAACCTACAATAAGGATAATGAACTAAACCCAAGATCATGGAAACTAAAGATCCCAATTATAGCGAAGAACCCAATCATATTGAAGATCCAAATAGGCCTTCTAAACCCATTGAACATGATTATGCAAAACACGAGCAAGATCCGGGGCCATCGCCACAAGCTGTTGAAGAGTATGACAGCAACGGAGCGGGGAAAGTTCTCAAGTGGATTCTTCCGGTGCTTGTCATTATTCTTTTAGTATACTGGTTTGTCATACGGAAATAAGAAATATCTCGTAATAATAAAAATAAAAGGACAGTCTTAAATGACCGTCGTTTTAACGCGATTACTTTCTAAAATAATTTCCCCACTTGACCGGGATAATTCCTTTTTAAATGCTTGTAAGCGGCTTCAGTAGCTTCCCTTCCTCTTGCAGTTCGCATAAGAAAACCTTCTTGAATTAAAAAAGGCTCATAAACCTCTTCAATTGTTCCTTCATCATCACCCACTGCAGTTGCGATTGTTTTCAAGCCAACAGGGCCACCTTTGAATTTATCAATAATAGTGATCAGAATCTTGTTGTCCATCTCATCAAGACCATGCTCATCCACATTCAAAGCATTTAATGCATAACGTGCAATTTCAGTATCAATCTCACCATTGCCCTTAATTTGCGCGAAATCCCTTGTGCGTCTCAATAACGCGTTTGCTATCCTCGGAGTTCCACGACTTCTCCTCGCAATCTCGTATGCACCCTCGTCTGTAATAGGTGTTTTCAATATTTCGGATGAGCGTAATACGATAGTTGTTAGTAATTTGGCGTCATAATAAGCAAGGCGGGAGTTAATTCCAAACCTGGCCCTAAGTGGAGCTGTTAGCAAACCCGAACGTGTAGTGGCACCGACCAACGTGAACGGATTTAAATTAATTTGTACTGATCTTGCGTTGGGGCCACTTTCAAGCATGATATCAATCTTAAAATCCTCCATTGCAGAGTACAAATATTCCTCTACTAATGGACTTAGCCTGTGAATCTCATCTATGAATAAAATATCTCCGGTATCCAGATTTGTAAGCAAGCCCGCCAGATCGCCAGGTTTATCAAGAACAGGTCCGGAAGTTACCTTAATTCCAACATTCATTTCATTGGCAATGATGTAAGATAAAGTAGTTTTGCCGAGTCCTGGAGGACCGTGCAGTAGCACATGGTCAAGCGGTTCAGATCTGAGCTTCGCAGCCTGTACAAAGATCTTTAGGTTTTCCATCACCTTTTCCTGTCCGGTGAAGTCCTCAAAAGCCTGAGGGCGCAGAACTTTTTCGACATCCCGCTCTATTGGAGATAAACTTTCAGCAGAGGGATCAAGGTTTTCATTCATATTGTAAAGTTAAGATAAAAGGTCTGCTTTGCTAAATTTTTTAGATACTTTGATCTCCTTAGTTCCGTTGGTGTACTGATAAAAACCTTCGCCAGACTTAATGCCTTTCTTTCCTGCAGCAACCATATTTACCAGCAGGGGACAGGGCGCATATTTAGGATTTCCAAAACCATCATACAGTACGCTCAGAATGGATAAGCATACATCTAAACCAATAAAATCCGCCAATTGTAAAGGACCCATTGGATGCGCCATTCCCAGCTTCATCACAGTATCTATTTCTTCAACTCCAGCAACGCCTTCATACAAGGAATAGATTGCTTCATTGATCATCGGCATTAAAATCCTATTGGCGATAAAGCCTGGATAATCATTTACTTCCGTGGGAGTTTTGTTCAATCCCCTTGACAAATTGACGACTACCGAGGAAGTTTCATCGCTTGTTCCATAACCCCTTATTACTTCTACAAGCTTCATTAATGGAACCGGGTTCATAAAATGCATTCCGATGACCTTATCTGGTCTGGAAGTTACAGAGGCTATTTTTGTAATAGATATTGAAGAAGTATTGCTTGCTAAAATAGCCTCAGCCGGCGCGAAAGTATCCAAATCTTTAAAAATTTTTAATTTAAGACCCAGATCTTCCGTAGCAGCTTCTATTACTAAGTCGACGTCAGCCAAACCTGACTTTAAATCTGTAAAGGTTACAATGTTCAGGAGCACCTCCACTTTCTTATCAGCCGTCAACGTTCCTCTCTCAACCTGTCGCTGTAAATTTTTGTCAATAGTCTTCAATGCCCTATCAAGAGCATCCTGATTAATATCGATGAGATTTACCAAGTGGCCAAATTGTGAGAATGTATGGGCAATACCGTTCCCCATTGTCCCAGATCCTACTACAGCGATTTTCATAACATTATTTTTAAGGTGCTAATCGATTAATTTTCCATGCGCTTTCAACAAAATCATAAATAATTCTATCATGCAATCTGCTCGATCTTCCTTGCCAAAACTCGATGTGTTTTGGTTCCACAAGATAGCCTCCCCAGTTGTCAGGTAAAGGTATTTCCTTGCCTTCATACTGCTCCGTAAGCGCAGATACCTTGTTCTCTAAGATGGACCGGTCAGTAATCACAGCGCTTTGGGGCGAAGCTATTGCGCCAATCTGACTTCCAATTGGCCTTGAATGAAAATATGCCTTGGAAACTTCCTTATCAACTTTACTAACTATACCCTCCACTCGTACTTGTCTTTCCAATTCTGCCCAGAAAAAGACCAGTGCAGCCTGTGGGTTTTCAATAAGGTCCTGACTTTTTTTACTTTCATAATTAGTATAAAATACAAATCCATGCTCATCAAATCCTTTCAGTAGTACAATACGTGCAGACGGCTTTCCATCACTATCGGCAGTAGCAAAAGTCATTACATTAGGTTCGTAAAGCTGTGCGCTAACCGCATCGGAAAACCACTTCTTGAATTGTAAAATTGGATCGACCTCTACATCACTTTCAGAAAGTGACGATACGCGATAATCTTGGCGTAAGTTTTGTAAGTTTTCTTTAGTAAGCTTCATAAACAAAAATAGGGTTACTTTATTTAATTTTACTTTAAATATCTCAAAATGTTGAGTCTCATTGAACCTTCTCTAGGGAAACTATTGATATCTGAGCCTTTTCTTATGGACCCTAATTTCAAACGCTCTGTCATTTTGATTAGCGACTATCGGGAAGAAGGCACTGTAGGCTTTGTCTTAAATCATCCTAGTCTACTTTTATTGAAAGATCTTATTCCTGAAATGCCTGAAGCAGAATTTCCAGTTTATATAGGAGGTCCGGTAGCCACTGATACCGTTCATTTTATCCACAGATGTTATGATATAATCAATGATGGCCATGAGATTGCAAAAGGGATTTATTGGGGAGGAAATTTCGAGATTCTAAAGGTTCTTATTGATAATGGAAGTATAATGCCTCATGAAATTAAATTCTTTTTAGGTTATTCAGGTTGGGCTCCAGATCAACTAAAAGGTGAGATATCCAAGAATACCTGGATAGTCTCAGATCAATATCATCCTGATGTTGTATTCTCCGATAATGAAGAGGAGCTGTGGCGTGAAGTGATTATCAATCTGGGACCAAAATATGCCCATGTTAGCAATTTTCCGGAGGATCCAAGGCTAAATTAACTACAAATCTGCGGCGCTTTCTTCCACGTTTCTACGCAAGTCATCTTTGTAATTTTGCATTTTTTTTGCGAGCGATTTATCTGCAGTCGAAAGAATTTGTACTGCCAGCAATCCCGCATTTTTAGCTGCGTTTAGCGCAACCGTCGCCACAGGAATTCCATTTGGCATTTGCAAGATAGATAGTATTGAATCCCATCCATCAATCGAATTCGAGGACTTCACCGGCACGCCGATCACCGGTAAAACGGTAATAGAAGCGACCATCCCTGGTAAATGAGCTGCTCCACCAGCACCGGCAATAATAACTTTTAAACCCCGTCCCGCAGCATTCTTCGCATAGTCAAACATTCGTTCAGGAGTACGGTGAGCAGATACGACTGTCATCTCAAATTCTATCCCAAATTCCTTAAAAATGTCTGCAGCATCCTGCATAATGTGAAGGTCAGACTTGCTGCCCATGATAATTCCGACTTGTACGCTCATTAAGAGATGACCTTTAACGTGTTTTTAATGAAATTTGCCTTTTGTATAGCCTCTTCGCGGTTTTGATCAACCACCGTAATGTGTCCCATTTTTCTGAAAGGTTTAGTATATTTCTTTCCATAAAGATGAACATAAACGCCATCCAATGCCATTACCTTTTCTAATCCCTTATATTTTGCAACACCATCATGACCTTTCTCTCCTAGTAAATTAATCATAACCGCATTGGTTATGGCTCTAGTATCACCTAAGGGCAAGCTGAAAATTGAGCGTAAATGCTGGTCAAATTGAGACACGTAATTACCTTCAATAGTATGATGTCCACTATTATGTGGACGTGGTGCAACTTCATTAACAAGGATTTCACCATTTCTGGTAACAAACATTTCTACTGCTAGCAGACCAGTAATATTTAATGAATTAGCGATCTTTATTGCGATTTCTTCAGCCCTGTTTTGGATGGCTTCAGGGTAGGTTGAAGGAGATATTAGAAATTCAACAAGATTAGCCTCGTCATTGAATTCCATTTCTACCATGGGAAAAGTTTTTACCTCCCCTTTCGGATTGCGACTAACTATAACTGCTATTTCCTTTTCGAAATCAATAAGCTCTTCAATTAGACAAGGTGCATTGAAAGCCTGATCGATTTCTGAGATACTGTTAATTTTCATCACTCCCTTGCCATCGTAGCCATCTTTCCGCAGCTTTAACATGTAAGGAAAACTGAAATCGCTGTTTAAGATATCCTCTCTCGTATTTGCCAATTGAAATTGGGCAGTCGGAATGTCGTTTTCCTTTAAAAATTGCTTCTGAACACCCTTATCCTGTATCAGTCTGATCACTCTCGATGGAGGATAAACTTGTTTTCCATCTTTTTCTAGTTGTTCAAGCGCATCAATATTAACTTTTTCAATCTCTATTGTAATAATGTCAGCTTTTTTACCAAAACTGTAAACAGTGTCAAAATCTGTGATAGAGCCGCATTCAAAATAGTTCGTGATGTGCCTGCAAGGCGCGTCAGGATCGGGGTCTAATACTAAAGTAGTGAGGTTGTAATTAATAGCTTCCTGAATGAGCATCCGGCCTAACTGCCCACCACCCAGAATTCCTAATTTCAAATCACTTATCTGCTTTGCCATATCTATTTGAGAAACTTATGCTTATTTTGCACAAAAATAACAATATTAACGGATTGATGGATGCAGATGCTATAATTATTGGTGCAGGGGCTTGTGGATTGATGTGCGCAGTACAAGCCGGATATTTGGGCAAAAAGGTTATTCTTTTAGAAAAAAACGATAAGCCGGGTGCAAAAATATTAATCTCCGGAGGTGGTAGATGCAACTACACCAACCTCTTTTCAAGCGATGAAAACTTTATCTCCAGCAATAAGGATTTTTTAAAATCAGCGTTCCAGCAATGGTCGGTCGCGAATACCATCGCTTTTTTCGACACCTATGGGATTCAGGGACAAGAGAAAACACTAGGCCAGCTTTTCCCAATAGATAAGTCCGCAAAGGACGTCGTAGAAGTCTTTACCACGCTGTGCACAGACCTCGACCAACAAATCATCACCAATGCAGAAGTTTCTGAGGTGCTTTCTTCAAATGAAGGATTCAATGTTCAGTTTCAAAAGAATGGTAAACAGCGTATATTGAAGTCACCGAAGCTTGTGATTGCGACCGGAGGCTTGCCGATACCTAAAATGGGCGCCACAGATTTCGCTATGCGATTTGCCAGAAAGTACAACTTAAATATCATTGAAACCGCCCCTGGACTGGTTCCATTGACGATTACCGGTAAAGACGAAGAATGGTATGCACAGCTTTCCGGCAACACGGTCTTTTGCGAGGTTAGCAACGAGCGAATTTCCTTCGAAGAAAATATATTGTTCACCCATTGGGGATTAAGCGGCCCGGCAATCTTGCAAATATCTTCCTACTGGCAAAGAGGGGAAGTATTCAACCTGAATTTACTTCCCAGAGAAAATATTTCCGAACTGATAGAGCAGGAGCGATCCTCAAATGGGAAGACCCTTCTTTCCGCATTATTTAATCGGTTTTTCTCTAAGAAATTAACTGATGCGATGTCAAAATATTTACCTATTGAAAAAACGGTAGCTTCAATGACTAAGCTAGAGATTGAACTCGTTTATAAAACGATACATCTGTTTACAGTGAAAGCCGCGGGAGACAAAGGCTATGACAAAGCAGAAGTTATGCGTGGTGGAATAGATACAAAAGAATTATCTTCGAAAACGTTGGAATGTAGAAAAATCCCAGGTCTATTTTTTGGGGGTGAATGTGTAGACGTTACTGGCTGGCTTGGTGGTTACAACTTTCAATGGGCTTGGGCTGCAGGGTACGTGATTGCTCAGAATATCTAGTCTAAATTCCGTTAGGAAGCGTTTACCTCAATATAAGTATAGGCTCTTAGTAAACTCCTATTGCAGTTTGTCTGAACTCATACTGACTTTTATCCGCCGCCGTTTTTTAATCGGCTTTACCACGCCTTTTGTTCGGTTCCTGGTCGCTTCGAAGCGACCAGGAACCGAAGGAATACCGAAGAAAGGGAAAGCTGACTCCGAGTTCATGCATGTTGTAATACGAGCTTACTACGAGCAAGGGCAATGGCGATCACTTCTTAAACCTCCAGCAGGCCGAGATAGAACCTATTGCTGGGCGGAACCGATGCAATAATGGCGAATTTGTTGATGATAATACCTAGCTTTGATTATGGAACCTTTTGAGATTTTAATAACCATCAACGGAAATGATCGCGCTTTACTAGCGGTGCCTTTTCCAGGTGAGATCAAATATAACATATTTAATGGCTTGGATCAACTATGTGCAGTTTGGCCATTTGTCGAAAATGAGCAGGTAACCTGGGTGACTGATAAAGATGTGGAGATTGAACTGCTTGTTATGATTGGGAACGGCATTGAAAAAGCAATCAATGATCAACTCGCCGCTAAGCAGGGAAATTCTTAGTTAAATAAAATTAAATAACATCCTTCTGACCATACCATAGAAACTATTTTAGTTTAGTAAACGTTAGTTGTTTTGTTAATGCAAATTGTTAAATAGGTATTTTCTAAAAATTTATAACACACAAACAACTAACTTAAGTATGATTAATAAGATTAAAATTCTTGCATTAAGCGGGTTATTACTTGCATTCAATTTCAATGTCAACGCTCAGGTTGCTCCCATTGCCCCCACTATTCAAGCGCCAAATGGCTGGCACCTACTAGATAAAGGTAAAGACGGATTTTATGGTATCAGCCTTAATAAAACCTACACGGAATTGCTGAAAGGTAAAAAAAGTACACCAGTAACCGTTGCTGTTATAGATTCAGGCGTTGATACGCTACATCAAGATTTATCTCAAGTGTTATGGAAGAATCCAAAAGAGAAGCCCGGTAATGGTAAAGATGATGATAAGAATGGATATATTGACGACGTTTATGGCTGGAATTTCCTCGGCGGAAAAGACGGCCGTAGTGTTGGAAAGGACACCGAAGAGGCGGAACGCTTATTTAAGAACTTGGGTGCTCAAAAAACTATTTTACCCAGAGATACCGCACTATATTCGAAGTTGAAGACTAAGTACGAAGCACCTTTAATGGCTAACCGCGCTAAATTAAAAGACTTTCAGGAATCTTTTCAAGGGATTAAATGGGCAGATAGCTTGCTTCATATAGGCTTGAAAAAGGATACTATAAAAGGTACTGATTTAGAAAATTTCAGTTCGCAAGATCCCAAGATTGAAAATGCCAGAAAGGGCTTGCTCTCTCTTCTGCAAGGAAACAAGATGATGGATATCTCTATAGATCAGTTCAGGGATGAGTTCGGAGCCTATGTAACTACTTTAGAAGAGAGCGTTGCCAAGTTAGATTTGCCGCTTGTTAATTATAGGGCAGATATCGTAAGAGATAACTATGCTGATTTTTCTGATCGCTATTACGGTAATAACGATGTGATGGCAAAGTTCGCCTTTCATGGTACCCATGTATCTGGAATCATTGCAGCTAAAAGAGACAACGGAATTGGTATCGATGGCGTTGCAGATAACGTAAAAATAATGATGGTACGTGCAGTACCAGATGGTGATGAGCATGATAAGGATATCGCGCTCGCAATTCGCTATGCAGTCGATAATGGCGCTAAAGTAATCTCCATGAGTTTTGGTAAGGGGTATTCCCCAGAGAAACAATGGGTAGATGACGCTATCAGATATGCTGAAAAAAAGAATGTGCTACTCGTTCATGCCGCTGGTAACGATTCCAAGAATATTGATGTGGAGGATAATTTCCCGAACCCATTGTACTTGTCGGACGGTAAAAAGGCAACAAATATGATTACTGTAGGGGCGAGTGGAGATCTTACAAACGGAGGACTGACTGCTGGCTTTTCGAACTACGGCAAGAAAATAGTGGATGTTTTTTCGCCTGGAGTTAAAATATACTCGACCATTCCAGGCGGTAATACCTACGGAAATGCGAATGGAACAAGTATGGCTGCACCTGTCGTATCTGGCATAGCGGCTTTGATTTTGGAGCACTATCCTAAGTTAAAACCTGCACAAGTAATAGATATTCTTGTTAAAAGCTGTTATAAGCCGGAAGGAACTGTTAAGAAGCCTGGAACTGACGAACAAATTACATTTTCCGAGTTGTGTAGAAGTGGCGGTATTGTAAATGCTTACGAGGCACTAAAACTTGCTGCTAACTACAAATAACTGTCAGAAGATTAAAAAATTTCTTTAGAGATAAGTACACCTTACCACACGTTCCTATCATTCTGCAAATTATTCGAGATGGTTTACTGGAATTTTAAGAATTACGGCTAAGTTGCTCTTTAATATTATAGCGCGTGTTTCAAGAGATCAATAGTAATGTTTCCCTGTACGTAACTTTCAGTGCAGAAGAGCTTGATACATTTAATAATTTGCTTAGAACTAAGCAGTCTCCCAAGAAGACTTGTTTGCTAAGAGCGGGTGAGACTTGTAATTTCGAAGGCTTTATTGTGAAAGGATCTTTGAGGAAGTACTATATTGACGACAACGGTAATGAAGTAATCATCCAGTTCGGTATCGAGAATGGATGGATAAGCGATATTGTGAGTTTTTCTGATCAGAAGCCAGGGAATCTTTTTATTGAGACACTGGAGGATACAGAATTGTTGATCCTCGATCCACGTAGTAAAGAATTATTATTAAGTCAGGTTCCTAAATTCAAGCAATTTTATAGAAAATTGGTGGAAAGGAACATCTCAACTATGTAGAATAGGCTTTATTTTAGTATCGCGAAAACGGCAGAACAAAAATACCTGGATTTCCTTGATCATTATCCTACCATTCCACAGCGTGTTCCATAACATTTTATAGCTTCTTATTTGGGAATGACGCCAGAGTTTTTAAGTAAGGTTAGGGCACGAAAGATCATGGAAAATTGAATTTTAGGACTTCATCATATCACTGAAATTGCAGGTGATGCCAAACTGAACTTCGACTTTTATATCAGAATACTTGGACTGCGTTTTGTCAAAAAGCGGTGAATTTTGATGATCCCCATATGTATTATTTTTATTTCGGTGAAGAAAGGGGAAGTGCAGGAACCATTTTAACCTTCTTCCCCTGGGGCATTGAAATTCAGCAGGGAAGAAATGGATCAGGAATGTTATTTTGACCAATGCCACCTTTTAAAACATTACCTTAGTTTTCTTCTAAACCTTATGCACCGTTATTTCTAAGCATCGGTAGTACAGATCCTATAGTTGACCCGAGCAGTGCCAAAGCCATATGGAAACGCTTAACAAGGGAGATTTAATGTAACTTACCTGAGTGTTCCTGCCGCTCACAACTTGACACAACAGGATGTGAATATTGCGCTCGATTGGTTTAAAATCTCCTTTAAATAGGGGGATTTCTGTTTGGTTGTTTTATATTGGGCTATAAAACAAACAAATATGAAATTCTTATTGTCAATATTACTATCGGCTTGTGTAGGATTTACTTACGCCCAAAAGATCAATAAGGAAATGCTTATTGTAGATCTCAACGCCGATAAAGGTGTGGTAACAGATGGTGATCTAGTAGAGCATTGGCAGAATCAGGTTACATCCTTTGTAGTAAAAGACTTTTCCAAACGTGATGAAGGGCGCAGTGTTTTAGGATCTGGGAGACCCAGATTTGTTAAAAAGGTTGAAGCTTTAAAGGGACATGGAACATTGATGTTCAATAAGCAGGAATTAATTAATATGGACGAAGATGCTTTTGATCATCTTGTTATTGGAAGCGGATATACGTGGTTTAGCATTCTTAAAGCAGGAAAGCAATCTGGTGAACTGCCAGATGTGAACTGTTTTTTTGGTAACCTTCGTAATCAGCCCAATAATGAGGGAATTTGGGGCGGCTTTAATGACGACAATAGTTTCTGGATGAGCAGTAGAAATGCAGTAACATTTGGTAGATGGGATAAAAACAATCCTTATGTAACTTCTAAAGAGATCGTAATTAAAGACCGGTATTACCTTATAATGGGCAGGATGGGTAAGGGAACGGATACTGTTATGCTCAATTTGTATCTGAACGATGGATCTAAAGCAATCGCCTCGAGTCCATTTCCTGTAAACGTAAAGGCCAACTCATCGCGCATGGCTATTGGCCAGGAAAGGGATGCTGTGCAACATCCTGGTCGAGAGTCCTTTGTTGGTGAAATGGCCAGATTTCTTCTTTACGATCGGTCTTTGACTGATATAGAGATGGCTAAAACTGCGAAACAACTGGTTAGTTATTACGGCATAGTAATTAAGTAATTCCTGTAGCTATTAATAAATGTCGAACTTTTAAGCACTCCCCGACGCTTTTGCTGCAGGGTAAATTATATTCTGTGATATCTGCTTTAGATAAGCTATTGAATTCTGTAAATCCTTATAGCTCTGCTCTAAAAGCGACGCTGGTTGCCCCAGCTTCAATTCCGTGGCCAAAAGATAGAGAACTTCGTAGCTGCCCGCTTTCATTTCAAGGATTGTTTTGCCGGTATGCAACAATTGTAAATCTTTTAGTATGGACTTTTGCTTAGCAAAGCCCACAACTTCCTTTGTTTTTTTTAACAATTCATCATCCAAAGTTGAAGTAATTCTGAACGTCTTCAATTGTTGAGATTCCAGGATAAGCTGCAGTCTAGAAATATGGCTTTCAGTGTTGTTGGTATCTGGAGATAGAGCGGTTGCTAGTTCGGGGGTAAAAGCGGTTTGGCCCATGGCTTCAAAGGCTTTGATATACTTTTTTTCTGCTGCAAACATTTCAACCAGCGAAAGATTAAATACTTCAGAGAGATTAAGAGGAGGAGTTTTCATTGTTTAAACTATAACAGCCTCGGCAAGGTAAGTGTTTTTAATAATACTTAAGAAAATGAGGTACTATTATTGCTATTCAAGCCTTAGATATTACACATATGATGAAAGTTTTTGTTGGGGGTCTTCCTCCCGATGTCGATGAATTAGATTTGGTAGGTTTTGTTAGTACTTATGCAGAGGTGAGTACAATTAAAGTTGTACGTGATCGAGCAACTAAAAAATGTAAAGGCTACGCGTTTCTCCAAATGAGCAGTGATAAAATGGCAGAAAAAGCAGTTTCTGAATTAGACGGAAAAAGATATAAAGGCAATACCCTCACCGTTAACATCTCTTAATGAATAAGATCCTGCCTGGTGCAAACATAATAATGCCATTTGTAGTTTATTTATTAAGACACCTAATCTTCGAAATCATGAAAATTCCACGTATTTCTTCAGTTCTGATCTTCTGTGTTGGCATCCTTGCTTCTTGTTCTACTCATAAAAGGGTCGCTGAAGATGGATCAGTTACCAGAACAAGAAGTACTATAACAACGCTTAAGCCCAATGCTCCAAATCCAAGCCAAAGTGTCATTAACGCTAGTGGAGATGGTTTGACGATTGGAATTCCAAATGGCAATGACCTCAGAGCAGGGTCCTCAGAAAACGCTATAGTGATCGCTAATAATGCTGTAGCGAAGGTAAATGGTCCAAAGGGGGTAAATCAGCATCGCCTTGATAGCTTGACCTCTGTTGACTTTATGAATAAGATTGCTATACATCAAATGACAATTATTCAAATGAGCACGCTAATACAAGCCAAATCACTAGATAGAAAAGTCGCAGATTTTGCAAAGGTCATGTCAGCCAGTCAGGAGTTAGAACAGAAAGATCTCAAGAGGTTGTTTGGTTATAAAAATGTTGCCCTGCCGGGTACCCTGAACCTAAACCAGCAATCTAACAAATTGACTCAAGATAGTTACTTGCAAATGGTTATTGAGGATCAGCAAAATGCTATTCGGTTCTTTGAAGTTGGTAATAATTCTAAAGATCCTGACATTAAGGCATTCGCCACCAAATATCTTCCTATTTCCAGGAAGCATTTGCAGGAAGCCCAATCGCTCAAAAAATAATTACTAATTTCACGATTCCTTGAATTCAGGTCATGCAAAGTTATAAGAATCACATTCGCTTTTATCCGGTCCACCATTTCATATTTTATCCAATTGTGGGAGTTCTATTTGCTTTCGCTCTTAGGAAAGCTTTTACGGATGAGACGAATGATGCATTATGGTTTTTCGCGGCAGCAATAGTTTTCTTGATAGGTTGGTTGTCGTTCATGGTCAGGCAACACTACGGGATGACTGTTCAAAATAGAATTGTCGTGTTGGAAATGAGACTCAGGTATTACGTGCTGACTAGTCAGCGTCTGGAGCCGTTGGAAGATAATCTTACTTTCGGCCAAATCGCTGCATTACGGTTTGCTTCGGATGAAGAGCTTCCGTTGCTCCTTAATAGGACTCTATCTGAAAATCTGTCAGTTACCGACATTAAGATGGCAATCAAGAACTGGTTACCTGATCACAGAAGAATCTAGTTTAGCAAATGATTGCCTTAGGCACTGAGGAACTATTGTTAGCAGCTTTTTTAGTCACCGTAATGGCCATTTGCTTGAAATTTAAAAAATTAACTTTTTCAGGTGCTTTGGCTGCAGGTATTATTGGCTTATGTGTCTTTCTTGCTGATCAATGGAGGGGGATATTGTTGCTGCTCGTTTTCTTTATTTTAAGCGTTGTTGCCACATCATACAAAAAAGACTTCAAATTCAAGCTTCAATCTCAATCTGTTCAGACCAATGGTAGGACCGCTGGACAGGTTTTTGCCAATGGGGGAGTTGCAGCAATTTGCGCCCTATTCTGTATTATTGATCCAGCACATTTTCAATTTTATCTAATAATGATGTCATCTAGCCTCGCTTCTGCCTTGGCAGACACGCTATCTTCTGAACTCGGATCGTTTATGGTCGTAGATTTTATAATATCCTTACGCTTAAACAAGATACAAATGGACTAGATGGGGTAGTGAGTATTGAAGGTACCGTGCTTGGGGCCATTGGTGCCTTTATTGTAGGCCTTAGTTATGCCACCTGCAGCACTATATCTCTTTTGATTGGAATAGCTGGAATTCTAGGAAATTTGTCAGACTCTGTTATTGGTGCCTCACTGTAAAGAAGAGGGGTTATTGGAAATAACTTCGTAAATTTCTTAAATACATTATTTGCCGCGGTAGTAGGCCTGCTGTTTTATTTGTTAATTTATTAGTGGTTCACCAAATGAAGATCTTTTTATGCGTATTATTTTTCTGCCTTTGCTCTAGTGCCATCAGGGCGCAGACTAGTTTCAACATTGGTGGCCTTATTAAAACCTCTGTAGGAGGTCCTGTAGATGCCGCAACTGTCTTCATAAATGGATCAAAGCAGGTGACGAAAACGGATATCAAAGATGAGTTTGTGTTTAACAATGTTAGCCCTGGAACGTATCAGCTAGTTGTAAATATGATCGGGTATGCTTCAGTGAAGCAGAACGTGGTCATACAATCTCAATCTGCGAAACTTAATATCATACTTACTGAGAAACAGATTGTGTTATCTTAAGTAGTTATTGGCGATGGATCTCAACGCGATAAACAGATCAAAGTGTTCATAAAAAACTTTCTTGGTGAATCTGCAAATGCAAAGGCTTGTAGAATAATAAATACTGATTTATTGGAGTTTAGCATCCGTCAGACTTTTCTAGAAGCTATAACTAGTGACTTTCTAATTATCGAAAACAAAAGCCTCGGTTACAATATCCGCTATCTGTTAAGAAACTTTAGGTTTAACAGTGGTACCGGCATCACAAGTTATGATGGAGAATCTTTGTTTGAAAATATGGATGGTACACCGAAACAGCAGGAGCAATGGAAATTGAACAGGCGGAAAGCTTACGATGGATCATTCATGCATTACCTCAGGTCTTTATATACTAACACAACCAGGCAAGAAGGATTTTTAACTTATAATATCATGAACAGGACTGCACCCTTACAGCTTGACCCGAAACTGGTAGATATGGAACAGTTTTTATTTACAGTTGACAGTAACTTCGTGGAGTTGAAGTTTAAAAGACGATTTTATATCTATCACGACATGAAGAAGGCTTCGGTAGAAGATAAAGTAACTAATGATAACGAGATTACTCAGGCTATGTACAAAGAGGGGTCTATTATGACCCTCTTTCTGGAAAATGCAATTCTCGATAAAAAAGGAAGTTACATTGATTACAAAAGTTTCTATATTCAAGGATACTGGGGCAAAAAACGTTTAGGCGATCAGCTGCCTTTTGAATATCAACCTGGAGATTAGGCAATTATAACGATGCAAAGATTCAAAAAAATAATATAGCCACAGATATTCTTGACAATAAAAAAGAACAGATTAGGGGGCTTCTAACCAAACAATTTTGGTTTTAGAACCTTATATAGATCAAATAAACAAATAGGAAATGGAAAGCAACAACGAAAATGCGCACTTACATATCGAAACTGTGACTCCCGATACGGAGAAGGACGGACAACCTAATGATCAAAAGTATAACCACCGCGTTGATAACGAAGCATCCAAAGAGGCAGACGAAAGGTCTGAAGCTGATAAGCCAGAGGGTGAGGATAACAAAGAACCTTACGCGTTGTATGAGAAGACCGAGGATAACAAGGAAGAAGAACCTGCTGAATCTGAAGATAAAGATTCTGAAGAAGAGAATAAAAACGATTCAGCTTCAGACATTGAAACGGTTGCTCCCTAAGCGTAACCATTTTTTTAAATTAAACTACAATATTAATCCTTTGAGCGCAATCATTGTGCAATCGGCATAGTTGCTGATTGCCTTTAAAATATCATCTATTAGCTGCTTGTTATTCACAGGTTTGCCCTTTGTTGGGGCCCCTGCAACTTTTTTGTTTACAGTGCCTGGGTTGATCTTAGTTGCAAACCACGTCACATTTTCGTGTGGAACGGCAATGCCCAAAATTATCCCTGGCAATACGTTGAAAGATTCTGGTCCGCCAGAAACATGAATATTGTCAATATAGAATGCTACTGCATATATGTAATCAATAGCGTCCTAAACGCAAAAAAGAGAAAGGGAAAGTTTTAACACAAAGTTACCTTTGTGGTGCAAAAAACAAACACCCTTTCTCAATGATAAACATAACATTATTTTCACAAATTATATCAAAATTAGACCGGTCTAAGTTCAATAAACTGACTTTGAGTCAAGGATCAGACAAGCACAATAAGGGTTATAATAGCTGGACTCATTTGGTTTCCATGCTGTTCTGTCAATTTGCAAAAAGCCAGTCGGTTCGTGATATCAGTAACGGTCTTCGATCTGCTACAGGAAATTTAAATCATATGGGGATAACAAAGGTTCCTTCGAAATCCAGTGTGAGTTACCAGAACAAGCACAGGGACCATAACCTGTTTAAAGATTATTATTTCTGCCTTTTGGAAAGTCTGGGACAGCAAGCCGGCTTTAAGCAGGTGAAGTTCAGGATCAAGTCCAAAATTTTCTTGCTGGACTCCACCACCATAAGTTTAGGCCTGTCCTTATTTGACTGGGCAAAGTACAAAACCGCCAAGGGAGCAATTAAAATGTACACCCTATTGGATTACGATGGTAATCTGCCTGCTTACGTGAATATCACAAATGGCAAAACAGCCGATAACAGAGGAGCGTATAAAGTGCCTCTTGTTAAGTGGAGTGTAATTGTAGCAGACCGTTTTTACAACGATTTTTATCTCCTTAATATCTGGGACAGTAAGGGTGTGTTTTTTGTCATCAGGCATAAAGAAAACCTTCAATATATCTCTAAGGGCGAAATTACCCTACCCCAAAACAGGCACCAGAACATCATGATCGATGAACTCATTGAACTCAAAAACCTGGCATCTAAGGAGAAATATGGAAAGAAGCTTAGAAGAGTGGCCGTGTGGGATGAGCAAAACAAACAAACCATAGAGCTCATTACCAATCAAATGTCATGGACAGCCAACACAATTAGCAAGCTTTATAAAACCAGATGGCAAATTGAAATCTTCTTCCGAGAAATTAAGCAGAACCTGCATATTAAATCCTTTGTGGGAACAACTGAAAACGCGGTGATGATCCAAATCTGGACCGCCCTGATTACCATCCTCATTTTAAAAGCACTCAAGGCGATGGCTAAATATAAATGGCACCTCTCAAATTTGGTGGCGTTCATCAGGCTGAATATATTCGTTAAAATAAACCTACAGCAATGGTTAGATAAACCTTTCGATGAACCACCACCAACAATGCCTAATTCTTGCACACAGGGAATTATTTTCTAAAAATCCTCAAATATCCCAGACTTGACCTTAGGTAGGGATTTTATCTAAATAAAAAAACGTTTAGGACACTATTGGTTTAGTCTCATGAGATGCGTCGTTATTGCAAGATAACATTTACTTTTGATTTACCGGAAAGACTACGATAAGGTTTTATTGATGAAACTAAACAGAACATTCAAACGAACTATGATTGTATTATTTTTAATTCTTAGCGTACTGGCACTCGCTGTATTCCTATTTTTACAACAAGCATCTTTCGGAAAAGTGCCATCTGGAGCACGTTTAGAGATAATAAAGAAATCTCCCCAATTCGTGAATGGTATTTTTCGTAATCAAAATGAAACACCCACATTTACAGGAGGGGCACATTTTTTAAAGTTATGTATACTTGCTATTTGTGAAGCATGAACGTAAAGCTCCTGATTTTATGTTGCCCACAGTAAAACGTGATTTCAAAGTGACAGCTTCAGATAAACCTGAACTTACCTGGTTTGGCCACTCGTCTTATCTCTTACAGGTGAATGGCGTAAATATTTTGGTTGATCCTATTTTTTGCGGCAGAACTTCTCCAGTGAGTTGGGCGGGTGCTAAAGCTTTTGATGGAGCAGATATTTATAAAGCAGAGGATATGTCACGTATCGACGTGATGCTGATTAGCCACGATCATTATGATCACCTGGATTACGAAACGATTTTAAAATTGAAAGATAGGGTAGGTGTGTTTGTGACCTCACTAGCGGTAGGTGCTCATCTTGAATATTGGGGCGTTCCTGCGGAGAAAATAAAAGAGTTAGACTGGTGGGAGAGGGTAAAGCTGGGCTCTGATGTTCAGTTTATCGCTGCTCCTGCAAGGCGTTTTTCGGGACGTGGAATCGTACGTAATAAAACACTATGGTCTTCCTTCATATTTAAATCAGGTAATTCTAGTATTTATCTGGGAGGAGATTCTGGTTATGATAAACATTTTGCAAAGATTGGTAATGATTACGGTCCTTTCGACTTGGCGATTTTAGATAATGGACAGTATAATACATCCTGGGCCAATATTCATATGATGCCAGAGGAAACCGCAAAGGTGGCGATCGAGCTGAAAGCCAAGGTATTGTTTCCCGTCCACTGGGGTAAATTTTGTCTTGCAACTCATGCATGGGATGAGCCTATTGATAGGCTGCTGAAAATGGCTGAGATGTTGCATCTGAAAGTTATTACCCCAATGATAGGTGAAAAAGTGATTTTAAACAGTCTGATGCCGGCTTCACACTGGTGGGTTAAGCCGCGAAATTGACTTTTTCTGAATCTTGCTGAACAATAATACCGCAAGTGTTGCGCCAATCTGAGCAGTAAGCATGTCAGTTTGGGCATCCCAAATGTCACCCCGCGTGCCTAAGAAATCATCACCTGATTCTCCTGTATTGAGGGAAACTAACCATTTGATTAATTCGTGAAATGCACTTATGACCAGTGAAATGTTGCTAAACTTAAATTTCTTGTAGGTGAGAAATAGTATCATCACTCCCAGGAATACTGGGATGCATTCCAGGAATTAGGTGAATATCTCTTTGCTACCGATAACGCATGCTACAGAAGCAGTTAAGACCCAGCGAAGGTATCAGCAGCTGCCGGGAGTTTTGGATTGGCAGGTTATGATGCGAAATTTTCGAGAAACTGACCCAAATCGGCATGATGAAATGGCCCAACAACATGGAGTATAAGAACTAGCCGACTACCAAAGAAGGCATTGCAAGCATGACAAAAAATAATTCGTTTAACAGTAAAACAACTGTTACATTAGTGTGTTAGAACTAAGTCAAACTATAGGGGTATATATTGACGAATAGTTGGAGCAGGCTTCGTTAGAGGTCTGCTTTTTTTATTAATTCGTTGCTCAATTAACCGCGATAACCAAATAACAAGATGAATAACAATTCCCGTAGAAACTTCCTAAAAAGCTCCATTCTTTTAACTGCAGCAGCCGGACTCCCAACAATTGAAAGTGCAACCAATCGCTTTAACCCCTCAACCTATATCACAGATTTAAAAATATTATTTCAGGGGGATTCAATTACTGATGGAAATCGTACCAGAAATAACGATTGGAATCATCTCATGGGGCATGGCTATCAATACATCATATCCAGTAAGTTGTGGTTTGAACAGCCGGAACGCAAGTTCCACTTCATAAACCGTGGAGTTAGCGGACACAAAGTTCCTGATCTCGCCGCTAGATGGCAAACAGATACCTTGGATATCGATCCAGATGTATTAAGTATCTTAATAGGGATTAATGACGCCAATGAAGCAGTAAAAGACAATCCCCTTTATACAACGGAAAGTTACAAAGAAGGTTATCGCGACCTATTGATCAGAACCAAAAAAGACAATTCCAATATCAAATTTGTGATCTGCGAGCCGTTTCTTTTACCGGTGGGTACCATAAAGGACAAATGGAATCGCTGGCATGAGGAGGTTAGTGCCCGACAAGTTGTGACAAAGGCTATTGCTCAAGAATTCGATGCGGTATTTGTACCCTTTCAAAGCGCATTCGATGAAGCCCTTAAAAAAGCCCCTGCAGATTACTGGATCTGGGATGGAATTCACCCAATGCCTGCAGGTCATGAATTGATGTCGAGGGAATGGTTAAAAGCTGTTAAGAAAGCTAAGTCGTTCTAGTAGCTTTTGCTAGTTTTCAAAGCTTCCTATTTTCTGATAGCTATCTTTGCAGTACTATGATGATCATACCTGCCTCAGTCCAAGACCACGATGAACTTCTTAACGTTTGGGAGGTCTCTGTAAGAGCTACGCATGACTTTCTTGGCGAAGATGATATCCAAGCTTATAAACAGCTAATAGGAGGGAACTACTTTGAAAATTTGGATTTGTATTTCGTTAAGAAGAAGAACACAATTGCTGGTTTCATCGGGCTGCAAGATAAGTTGATTCAAATGTTATTTGTTCATCCGGCTTTTATGAAGCAAGGCATTGGAAAAACCCTCATCAATTTTGCCATCCTTGAACGTAATGTCACTCAAGTCGACGTGAACGAACAAAATGCCCAGGCGCTGAGGTTTTACAAAAGTTTAGGATTTGAAGCATTTGATCGATTCGAAACCGACCACGCAGGGAAGCCTTTTCCAATTTTAAGCCTGTCTTTAAAATCAAATCAATAATATATTTACTGCCAAATACAATAAACAATTTATTAGAGCGCCTGTATAATTGAGAGCGTTAATTTTAATTAGTGGGAATGTTTAAATTGATCATTCCCGCTTTTTAATTAGATAGCCTATCTGAAACGCTCCGTATTATAGAACAAATCCTATCTTCGATCTGTTCAATCTACAAATTAAAACTGATGGCTAAGTTCCAAGATATTATAAATGCAGAAAAACCTGTTCTAGTAGGTTTCTCTGCAGAATGATGTGGTCCCTGCAAAATGATGGTGCCAATTTTATCGCAGATAAAAACTATGCTAGGAGAGACAGCAACTATTTTGAAAGTGGACGTAGACAAGAATCCGGAAGTATCCAAGCAATTTAACATCCAGGGAGTGCCTACGCTAATCCTATTTCAAAATGGTGCTATTAAGTGGCGAAAAAGCGGAGTAATTCAAGCTAATCAGCTTAAAGGAATTATCGAGAGTTTCACTTAGCTAATTTTAAATGGCGATTATTCTGGTTGATATGGGATTGGTAACCAGCAGGAAACTATTTAATTGAAGGAGGAGTGCCAATGGTCACCACAACCTCTTTTCCCTTTTTTGGGTTTTACATATTCAGAATTATCATCACTTATTTTTCCAAGCATAAACATTGTGGTCACTATAATTTCAGGAGTGTTGTCGTTGATCTTTTTCAATAATTGTAGTAATTGCGTGGCATTAGCTGCCGAGTAAATTTGTCTATCATTTCCAAGCAACACTTTTGGAACAACACAAGAATGACCGTTGACTATGCTTTTTGAGAAGTAACTGCCAAAAACAGGCTTTTCGTGGAAGAGGCTCTCAATCACTTCATAACTTGAATTATCGGAAATAAGTAAGGCTTGCTGACCATCGGTACCAGAATCTTTTACCGTTTCGAACTTATACCTTCCAGACGCAGTTGACCATCCTTCAGGATTCTTTTGCTCAAATGAGCTGTTTAGTAAGAGTACTTTCTGCCAGAATTCATTTTCCTCTATCTCGAGCGTAAAGTTATCCACCCAAACTTTCCCTTCACCAACTAAGAAAGCACCAGATACAAAACCTTTTGCATCGACGTAAATTGTTTCGGCTATTTCATAGGGTTTCCATTCTTTCGATTTTACAGGTCTATCATCCATGTTGTTGAAAAAGCCACGATCATTTATTTCACGATCTACTCTCACCCAAATCTGACCTTGACCATTTATAACCTCAGTTCTCATCCAACCCTTTAACCTGAATTTTTCCCCTCGGTATGCTACTGGATCTAGAGATAGCTTGTTGTTACGCCAAACTTTGCGCTTCTAGGATCTTTAATCTTAATATTGCGATTTGTTCTTGCACTTTTATACAAGCTTCCATCGTTACCTATGCCGTAATGCTGCCATGTGATCTCTTTCAACCCTTCTATATTGGTCGGTGTAATTGATTTTGTGTCGAAAGACTTTGCCATTTTGTTTTGCACGATCAGAACCGACGGCGCAATGGGATTGAATAACCATTAAGTTTTTTGAAGCTCTTTTTGATTGCTCGCATTCTCTACCTCCTTGCTTCCGTAGTAAATAAATTTTTCCCAGTTTAGGTTTGCTGCTTCGTCCGAAGGATGGAAATATCTGACATACCCACAAAGTTTACTGAAAGCTTCAAGATTGGGAACCTTTTGTTTTTGAGAAATTTTCTGGCAGTTTACTGTAAAAAAGGAGAACAAGCATCTCAGGAAGCGGAAAGGTCAGTACTTCTGTTTATTCTTTCATCTACAGATGATTGTAGAATATTTCTATTAGTCGCTCTAATCGCAGTTCGGTACGGTGTAAGTCCAGGTTTCAGAGGTTCTTGTTGGGAAGCTGTACATCATCCCCTTTCCACTTTCAAACCAAAGTTTTCCCCTCAATTTCTCGCGACCGCCGATCTCATTCATTGATAGACTGTCATACAGGCGACCGTTGATCATCACGTACTTTATTTTCTCGGAGTTTCTGATGTCTTCCAGTGGGTTTGCATCCATGATCACTAAATCTGCAAGCTTTCCAGTTTCAAGAGAGCCGATTTCTTTGTCCATACCAAGATAAGAGGCTCCATGTATAGTCGCATTTCTAATTGCTTGCAATGGGCTCATGCCGCCCTGAACAAACATCCATAGCTCCCAGTGTGCACCTAATCCCTGAATCTGACCATGGGCTCCAAGATTTATTTTGGTGCCTCCATCAGCAATCTGCTTAACTGCTTTGGAAACATCGATATGTCCGTAATCTCCATATTCAGAGGTAGTTCTTCTTCTCGCACGCGAATCTATGATTGGACGGGGAGTAAAGGCCATCAATCGCTCATTCTCCCAAACGTTGGTGCGGTCGTACCAGTAGTTTTCTCCCCATTGGGCGCCGTAGCTTACAATAAGGGTAGGGGTGTAACCGACATTTGTCTTGTTCCATAAGGACAACACATCTTTATACACCGGGGCAACAGGTAGGCTGTGCTCAATTCCGGTATGACCGTCAACAATCATATTCATATTGGTGAAAAATGTGGAGCCTCCCTCTGGAACCACTTCCATTTTAAGGAGTCGTGCAGCTTCCAATATCTGCTGGCGCTGGTCTCTGCGTGGCTGGTTGTATGACTTCACGGAAAAGGCACCAACAGCTTTCAGTCTACGGAGGTGAGAAAGAGCATCATCAAGGCTATTAATTACCACCTTGAAATCTCCGTCTGCTCCATATAAGATGGAACCTGTAGAATACAAGCGGGGACCGACTAATCGTCCGGCTTTGATCATTTCAGACTGGCTGAATACCATCTCAGTATTGCTCGAAGGGTCATGAGCTGTAGTTACTCCAAAGGCGAGGTTAGCTAGGTATGACCAGTCTTGCTGCGGTGATATTCCATCCGGACTAGTCCTTAAATGTGCATGGACATCAACAATACCGGGCATTATGGTTTTTCCGGTAACATCAACTACGCGTGCAGTTGCCGGAACTGCGACATCTCCAACTTTTCCGATTGCAATGATCTTGTTATTTTCAATTAGTATTGTACCTTCTTCAATTACGTCGTCACCTTTCATGGTAACAATCCTGGCACCTTTTAGTGCAGTGATACCAGTAGGGGCGTCAGACTTAAGCTGTAACCCCATTGCGATGCCTGTGCTGTCTAGTGCGGGTAGCTTTTGTGGCGCTCCTTCAACGAAGTTAAAAGTGTTCTTGATCTCTCTCGAAAAGTATTGGTCGCCAAGGGTCCAAAATAGTTTGTTACTGTCCCCGCTCCAATGCAGGTACGTTCCGGCATCTTTAGTGACTTTTATCAGGGGAATAGATTTGTTACCAGAAGATAGATCCAGCGCTGTTCCAGTGGTCACCATTGGGGTAATGTACACATTGAAAAGTTCTGTAAAAGCCATCCACTTTCCATCAGGACTAGGGGAGAACTGGGTAGCATATGTTGAGGTGTAATGCGTTCTTTCATTTGAACCTATTACGTCTATACTTTTTAATGCTTTTTTGCCAGCATCATAACCCTGGAAAAAAATACGGCTGTCATCGGCGTTGAACTGTGGCTTTATGCCACTTTCAGATACTAATGTTTTTGCACCGCCGTTAACCGACATCACAAAAATACCGGTCCCCTTACCATAAGCATATCCAAGCACATCATTCCCAACACCTTTTCTGAATACAATTCGGTCTCCTTTAGTGGAGTAGGATGGTGAGTAATAAAAGCCCTTTTCATCAGTAAGGGTAGTTGTTTTTCCTGTTTTAAGATCAGCCCTTTTGATCGCGCCTTTAAACTCATCATTCCATGCGCTATAAATAACAAATTTGCCATCCGGACTGATATCGGGCTCAAATTCAAAATCAAAGCCTGCAGTGATCCGTTCCGGTTTGCCATTAGGAAGTTCCTTTTTGTAAAGTACCCCAACAGCATTAAATACTACGAATTTGCCATCTGCTGAAGTGGTGAGTTGTCTGATCATTTTTGAGGTAAAGTCACCTTCAAAAACCTGATGTGGGAAATGCAGTGACTCCTGAACAATTTGCTTGCTACTTACTTTAAAAGGAATCTCTACAGTTACCAGAGAGGCCAGTTCAATCTTTTTCAACTTCCCTTTGGCATAAAAGATGATATTTCGGTTATCTGGAGTCCAGGCAAAATTTGGATACACGCCAAAGATGGCCCAGGTTTCTTGCTGGTCGTGGCTAAGGTCTTCCGTAAGCGGCCATTCTTCGCCAGTGCTTAAGTTTTGCACATATAAGACAGATTTTAACCTGACTCTTTTTACGTAGGCCATCATCTTACCGTCCGGTGAAACCTGAGGACGTACAGCTCCACCGTCTTGTACGATCAGGTTTGTCAACCTTCCCGTGGTCATGTCAAGCTGTCGAATGGCATAGATCAATCCATTGGGATCTTTGCTGTATTCGAAATTAGGGCCAGGCGAGACATCTTCACTGAAATATAAATAGCGACCGTCTGGAGAAACATTTGGCTCGCCAGCATCTTGCTGGTCATTTTTTCTTTTAGTTAGTTGCACGCCATCGCCACCGTAAATGCTATACATCCACATTTCTCCTGCACCTAAAGAACGGGTTCCTGTGAAATGCTTACGTGCGATCAAATAATCACTTTTTGGTGTCCAGGTAGCATTATTTAATAATCTGAAGTTTTCTTTGGTGATCTGTTTCTTATTTGAACCATCTCGGTTCATGATCCAGATATTGTCTGCCCCATTTTTGTCGCTGGTATAGGAAATATATTTTCCGTTCGGACTGAATCTTGGCTGAACATCCCAGGCAATGCCGCCGCTCAAAATAATGGCGTTGCCACCGGCGATCGGCATGATGTAAATGTCTCCTAGTAGATCAAATACAATTTCCTTTCCATCTGAACTTACGTCTAGGTTCATCCAAGTACCTTCATCGGTATCTATCGTAAAACTTTTGGTCGGTCCTTTGAATTTTTCTATGTCCCAGGTTTTTTCCTGTGCTTGAGAGAGCTGCGATAAGAATAGTGCAGTTATAAGTAAAAGTCTTCTCATAAATCTAGGTAGTAATATGCGGTGCAATTTACAATAATATCAGTTCAATTTTATAGTTTTGGATGGTATTGTATGAACGAAGCGGAGCTATTAAAACGATATTGGGGATTTGACAATTTTAGGCCATTACAGGATGAAATCATTCACTCCGTACTAGATGGTCATGATACGTTGGCCTTAATGCCAACAGGTGGTGGCAAGTCCCTTTGCTTTCAACTTCCTGCTTTGGCTATGGATGGAATTTGCGTCGTTATTTCTCCGCTCATCGCCCTAATGAAGGATCAGGTGGAGCATTTGAAAGCTAAAGGTATTGAGGCTGTTGCAATTTATGCGGGAATGGGTAAAAGGGAGATTGACATCCTGTTAGACAACTGTATCTATGGCAAAATCAAATTTTTATACCTGTCGCCGGAACGGTTACTTTCTGAACTGGTAAAGGTCAGGATTTCTTATATGAATGTTAACCTGATAGCTGTTGATGAGGCTCATTGTATCTCTCAGTGGGGATACGATTTCAGACCATCTTATTTAAAAATCAATGAGCTTAGAGAAATACATCCCCAGGTGCCGGTATTGGCGCTCACGGCAACTGCTACGCAGCGGGTCAGATTGGATATAGCTGAGAAATTAAATCTAAGATCAGCAAACGTTTTTGTGAAAAGTTTTGCGCGGAAGAACCTCAGTTATGTAGTTTTAGGCGATGAAGACAAGTATAAGCGTCTGATCAAGATTATTAAAAATGTTAAAGGAAGTGGGCTTGTTTATGTTCGGAACAGGCGTGAGACTACTGAAGTTGCACTGTTTCTGCAGAGAAATGGGATATCTGCAGATTTCTATCATGCGGGAATAGAAAGAGAAGAACGGTTTACTAAGCAGGCTTCCTGGAAGGAGAATAAGATTCAGGTTATAGTGGCAACCAATGCGTTTGGGATGGGTATTGATAAGCCAGATGTGCGTTTTGTAGTGCATCTTGATCTGCCGGAGAGTTTGGAAGCCTATTACCAGGAAGCTGGTAGAGCTGGTAGGGACGGGAACAAATCTTATGGTGTTTTACTGGCGAATAAGTCAGACCAATTGGCATTGGAGTCTAAATACGCTAATAGTTTTCCATCAGTGGAGGAGATAAAAAAAGTTTACCACGATTTGGGAAGCTATTTTCAGCTTGCTTATGGCGCGGGAGAAGGTATTACTTGTGACTTTGATCTTGCGGATTTTTGTAAGCGCTTTACTATAGGTGTGGTTAAGGCTATGGCGGCATTGAAATTTTTAGAGCATGATGGCTATGTAACTTTGTCGGAAAACATTTTCCTGCAATCCAGGGTTCTATTTCTTGTGGGTCATGAGGATGTTTACCGGTTTCAGATCGAAAACGTGGCATACGACAAAGTAATTAAGGCTATTTTAAGATCTTATGGGGGGGCATTTGATGTGTATGTAAAGATCCAGGAATCTGAAATCGCAAAGAAAACGGGTGGCTCTTTTAGAGATGTTATTCGTCAGCTACAGTTTTTGCAGGAGCAAAGGTTATTGTCATATTTACCACAAACGGATCAGCCCCAACTTCAATTTGTTAGGGCGAGGGTAGATCGCTTGCATTTGGATGTGGATGTAAAATATATTGAGTTGCGTAAAAAGGTACAGGCTGATCAAATCAAGGCTGTAATGGCCTATGCCATTAAATTCGAATGCAGGAGTATTCAATTGCTCAGTTATTTCGATGAGGTAGGTGCAGAAAAATGTGGTGTCTGCGATATTTGCCTTGCAGAAAAAAAGGCTGACGATTACAAGCAACTCGATGACAGAATCGATTACGAGATCGCTACATTATTACAGACCCAATTTTATGGGCTTGCTGATTTGGTCAATGATATTACGTTAGGGACAGAGCAGGAACGACTCGGGAGGATTAGGGAGCTGCTGAATGCAGGTAAAATTAAAACAGACAGTAAAAATTATTATCTTTAAAAATATGAAAAAATTACTCGCCATTGTCTTGTTTATAACTGTTTTTTTGGCAGGATGCTCTTCAGGATGTATTGAAGATTCAGGTATTCGCATCGCCAATGGAAAAGTTGTAAAGCCTTTCGATGAAATTGAGGTCAATGGTGCAATCAGGTTGATTTTGAAACAAGACAGTACCTATTTGATTAAGATAGAAGCAGATTCTGCAATTATGGGGCGCATTGAAGTGGAGTCGAGTAGTTCCAAATTGACTTTAACGATGAAAGAAGGAGCGTATTGTGGTTCTGACTCCATTGTAATCTATGCCGGCATTGGTGAGTTGAAAGAGATTAAAGGCGCCGGTGCGATAAATGTTAGAAGCGAAGGCTTGATTAACGGAAAGGATTTAAAAATAGGTTTTTCTGGTTCATATGACGTTTCCCTCGACCTGAGTGTTGCCAAACTGGAGACCAATTTAGATGGAGGGGGTAAGCTTAATTTATCTGGACAGTCGGGAAGTCACAAGCTCACGACTACGGGGTCATCTGAAACCACCGCTTACAATTTTATTGCAGGTGTTTATGATATACACATTACAGGAAATGGTAAGGCCAGTATAAATGTGTTGAATGAGCTTATTGTCAAAACTGATGGTTCGAGTGAAATTTACTATAAAGGGAATCCAAAAAAGATTGATGAAAAGAAATCAGGATCTGCGAAGTTAGAAAAAGTCAACTAGATAATGAAGAACGATAGGAAAGTTATTAGATCCTGGGCATTCTTCGACTGGGCGAATTCTGCTTACAATTTAGTAATTACTTCGACTATTTTTCCAGCGTACTACACCATAATCACCACGACCAAACAACATGGTGATCAAGTTAGTTTTTTTGGTTTCCAATTCACTAACACCGCACTATCTAATTATGCGCTTTCATTTGCGTATTTATTGATGGTTATCGTATTGCCAATATTTTCTTCGATTGCGGATTACCGGGGCAATAAAAAAACCTTTATGAAGTTTTTTACTTATATGGGCGGATTTGCCTGTATGGGATTGTTCTTTTTTAGATTAGAAACCTTGGAAACAGGGATAATTTGCTTCGTGATTGCGGCCATGGGGTATATCGGTGGCGTGTTAATTAGCAATTCATATTTACCGGAGATTGCCACACCAGATCATCAAGATCAGGTTAGTGCGAAAGGCTTCGCGTTCGGATATATTGGAAGCGTCGTACTGCAATTAATCTGCTTTTTTTTTGTCCTGAAGCCTGAGTTGTTTGGAATTACAGATGCTTCATTCCCCGCAAGACTTTCATTTTTATTGGTAGGGATATGGTGGATTGCTTTCGCGCAAATCCCGTTTAAGAACTTACCTTCGGGAAATATTGGCTCCAAGAAGATCAATAAGAACGTTGTGAAAAATGGATTTCAGGAATTGAAGAAAGTCTGGAGCCAACTTTCGGGAATGCACTTTATGAAGCTTTTTCTTTTAGCTTTCTTTTTTTACTCCATGGGCGTACAAACTATTATGCTTGCTGCCGCTGGGTTTGGAGAGAAGACTTTAAAATTGGGTACGTCCAAACTTATTGCCACCATATTGATCATACAACTTGTTGCGATCTTAGGTGCTATACTAATGTCTTATTTCGCAAAAAAGATTGGAAATGTCAGGGTTTTGATCTATGTTGTTATAATTTGGATTGGCGCTTGTTTTTGTGGTTATTATGTGGCTAACGAATATCAGTTCTATGCTCTGGCTGCACTTGTAGGTTTGATTATGGGAGGTATACAGTCGCTATCCAGATCAACCTATTCTAAATACATTCCAGAAGATAGTCGGGATACCACTTCGTTTTTCAGTTTCTATGATGTTACTGAAAAACTCGCAATAGTTATTGGTTTGTTTAGCTTTGCATTTATTGAGGAGGTCACTGGAAGTATGCGAAATTCTATTATCGCCTTAGCAGGGTTTTTTGTAATAGGATTGGTGTTCTTATTTTTGCTTAAAAATATTGAAAAGAAACTAGCTGTGATTTAATGAGAGTAGAATTATTTGTGCCATGTTTCGTGGATCAGTTATATCCTGAAACAGCATTTAACACCATAAAGTTGTTGGAGAAGTCGGGTTGTGAGGTGTTTTACAATTCATCACAGACCTGTTGTGGTCAGCCAGCTTATAATGCCGGTTACTGGGAGCAGGCTAAAGAAACCGGGAACAAGTTTTTGACTGATTTCTCTGAAACTGATTACATTGTTGCGCCATCAGCATCCTGCGTTGGAATGGTGAAAAGTGGATATAACGATCTGTTTACTAATACTACTCTTCATAACAAATGCAGAAATATACAAGCTAATATTTTTGAGTTATCTGACTTTCTGGTCAATGTGCTTAAAAAGGACTATTTCGGGGCAGAGCTTGAGGGCAAGGCTGTTTATCATGATTCTTGCAGCGGATTAAGGGAGTGTAAGATCAAAGAAGAGCCTAGGCTATTGCTCTCGAAAGTGCATGGATTGGAGATGGTAAAAATGAAAGAGACGGATATGTGTTGCGGTTTTGGCGGTACGTTTTCGGTGAAGTTTGATGCTATTTCTTCTGCTATGGCTGAGCAGAAAGTAAATAATGCCCTCGAACAAGGTGCAGAATATGTGATTTCCACAGATTTATCATGTCTGATGCATCTCCAGGGCTATATTGATAAGAATGAAATTCCTCTAAAGACGATGCATCTAGCCGATGTATTGGCAAACGGCTGGTTAGAAAGTTCAGAATATTAGCTAACTTTGAGTTAATGATCACATTGTAGGTGATTTGATATTTAATTTTTTATAAATTTTTAAATCATAGTTGTAGATGATTAACATTACTTTACCTGACGGCTCTAGTCGTCAGTACGAAAAGGGCATTTCTGCCCAACAAATTGCATTATCCATTTCTGAGGGGCTTGCCCGGAACGTATTAGCTGCTGAAGTTGATGGCGAAATATGGGATTCTTCGAGACCGATTGAGTCGGATTCCTCTGTTAAATTGCTAACCTGGAATGATGCCGCGGGCAAATCTACCTTCTGGCATTCATCAGCCCACATTATGGCTGAAGCTCTGGAAGAACTTTACCCAGGAACTAAATTTGGTATTGGTCCGGCAATCGAAACAGGATTTTATTATGACGTCGACTTCGGCGACAGAGAATTCTCGTCAGATGATTTTAAAGCTATCGAGGCTAAGATCATTGAATTAGCAAAAAGGAAGGAGGTTTTTGAACGTAGAGCTGTTTCTAAAACTGATGCGATAGCATATTTTACTGAGAAGGGTGATGAGTACAAATTAGACCTTTTAGAGGGGCTTGAAGATGGAAAAATAACTTTCTATACACAGGGTGAGTTTACAGATCTTTGTCGCGGACCGCATATTCCAAACACAGGTTTCATTAAAGCTATTAAGCTGATGAACGTTGCCGGGGCCTATTGGAGAGGTGATGAGACTAGGAAACAGCTGACTAGGATTTACGGCGTTACTTTTCCTAAAGCGACTGAGCTTACTGAGTATCTTCACATGATTGAAGAGGCTAAGAAAAGGGATCACAGGAAATTAGGTAAGGAGTTAGAGCTTTTTGCTTTCTCCGAGAAAGTAGGAATGGGCTTGCCGTTGTGGTTGCCGAAAGGTGCTGCTTTGCGTGAACGATTGGTGCAATTCTTAACTAAGGCGCAGGCTAAAGCTGGTTATGAGCAAGTAGTTACACCACATATAGGCCACAAGAATTTGTACATTACCTCTGGGCATTATGAAAAATATGGTAAGGATGCTTTCCAGCCGATAAAGACACCACAGGAAGGCGAAGAATTTTTCCTTAAACCGATGAATTGTCCGCATCACTGCGAGATCTATAAAGTGAAGCCGCGTTCCTATAAAGATCTTCCATTGCGTTTTGCTGAGTTTGGTACTGTTTACCGATATGAACAAAGCGGGGAGCTTCACGGGCTTACGCGCGTTCGTGGGTTTACTCAGGATGATGCACACTTATTTTGCAGACCGGATCAGGTTAAAGAAGAATTTCAAAAGGTTATTGACCTTGTATTGTATGTGTTTAAGTCATTAGGCTTTAACAATTATACCGCTCAGGTATCTTTGAGAGACCCTGAGAACAAGTCTAAATATATCGGTAGTGATGAAAACTGGTACCTGGCAGAATCTGCTATTATTGAAGCGACTGCCGAAAAGGGATTGCCGACCGTAGTTGAATACGGCGAGGCTGCGTTTTACGGTCCAAAGCTGGATTTCATGGTAAAGGACGCTTTAGGTAGGAAATGGCAGCTTGGAACGATCCAGGTTGATTACAATTTGCCCGAGCGCTTTGAATTGGAATACACAGGAAGTGACAATCTGAAACACAGACCAGTGATGATCCACAGGGCGCCGTTCGGATCACTCGAAAGATTCATCGCGGTGCTTATTGAGCATTGTGCCGGTAATTTCCCGTTGTGGCTTTCACCAGAGCAATTTATTATTCTTCCGATCTCTGAAAAGTATGAAGAATATGCGAAAAAAGTTTCAGATGAATTAAATAATTCCGATATTCGCGGGCTGATTGACTTTCGAGATGAAAAGATTGGAAGAAAAATTAGAGACGCAGAGATTAGAAAGACGCCTTACATGTTGATTATTGGAGAGAAAGAGATGGCCGAAGGTCGGCTGTCTGTTAGGAAACATGGTGAGGGAGATTTAGGATCGATGACGTTGCAAGAGTTTAGTGAATTATTAATTAAAGAAATAACAATTTAACAGCATACAAATTTGGCATTAGGCAGACCAGGATTTAATAGGGGACCACGTCCTCCTTTTAAGAAAAAAGAAGCAGAACATAATATTAATCAGTATATCAGAGCTCAAGAGGTGAGGTTAGCTGGAGATAATGTTGAACCGGGGATTTATCCTTTGGCAAAAGCTTTGGCCATTGCCGATGAATTAGAACTTGACCTGGTAGAGATCTCACCAAATGCTGTTCCTCCTGTATGTAGAATAATCGATTACAGTAAGTTCGTTTACGAGCAAAAGAAGAAGCAGAAAGAGATTAAAGCTAATGCGAAACAAACTGTAATTAAGGAGATTAGATTTGGACCTAACACTAATGACCACGATTTTCAGTTTAAGCTAAAACATGCGGTAAGCTTTTTAGAAGCCGGTGAGAAGGTTAGGGCTTACGTTCATTTTAAAGGTAGAGCAATCGTTTACAAAGAACAGGGAGAGATCTTGTTGTTGAAATTTGCTCAGGCTTTGGAAGATGTAGGAAAAGTAGAATTATTACCTAAGTTGGAAGGTAAGCGGATGTTTTTAACGCTGGCTCCAAAAGTTGCTAAGAAATAACAATAAATTAAATAAATAGAAACAGGTTATGCCAAAAATGAAAACCAATTCCAGTGCTAAAAAGCGCTTTTCGCTTACTGGAACAGGTAAAATCGCTAGAAAGAACGCATACAAAAGCCACATCTTAACAAAGATGTCGACTAAACGTAAGCGTAATTTAGGTCACACCTCAATGGTGTCAGCTGCTGACACGGGCAACGTTAAACGTATGCTTGCAATCGGTAAATAATTAAATTTTTAACCAGGTAACAGGTAGTAAGTTTGCTGTGATACGCAACGCCTTTTGTCAAAAACAATTAAAACATGCCACGTTCGGTAAACGCAGTAGCTTCGAGAAGAAGAAGGAAAAAGGTTCTTAATTTAGCTAAAGGCTATTGGGGATCAAGAAGCAAGGTTTTCACCATTGCTAAAAATACGGTAGAAAAAGGTTTGCAATATGCATACCGTGACCGTAAAGTTAAGAAAAGAGAATTTCGTGGATTGTGGATTCAGCGTATTAACGCCGGAGCTCGTCAGCACGGTATATCTTACTCTCAATTGATTGGTAAGTTAGCTGTTAAAAATATTGGATTGAACCGTAAGGTACTTGCTGACTTAGCAATGAATCATCCAGAGGCTTTCAAAGCAGTAATTGATGCAGTAAAATAGACATCATAACTTATGTTAAAGAAGGGAGGCGATTAGCTTCCCTTTTTTTATGAGTTATAATTCCAAATATTCAGAAGCTTGTTTAATAGATTCTTTGCTAATAATTTCAAGTTCAGGGATATAACCTAATATATTAAGGTCACTGTATTGTTTGATGTAACGCTCAGTTTCGATATTTGAAATGCCGTTGAAGATAATGCCTTTAATTGCGATTCCTCTTGCTTTCAGTGCTTCAATACTCAATAATGTGTGATTTATACTTCCCAAGTAGTTTTGGGAAATAAGAATTACTTTTATATTTAAGGATTTGATGTAATCGATTATAAGCTCCTGATTGTTTAACGGAACCATTAAGCCCCCCGCACCTTCGATAATCAAATCATTAGTTGTTGTAGGAGTTTGTAGTTTACGGATGTTGATGTCAACTTGATCTAACTTCGCAGATAAGTGGGGAGAAAGTGGGTGAGTTAATTTAAAGGCTTCTTCGTGAATGACAGTTTTGCTATTGCTTATCAGACTTTTGATTATCAAACTGTCGCTTTGATCCAAATCGCCCGATTGGATTGGCTTCCAATAATCTGCTCGTAGTTTTTCTGTAAGTATGGCGCTGACGATTGTCTTTCCTATGCCGGTTCCGATTCCGGTAACAAAAAAAGTAATGCTCATTTATGTAGTTTTTTAAATATTTAGTTCTTTGAGTTGAAGCACCAACCTGTTGATCTCTTCATCTGTGTTAAATAAATGAAGACAGATTCTAATTCTTTCCTTTCCTTCTAAAACTGTCGGACTCAGGATTGGTCTTACATCCAAACCATTGGCTTGCATTTTGGCTGCTGCATTCTTTGCATTGACATTACCTGGGAATATCATAGTTTGTATGGCACTTGGACTGAATGTGATGTTTGCCAGGTTGAGCTGAATTGATAGCTGAGTAAAGTAGGTAATCTTTTGTCGCAGTTTTGCTGAGTAATCTACTGTTTGTAACAATTGATAAGCATGCTTTATTGCCACTATATTGTGAAGCGGGGCTGCAGTTGTATATATAAATGAACGAGCAAAGTTGACGAGATATTCTCGTAGATTTTGACTTCCTA
Organism: Pedobacter sp. JCM 36344; assembly: GCF_046546555.1. Lineage (NCBI taxonomy): Bacteria > Pseudomonadati > Bacteroidota > Sphingobacteriia > Sphingobacteriales > Sphingobacteriaceae > Pedobacter > Pedobacter sp. JCM 36344. Next base: position 96,583 of record NZ_JBKHKK010000014.1, read on the forward strand.
ATACAATTGCACCATGACATCCCAGCGCCTTTCCAAATGTAACCACTTTAGCAAAGACCTCCTGTTCCAAGTTTAACGCTTGAACTAAACCTTTCCCTTTTTCCCCAAATACGCCGGTAGCATGAGCTTCATCGACGATCAGGCTAGCCGCATAGGTTTTACATAGATCGGAAATTTCTCGTAGTGGCGCGATGTTTCCATCCATAGAATAGACACTTTCTACAATTACGTAAGTGACGCCCTTTGCTAACTTAAGCTTTTCTTCAAGCTGATGAAGATCATTGTGCCGGAAAGTGTACCTATTAGCATGGGTAAGTCTTACACCATCTATTAGGCTGGCATGAATGAATTCATCACAAATAAACGTGTCACCTTTTTGACCGAGGCTCGATAATAGCCCTACATTGGCATCATAGCCAGAGTTGAAGATAAGGCCACTTTCTGCGTTGTGAAAGCTTGCGATAAAATTTTCTGTTTCTTCAGTGTAGCTAGTATTTCCACTAAGAAGGCGTGAACCGCCTGATCCATTGGGATTACCAAATAATGCATCATTTTCAGTCTTGATTGCTGTTCTAAGATTAACGGATTTGGCAAAGCCAAGATAGTCATTTGAACAGAAATCTACGGGTAAAGTAGAAGAGGATAGCTTCCTTAAGGAGTCATTCTCTTTTCGTTGCCAGAGTTTGAACTGAATGAATTCTTCTGCGTTGATCATGCAGTTTTTCTAGTTCTTGTTAATCTGAGAAATTGACTTTTGCATTTGTGACATCATTGTAGTAAGCGTCTCGATAGTTGGCTCGGGAGTAGGATTAGGTAAGGTTGAAGAGATATAGGCTTTGGCTTTCCAGATCTCGAGGATATCTTCGGAAGCAATTGTATAGGCGTCATAGACTTTGTTGTCAGAGATCAACTTCAGTTCTTTATTTTCCTTGAAACGATTTCCTGCGCGTTTGTAGACAACTCCTTCATTTTTACTGACGACCACGTAAGTTTCTCCAACTTTGACTTCGTTCCAGTTATCTAGGTACTCTCCAAGGATGATACTACCAGACTGAATTGGGAGCATAGAATCTCCAATGATCTCAAATGCGCGAAATGTTCCATTTTTCAGGAAGGGAAGTGGCAACTGGAATTTCTGAAGTTCTTGTACATACTGCGGATCAGAAAATCCGTTTAGGTAACCCGCACTGGCTTTTACCGGAACCATTTCAATATTTTCATTATCGTCTTTGTCTACCGTAATACTTAGAATGCGCAGGTTCGAGCCTTGACTCTTTGGTTTTGGCTTCCAGTTGTCATTGACTGTTTCGTTAATAAACTCATCGATAGTTAAGTCAAAATACTCTGCTATTCTTTTTAGTAAATCATATTTCGGTTCCGCACGGTCTTCTTCATAGGCACCGATCAATGATCTTTTAATTTCCATTACATCAGCGAATTGTTGCTGTGTATGGCCTTTTTTCTTTCTTAAGTACTTTAGGTTACCGGAAATATTTGACATAAAATAAAAGTTTAAAATAAAATTGTTTTTACTAAAAAAGTTAGTATTATTGTGCCAATAAAGTTAGCAATATTTATTTGTTAATACAACAAGCGACTAATTTAATTAGTTTATGCCAATTAATTGTTAAGAGTTATGAAAAAGTTCGTTTACATTGTTACCGATAGGAACCGCACAAGTTTACACGTGGGAATGAGTTCTGATCTCATTAAGACCCTGGATTTTTACAAGCAAATGCCTTGTTTATTTTTTGACAGTGGCCAGCAATTGACTCGACTAGTTTACTTTGAAGAGTTCAAAACTGAGGAGCAAGCACTTAATCGCTTTAAGTTAATGAGCAGATTTACGAGGACTCAAAAAGAACGCGTGGTAAGGTCATGCAATCCTGACTGGATAGATCTTACGATAGGCTTAGACTTTGAGCACATCATGTCATCCAAAAAGATGGTGAATCAAGTTAATTTACCGTTCAGCATAATGTCCTAAAAAAAGGGATTTGAGGTTCAGATCCCTTTTTTTTTAAAAAACTTTTGCCGACTACCAACCTGGTGCGAAGGTCAAGCCAAATACCCCGGTCTTTACATCTTTTCTTTGGAAGGGAATAGCGTAGTAAGGTTCTAAAATAAAATATCCAAATACGTTAACTCTCAATGAGATACCAACACTTAATGCCGGAACTCGTTCGTTAGTGGTTTGTGTAGTGATAACGTTTCCATTAGTATCAGTCACAGGTTGTCCATTTGCATCTCTAACTTCTTCAGTCACGTAGGTGGGCTGCCCTTTGAACACTACTTTCGACCCGTCACGCCATGCTAAACCTGCATCGAAGAAAAGGTTCAAATCGCTGAACAGAAATTTGGATGGAATTACAGCCAGCTTCTTAGGGCCGGTGAACGGCAATCGCATTTCAAAGTTAAATACCGCCATCTTACTACCTGACAGTTGATTGATATCAAAGCCGCCAGTACCGGAACTGTTGCTGTTGTAAAACGAATTGGCCTCATAACCTCTAATGAAGTATGGATATCCAACGAAAAGGGGATATAGGTTCTCACCATCTTTGCCAATCCTTAAGTAATTGAATGTTCTTGCCGCAAAAGTCACAGGCTTCGCCCTCAGGTACTTTCTTGCGTCAAGCGTTACTGCGGAAAATTTATAATCTCCAAAGTATTGCTCTACACCAATGCGATATCTGAATCCGTCTAAAGGAGAAGTAAGGCCAGTTATTGAATTGTCACCCACAAACGACGCGTTTAGCTGGAAAATCTTGAATGGATCTAGTGGAATGCCAAATTCACTCGTGGCATCATTGGTTTTTACTTTCCTCTTCTCGGAGGTCAGGTAAAAGCCATTGTAATCATAGTAATTACTGATCCGATCCACACGGTAGCTGTAATGGGATACCGCTGCGCCTGTTTCGAACCTATGAACTTTATTGAACGGATAGGATGCAAATAATTGCACCTTATCCTCAAATGTCCTGATTAAATTGGTTCGGTCATTGATAACATCGACTTTTTTTCCATCTGCATATTCAAGTTGATCCTGAACTACCTCTCTAAATCCGGTGACATACGGGATATGGGAGAATGCTACTCCCCAGTTAATTCTTTTCTGTTGATTGATGTAGCCAACTAACCCACCAAAGTCATAAATCTCTCCGTTTACAGACAGGTTAGCAATAATTTGATTTCTGCCAAGAATATCGCTAAACATACCTAATATACCCCCTTGTACGCCCGTTCCAAAACGACTTGTAGACACGCCGACTCCACTATTTGCAAGATAATCAAGTCTAAATTTCGGTTTGTAAGGAACAAGTTTCATTGAATCGGGACTTGTCTTTTCAAAGCGTTCGAAATTACTAAGATTGGAATTTACAATATCAACACCAGTAGTTTCTTTAGGTGGTAGTATTGCGGCATCAAAGTTTACCGCATTGGCGTCGACGGTTTTGGACCTAAAATTGTTTACCGGAGAGTTATAAAGTGTATAGCGCTGCGAGCGATAGTAACTGTAAATGATATCATCATTATTGGACACTGTCAGGGCAGGAGAGAACTCTGTGATACCACTGATACCTGTAAAATAGTCTGTAAGCTGCTTAACTGATTTATCCGCAAGATTATATTGGTATAGATTTCTGAAACCGTCTCTATTAGACAGGAAAAATAATGATTTACTATCTCCCGAGAATTGGGCATTTAAATTATTTGCACCCTGGAAAACAGGGACATCACTTAATTTTTTTGTAGAAATATCGTAGAATGTAAGATTGATAGGATGGACAGCGTTGGTGCCGTTAAGCCTCCTAGATGCCCTATCGGATGAGAAGGCGATAAGTTTCCCGTCTCGAGAATAGTTTGGTGCGTAATCAGAGAATTCGTCATTGGTGATTTGAGTAAGCTGTTCCGTCTTAATATTGTAGGAGAAGATATCACTCTGACCTTCGACCATCCCTGAAAAAGCAATATCTGTACCATTTGGCGACCATGTTAAGTTACCAAATTGTTCAACTTTCTCCATATCCGTGGTTAAAATCTGCTTGCCACTGGCAACATCAATGATCATCAATTCATTTCTTCCTTTACTAAAAATACTAAAGGCGAACTGTTTACTGTCTGGAGACCATGTACCTGCCGATTCGAGGAAGTTAAAATCGTCAATATGGGAATTTGCGACCTGACTGCTTAGCTTTCTAAGAATTTTTCCTGTTTTGGCTTCAGCCAGAAATAAATCAATTCCAAATAAATCCTTTTCGGAAAGGAAAGCAAGGTATTTACCATCAGGGCTGATTGATGGCGCTACGTTCATATTTCCTGCGTTCTTGTTGTCAATGATTTTGGTGCCACTTATTTTAATTTGGGAACTGTCGGCCTTTAGCATAGGACGATAATGCGACTCAATAGCATTTTTCCAAAGGCCCGAAAGTGTATTGTCATCGTAACCGAACGTATACTTTAGTCCATTCTCATAACCGAACCTTGCTGTGGCCTTGAAGAGAGGAACGATTGTCGTATCACCATATACTGAGCCTACAAAGGTCCAAAAGGCTTGTCCGTAGCGATAGGGAAAATATTTGTTTGAATTGGTCAGATCTTTCAATGAGGGGATATCCCTGTTAAGTAATGCATCCCGCATCCACATGGAAGTAAATGCATCGGTCTTGCCTACCGAGAGATATTCTGCCATACCTTCAACCATCCAAAGGGGAATCTGACTGATGCTTTCAATGCCTATGGAATCTTTCTCGAGAAGTATATGGTATTGGAAAGCGTGTACCAACTCGTGTCCAAGTACGTGCCTTGTCTGGTTATTTAATTCCATCACCGGCATAATTACCCTATTTTTCAACGCTTCCGTCACACCACCTGTACCTATACCAATTTCTCCCTGCAAGGCCGTTGTCTGCTGAAAATCAGGATGGTTGCTATACAAGATGACAGGATTCTTTTTAAGGAACGTATCTCTAAATATTTCCTGGTGCATTTTATACCAGGTCTCAGCATCCTCAGCAAACTTTTGTATAAGCTTTTCATTTTTTAAGTAATAATAAATCTCAAAGTGTGGGGTCTGTAAAACCTTAAACTTTTCGTTTTTATACCTAACTTTGTTTTGGCCAAAGTACTGTGCCTTCACAGATACTACAGATAACAAGGTGATGATAAGTATGGGAATAAATCGTCTCATTAAGTTGGCGTTCATTATCATAAGTGGTTAGTTTTAGCTTATTGTATATCTACTGATCATTATTCTTCTTCTCCTTTTCTTCCAGACGCTGCTTCCTTTTTAACTGTCTCTCTTCTTTTTTGGTAAGTGTAGCTTCAGTAGCTGGTTGTTTTACGGGTGTCTTTGCAGATTCAGAAGATTTATTCTCTTCAGTTTTTTGAGGTTGCACCTCTTCACTTGTTCCTTGTGGCTGCCCATCCGTCATCGGGGCATTGAACTCAGTTGAATCAACAGCAAGGCTGTCTGTAGATGTTGTATCTACTTCATACTTTGGAGTTGGGCAATTGATATCTACGGTGATCTTTACTTTTGCTTTCGGAAAGGGCCCCATCGTATAACCAGTGGAAGGATCTTTATAGACCTTCTCCATAAACTTTGCGAAAATTGGCAATGCCGTCCTTGATCCTTCACCTGTTTCACTATTCTTAAAGTGCGCAGTTCTTTCATCGCATCCAACCCATACACCAGTTACCAAATCCTTGGTAATGCCCATATACCAGGCATCTACGTAATCTGACGAGGTTCCGGTTTTGCCACCTATCTGGTTATTCTTTTTCCAGAGATCCCATTCCCAAAGTGCCTGAGAAGTGCCGCCAGGCTCTTCCATACCGCCGCGGAACATGTAAAGCATTAACCAGGAAATTTCTTCAGATAACGCCCGTTTGGTTTTAGCTTGAAATTCTTCTATTATATTGTCATTCAGGTCGGTGATTTTCTCTACAAGAATCGGATCGGTCTTAACGCCATCATTAAGGAAGGTTCCATAGGCCTTGACCATTTCAAAAACTGATACATCGTTTGGTCCCAAACTCACCGAGGGAACTGCAGCAAGGTGGCTATCTATGCCACATTCATGCGCCCATTTAACCACATTTTCCGGACCTACAGCTTCGGTTACCTGCGCGGTTACCGTGTTCACAGATTTTGCCATTGCCCAGCGCAGCGACATTTCTCTATAACTATTGCTCCAATCCGCATTTCTAGGTTCCCAATATTCTGTTTTCCCATTTTTCTGATATGGAATGCGGACGGGTTTATCCGTAAAAGTTGTGCAGGGACTCATACCCTGTTCCAGCGCAGCCAGATAGGCGAAAGGTTTGAAAGTAGAGCCTGCCTGACGCTTGGATTGATTCACATGATCGTATTTAAAGAATTGGTGGTCAATACCACCTACCCAAACTTTTATCTTGCCACTGAAAGGGTCGAGAGTCATCATTCCAGTGTTCAGGATCTTGCCATAATACCTGATAGAATCCATTGTAGAAAATAGCGTGTCACGATTGCCTTTCCAGGTAAAGATCTTCATCTTCTTTTTTCTATTGAAATACGCTTCAACGGAGTCCGGATTATCCTTGAATTTCTTTTCTAACACACTATAAATTGGAAGATTTTTCATTGCCCGATTAGGGTAATCAACTTTCTTCTTATCAGAATCCTCCCATGGATCTTCGTTGCCCCAAACACTATAAAAACGTCTTTGAAGTGTTTTCATTTGGTCAGCAACGGCTTCTTCCGCGTACTTCTGAAGTTTCGAGTCTATCGTAGTATAAATCTTCAAGCCGTCTTCGTAGAGGTCATAATTATTATCGGCACACCACTTTTCCAGATATTTGTCCACCGCTGCGCGCAGGTAGGAGTCATCTCTGCCGTTGTCAACACTTCCTTCTTTGATTTTGATTGGCGTTGTTTTAAAGCTGTCTAACTGCGCTGCACTGATGTAATTGTATTTATTCATCTGCGAAAGTGAAACGTTTCTTCTTTGGAGGGCTTTTTCGGGATTCTTAACCGGATTATATAATGATGTACCTTTGAGCATTCCAACTAGTAATGCTGATTCAGGAATATTCAAGGTATTCGGTTCTTTGTCAAAATAGATTCTTGAAGCAATTTTGATACCATACGCATTGTTTCCGAAAGAAACAGTATTGAGGTACATCGTGATGATCTCATTTTTAGAATAGTTGGACTCTAATTTAACCGCTGTAGACCATTCTTTGAGTTTTGCAATTATCGTACGAACCAAAGGGATTTTACTCAATAAACCCTGCGACTTGTTATATCTGGTGCGGTAAAGATTTTTAGCAAGCTGTTGAGTTATTGTACTTGCGCCGCGTTTATCGCCTATGGCTGTGGAAATTCCGCTCGACAGAAGAGAGCGAAAATCAATTCCCATATGTTTGTAGAAGCGGACGTCTTCGGTGGCAATTAGCGCATTAATTACACTTGGGGATATTTCTTCGAAGCTTACAGGAGTTCGGTTTTCCTTATAATATCGACCGATTAATTTGCCGTCAGAAGTATATAATTCAGAACCCACTCGCTGCGTTGGAATCTTGATGTCTTTAACTGAAGGGGAATAACCAAATAACCATAAGAAGTTGATTTGTAGGGCGCAAAAGAAGATTATAATTGAGTATAGAAGAATAACAGGGTACCGGATATATCTATTGCGAATTTCTTTAAACATGGATATAAAGATCAAAAAAAACGTAAAACTGTGGGTGTTAAATTATGTTAAAACTCAGCTACAAATAAAAGCAATTAATTTACTTAAATTTTAGACTAATATTTAAATCTAAGTTTACTTAAGTTAGGCTTGATAACGAGCTTCCTTTCCTGTTCAAAACTATAGATCGCTTTACCTAGATTTTTAAGAAAAGGAAAGCAAACAGTTTCGTATTCATACTTTCCGTCATTATAGATGCCGTCTTCATTTGATTGGATGACCGCTGTTAGGAAGTACTCAACTTTGTTTTTGAAATTCACAAAGTATGAGTTGTCAATAATAAAGCCGTAAGAGTCGCCATACTTATTAAATATTCTGATTCCAGGGTCTATGACCGCGTCTTTTTCTCGTCCAAAATATAACATTTTAGCGTAGGTGGGCCAGAATTCCACAACATTATATTTTGGGAAATCACTTTCTGTGGGTAGCTTACTCATGTAGGTATAGATGAGCTTATAGTCTTCACTAGTTAAGGGAAATCGTTCTTCTGCGGAAAATGCTTCAGGAAGCATTAATTTCCTGATCAAAGACTGCTGATCAGAAATACTAAAAGCATTTTTATTTTGGAGAGAAAAAGGCTTTTCAACTAGCTGTTCTGCACTATTCAGGTAAGCTTTACCCATCAATGTGTTTGTCAACTTAAGCGGATATTCTTTTGGATCATATTGTTGGGGCTGGGCATATATAAGTGTTTCACCGTCATAGAACTTAATCGGGTTGCTGTGCTTCGAGCATTCCCCAGCGTCACCTATCGCCAAACGGTTGAGAATTCTACTATCTTTAAATCCATATTTCTTAAGTTTCTTGTTAAGTTCTTTCCGACCAATAAATTCAAATAGACGATTGAATGCATCATTGTCGCTGGTAAGCAAAATCTTTGTAATGTAGTGTTCGATTGATGGCAAGCCGTTTTTTGACGAAGTGTCTGTAGCAACTGCGGTTTGTCCATTGTATGAGCTTTCAGTGATCATAGCCGACTGAGCACTTAACTCCTTTATTTTTAGTTCGTTTATTTTCTCTAATGCAAATATTACTGCAGCTAGTTTGACCGTGCTGGCAGGATAAAAATAACGATGATTATCTAAGTTGTAACTATAAGTCTTGAATGAGGGTTTGTTGTTTTTATCCCTGTTTACTTGAGTGTATAAAATTTGTATCTGGTTTTTGTCTGGATGATTCAGCACCGAGCTAAACCGATCTGGATACTTTTTAAGTATGTTTTCAATAAGGTGTCGGTCATTTTCCTGGGCCATAGTATTCAGGGTCATTAAGAAGATGAGAAGAAAAGGGATGTACTTCATCGGTTAGCTAATTAACTAAAGATAATGAAGTTTGTTCAATACTCTATTATTAACTACCTTCGCCTCGCTTTTGGTTCCCTGTCTGCCGACAGGGATTAAAAGGGAATACGGTGTAATTCCGTAACTGTCCCGCAGCTGTAAGCTTCATAACGGTGTCCAAATCATCGCCACTGTCTGCAAAGATGGGAAGGTAGGATCTCCGGAAGTAAGTCAGAAGACCTGCCAAGCGCTTTAATATTTCATAGCTTTCGGGGATTGAAGCTTGGAGTGAATGCTTTATTTATGTATTTCATTTCCTAGATCTAACTGTTTGCTGTGGGTTTAATTACTCGCAACAAAAATGACAAGAAACAAAACCGCCTTTGGGCGATTTCATTCTTTTACCTATTATTCTGCCATATTATTGGTAGTGTTCTGTTATGCACCTTTCAATGTAAATGCGCAGACAGATAACATTGCTTTAGATGAGGTTAAAATTCAATCTATAGGCAGGCGACAAACTTCTTCAACGCCGTTGCAATTGCTGTTGGGAGAAGAATTGAAAAAGCTCAATAGCATAAGCGTGGCAGATGCCATTCGCTTTTTTTCTGGCGTGCAAATTAAAGACTATGGGGGAATAGGAGGTTTGAAGACCATCAATGTCCGTAGTATGGGGAGTAATTACACAGGTGTCTTTTATGATGGTGTCCAGTTGAGTAATGCACAAAACGGGCAAGTTGATCTTGGTAAGTTTTCCTTAGATAATATATCGGAAATTGGGCTTTATAGCGGTCAAAAGAGCCAAATTTTTCAGGCTGCCAAGGGATTCTCAGTCGGCAGTTCCCTTTATTTAAAAACGAAAAACCCACAATTTAAGGACTACGAACGCTACCATGTTAATGCTACAATCAAAACAGGTTCGTTTGGTTTGTTTAATCCTTCGGTATCCCTTCAAAATAAATTGAGCAATGAATTTAGTGGAAGTGCAAATGCAGAGTACACAAAAGCTACTGGTAAATACAAATTCAGATACACCAACGGTGTATTTGATACTATCGCAGTTAGGAACAACAGTGACGTAGAACGGATGCGCTTGGAATATGCGGTGCATGGACTGCTGAAAGACAGCAGTATTTTCAATGCTCGAGTATATCTATACAATGATCAAATGGGACTTCCGGGGGCTATTGTTAGCAATAAATTTGATTACCTACAGCGTACATGGAACAAGAATGCTTTTCTACAAACATCATTTCAGAAAGCCTTCGGAGAAAAATACACGTTGCTTGCTGCAGGTAAGTACGGTTATGATTATAACAGGTATTTAGATCCTGAAATTGTATCACTTAACGGACTGCTAGATAGTAAGTTTAAACAGCAGGAAGTGTATTTGTCTCTGGCGAATCAGTATCGTCTTAACAAAATCTGGGAGCTAGTACTATCAACGGATTATCAATTTAATACACTTGACGCTAACATTTACAGGTTTTCTTATCCAAGCAGAAATACTTTCCTAACTGCGCTAGCAATACATGCTAATTTTAATAAAGTTGATATTCAGGCTAATGTGTTGGGAACTTACCTAAATGATAGGGTAATGGATGGCACCCCTGCCGGAGATAAGCAAAAACTAACGCCGACGCTAATGCTATCATGGCAACCCTTTACAGGTAAGGAATTTCGGTTGAGGTCTTTTTATAAAAGCATATACCGAATGCCAACCTTCAATGACCTTTACTATACCGACTTTGGAAGAACTTACCTAAAACCAGAATACGCTAAACAATACGATCTGGGCCTAACATACGTAAAGCGCTTTAAAAATGTTAAGTTGCAGCAGCTTTCTGTGCAGGCAGATGGCTACTACAATCAAGTAAAAGATAAAATAGTTGCCTTACCGGGTAATAATGCCCAGCGTTGGAGTATCGAAAATATTGGGAACGCATATATCAAAGGTTTTGATTTCAATCTGCAGAGCTTCTTGAGACTAAATGAGCTAGCGCTAAATGCCGGACTAACTTATACTTATCAGGATGCCATAGATGTAACTCCCATTAGTCAGGGACAATTAAGTTATAAAAGACAGCTTCCGTATACCCCAAAGCATAGTGGCTCGTTTCTGGGAGGGGCCGCCTATCGGACGTTATCAATGAACTACAGTTTTATCTATACCGGTGAACGCTACAATCAAAAAGCAAACATTCCCGTGAACTATGTGGAACCATGGTATACGCATGACCTCGCACTGCATTATTTGCTCAAGCTAAGATCAAATGAGCTTAGACTAAGCCTGGAAATCAACAACCTTTTAAACCAGTATTACGATGTGGTCGCTAACTTCCCTATGCCAGGTCGTTCCTATCGCTTCACCTTAAATTATAAGATATGAATACAAAAATAAGTGGCAGGATACTGCTTTTCATTTTCTTGTCTACCGCATCGATCGGCTGTAGAAAAGATACTCAAGTAGCTCCTGAAGAGTTGATAAATACATTATTCCCAGCTGAGCCAAATGCATCAGTAAGGGGGCTTTATCTGGTTAACGAAGGGAATATGAGTATGAATAAAGCCTCGTTGGATTATGTTGACTTTACTACTGGTAGCTATCGAAGAAACATTTACAATCAGGCTAATCCCCAAGTCACTAAAGGCCTAGGTGATGTTGGGAATGATGTTGGAGTTTACGGTTCAAAATTATATGTAGTGGTAAATGGTTCTAATAAAGTCGAAGTATTGAATGTCAAAACAGGTAAACGCATCCAGCAAATTGACATAATCAATTGCAGGTATATTACTTTTAGCAAGGGAAAAGCATATGTGAGTGCTTATCTCGGACAAATCGGAGATCAGAAAGCGCCTAATGGTATTGTTGCAGAAATAGATACCACCTTGCTTAAGGAGACAAAACGAATAGAAGTGGGGCGTCAACCAGAAGAAATGGTGGTGGTAGGCGATAATTTGTACATCGCTAATTCAGGGGGTTATACCCCTGGTAACTACGAAAACACAATCTCTATAATAAATCTCACGACTTTTAAAGAGACCAAACGCATTCCGGTTGCAATCAACTTACATCGACTTAAAGCAGACCGGTACGGCGATCTTTATGTTACTTCAAGAGGAGATTACCTAAACATACCTTCAAAACTGTACGTCATCAGCACACAAACAGATCAAATAAAAAAAGTTTTTGATGTGGCCGCAGGTAATATTGTTATTGACGATGACTTGGCGTATCTATATAGCTCAGCGTTTAACATCGTTACTGGTGAAAGCATTGTTTCATACGACATGATAAACGTTAAAGACGAGATATTGATTAGCAGAAAATTTATCACTGATGGTACCGATAAGTTGATCAAAATTCCATATGGACTTGCCGTACACCCTACAACAAAGGATGTTTTCGTAACTGACGCAACAGATCACATTACTCCTGGAGTGCTGTACTGTTTCGATTCAACAGGAAAGAAAAAATGGTCGGTCGAGACTGGTGACATTCCTGCCCAATTTGCATTTGTATATAAATAGAAAATAAATTAAACACAATGAACAAAACGATTACAAACTTTATTAAGATGGGATTAGTCCTATTAGTTGGAACGACCCTTTTTGGTGCTTGCACAAAAGACAGGGGAATAATGGTGCTGGAGCGACTTCCTAAAGAAACCATTGGTGTTTACACGCTTGGTGAAGGGGCCTTTGGTGCTGCAAACAATAGTACGATCACCTATTATGACGTTACAGCTTCTACAACAACTAAAGACTTTTTTAAAAAGCAAAACGGGATTGATCTTGGTACGAACGCGAATGATTTAAAACAATACGGCAGTAAAATGTATTGCGTAGTTACCGGAACTGCGGTAGCGGCGAAAGATTCTTATGTGGAAGTCATAAATATATCTACTGGAAAGTCGGTTAAGCGGATCCCTTTTTATGATGCTTCCAAAGGCTTTCTTCCAAGGCATGTCGGATTTTATAAAGGAAAAGCATACGTTTCAAGTTACGATGGATTTGTTTCCAGGATTGACACTGCTGTACTGAATATCGAAGCCAGAATTGCAGTTGGAGGAGCTTTAGATGGCTTGGCGGTAGTTAATAACAAGTTGTATGTTGCAAACTCTTTGACTCCTAGTTTTCCAAGTACTAACAATGCTTCAATTTCTGTTGTGGATTTAACCTCTTTCACTAAGCTAAAAGAAATCGCAGTGAATACAAATCCTACAACAATTGCCACAACAGCTTCAGGCGAAATCTATGCGATAACTAATGGTACCTATACACCTCCATTCATAGCGCCCTCGCTAGAGCGTATCAATGCTACTACTGACACCAAAACGCAAACTTACAATTACAGCCTTGGTGGAATCGCTATTGATGGAGCTCAAGGTTTAGTTATTGTTTATGGTGACTATCCTGCACCAAATTCTCTTAAAAGGCTAAATGTTAGCACAGGTGCCACTGGTGCAGATTTTATTACTGATAACACTGCGATTGCATCTTTATATGCGATAACAATCAATCCTTTGAATGGGGATGTATTTGTTGCCGACGCAAACAATTACGGTACTGAAGGAAAGGTTATTGCATTCTCTTCAACAGGTAAAAGGAAGTTCGAGTTCTTTACAGGAGCGATCCCGCAAACAGTGGTGTTCAATTATAGCTATAAATAAAAAGTAGACATGAAGATTAGAAGTAGGTTACTTGTTGCGTTATTAGGTTTAGCTATCTTTTCTGCCTGTAAAAAGGATATTGAAGATACGGTGTTGGCACCATCTATAAAGATGGCGAATGAAACAGCGGCAATCAACGGAAAAGTAAATGAAGCCATCACACTTAAGGCAAATAATACGCTCGGCAATCAGATTAGTCAGGAGTGGCTGGTAAATACGGAACTTAAAAGCAATACAGGTCTTTTAGAATTTACTCCTGCTAAATCTGGGGTTTATACTATCGATTACAGAGCGACAAATAGTGCTGGAAGATATACATTTAAGTATGTGTTGACTGTTGCTGTTCCAGAAGTTACAACTACGATTGCAAGTAATCTTTATGTAACTACGCTCTTCGAATTTGCTCCCTCCGCAGGACAGTTCATGAATGAAGCAGGTTGGGGTAATCAGGAAAGTGGAAAATCAATTGAAGGAAAAAAAACTACACCAGGTATATCTTTAGGAGCTTTTGGAGGTTACGCAGTCTATGGTTTTGACCATACCGTAATTAATCAGCCGGAGAAAGAAGATGTTATTGTTTATGGAAACGCTATTGCAAGTTTGTCAGAGCCGGGTGTAGTGTGGGTAATGCAGGATGAAAATGGAAATCGTAAGCCTGACGATATCTGGTATGAGCTTGCGGGTAGTGAAGTTGGTAAGGCTGGTTACGTAAGGGATTATTCCGTTACTTACACACGTCCGATTCCACCTACATTAAGTGTTTCCTGGAAAGATAGCAAGGGAAATACTGGTATAGTAAGACAAAGTTTTCACAAGTATAACCACTATCCTTTATGGATTACTGCAGATGAATTTACCAGGACGGGTACGCTTTTGCCTTCAGATGGAATTAAAGGAAGTATTTCAGCACCTTTAGCTTTCGGTTACGCTGACAATACTGCAGGCGGAACAGATAAAGTTGATATTGCAAATGCGATTGATAAACATGGTAAAAAAATTGTTTTGAAAGGGATAGACTTTATCAAAGTTCAGACGGGAATTATGGCAGACCTTTCAATTTTGGGTGAGCTGTCGACTGAGGTCACCGGAATTGCCGATATCAGTCTAATTAAGTGAGGTCTGTCTTTTAATAACTGGAAATAACATAACTTTGAGATTTAAACTCTAAACGATGTCTGATTCTACATTTATTCCACGCACCTTAATTTTGCTATTAATAGTCTTATTAGTTACTATTCTCAGGACGGTCGCACCTTTTTCTGATAATTTTGGGGACATAGCTAATTTTTCTGCAGTAGGTGCAATTACGCTATTTAGCGGGACATACTTTAAAAACCCAGTTCAGTCGTTCGCGATACCTCTAGTTACTGTGCTATTGACAGATGTGATTTTAGCGACCACCATATACAAGGAGTATAGTCATGGCTTTTTATACGAAGGTTGGTACTGGACCTATATTGCGTTTGCGCTAATGGTATTAGTTACCAAGGTAGTTGTTAAAAAAGTTAATGTTTTGAATTTCGTAGGCGGAACGCTCGCTGTTGTGTTTATCCATTGGATTGTTACCGACCTAGGCGTATGGTACGGTTCCAAATATCCACAAACACTAGTTGGATTCTGGACCGTGTTAGAAATGGCCATCCCCTTTGAGCTTCGCTTTCTTTATGGAACTTTAGGCTACGGCATATTGATGTTTGGATCTTTTGAGTTGTTAAATGTTAAATATCCTGTGCTTAGTCTTTCGAGAGAAAGGGTCAAGTAGATATTAATATTTTGTGTTGATCCTTCTTCTTCCAATTAGAAGAACAAAGAATGCTGAAATTGAGAAGGCCGTCATGATTGCCAGCATTGGCACCACAGAATGGGTGTTTAAAAGTCCAATACCAACAGACGCAAGCGCTCCTATTCCCGTTTGTATTGCTCCCATCAGCGCTGCTGCTGTACCTGCGTTGTTGGAAAATGGTGCTAGCGTGAGGGCAAAGCCATTTGGACTCACAAACCCTAGGCAGCATAGAAATTTGAATAGTAAAAATACGGTGGTATACAATTCGAACCAGCCATTTAGTCCACCTATAAGGAAGAAAATAATAGTGAGCACTTGAATATGCATTGCAACAAATATGATCTGTTCGCTCTTGAATATTTTTAGCAATAGTGTATTAACATGCAGGAACTAATAAAGTCGATTGAAAGAAGTGCGAAAATCCATCCATAGATTTCTTCCTTCAGTTTAAAAATATCCATAAAAAGAAGTGGTGACCCGGAAATGTAGACGAAAAGTCCTGCAAATACCAAAGCTCCCGTTAAAGCATAAGTATAAAATTGAGGATTAAGCATCACCAGAATGAAGCTTTTTATAATTGGCTTGGGTTTTAAAGTCATTGCTGTATCTGGCTTGTAAGCCTCTGGTAACCATAAGTACGAGGTTATGTGATTGAACATCCCAATGCCCAAAAGAATTATAAAATGGTATCCAGCCGAGATTTGCGGTCACATATCCTCCAAGGCTTGGTGCAATCATGGTGGAGATGCCGAGCACTAACATGAGCATTGCAAATGCTTTCGCACTGTCTTTGACTGGAAATAAATCCCTTACCAATGCCACAGCAGCCACGGTTGCAGCGCAACTTCCTAAAAGCTTGAATAAAGCGAAGCGCGATTAGCGAGTCTGTGATAGTTGCAAATGCGCAACCTGCAGACGCACAATGTAGACTATTAAACCAAAGTAAAGTGGCTTCTTTCTTCCAAATCTATCAAGTAAAGGACTGTATAATAGTTGTCCTGCGGAAATGCCTATAAAAAAGCTAGATAGTGAAAGCGCAACTTTTGAAATCATCGTGTTTAAATCCTTTGCAATAGCCGAAAAGCCCGGGAGGTACATGTCGATGGAGAAAGGGGCTAGGGCGGTCAATGATCCAAGAATCAGAACGCGCAAAAAATATTTCTCGTTAGTCATTAGTTTGCAAGATTAATATTTGCGGCTCGAAACATCTTAGCCTGAGTTCGATTAACACATATTTTGCAGAATAACGATTTTTGTATTTAAAAT
>NZ_JBKHKK010000015.1:0-110631 GCF_046546555.1 Pedobacter sp. JCM 36344
TAGGCAGTTTGGCTTCCTGAATTGTTAAAAAGTGTGAAATTGCAACCCCAAGCCTAATAAATACGTATATTGGTTTAGTACGCAACTTATTAAATATTTGAAATGAGATTCCTCAAGATAATTTCCATTACCCTCTTACTGCTCACAAACTTATCATCATTTTCTCAAAGTAAAGACGTTAAATTGCCACCAAACTGGTACAATCTGGATTTGGTCAAAGATGGTTATTTCGGTATTAGTACTGAAAAAGCGTATTCAACAATACTTAATGGTAAAAAGCCGAAACAGAAGGTAATCGTCGCAGTTATTGATGGTGGGGTAGATGTAAACCATGAAGATTTAAAGGATGTTTTGTGGACTAATACTAAAGAGATAGCCGGTAATGGTTTAGATGACGATGGAAATGGCTACGTTGACGATATTCATGGATGGAATTTTATAGGATCCGAAAAAGGGGACCTGGCTTATGATAATCTAGAACTCGTGCGAATTATGAGGAAGTATGCTCCTTTATACACTTCAACCCTTCCTTCTACTGTATTAGATAGCACACAAAAGGAAGAGTTCAGAATCTTCAACCGGGCTAGAACTGAATTTGGTGTGTTATACAATAATGCCGTCGATAACTTTAGGTATTTGAGTGTTATTAATAAGGTGATCGATTCTGTGGCCCGCGTTAATGGTAAAGGAATTGCCAGTGCAGAAGATTTCGATAGGTATGTTGCTGACAATGAGGAGGAGGAGCAAGTAAAAAAAATTATTCGTGCTGGAATAAAGGAAAATAAAGGGGTCGAGAAATTTGTTGAGGAAATGAAAGACGCATATGAGCAATACGATGTGATGTTAAGATACAACCTCAATTTAAAATACAATGAAAGACAAGAGCTTGTTGGCGATAATTATGAAGATGCAACACAGCGAATATATGGTAATAATGATGTAACGGGTCCAAATGCGGATCATGGTTCGCATGTATCTGGTATTATTGCTGCTTCTAGAAACAATGGTTTAGGTATAAACGGAATCTCAAATTCCGTAAGTATTATGGCAATTAGAGTGGTGCCAGAGGGAGATGAACGAGATAAGGATGTTGCTAATGGTATTCGCTATGCGGTAGACAACGGTGCTAAAGTGATTAATATGAGCTTTGGTAAAAGCTTTAAATGGAATAAAAAGATTGTAGACGATGCCGTAAAGTATGCGGAACAGAAGGGGGTACTATTAATCCATGCAGCTGGAAATGACAATGAGAATAATGATGTATCTGAAAACTACCCTAACAAATATTTTGAAACAGCTGAATCTATTGCATACGAAAAGGCTCATAGGAAATCTACCCGACTTATACCTGTTGTAACTTCTGATGTTCGCACTGGCGGTCCGCCTTACAATAGAAATAATAGAACACCTTCCGTTTCATTTAAAAAACCACAATTGGATACAACTAAATTCAGTTTCCCTCATGCTTCTAATTGGATTGAAGTTGGAGCAAGTGCCTATTATAATGATGCGAATTTGAAGGCAACTTTTTCAAACTATGGAAAGCATACTGTGGACGTATTTGCTCCTGGCTTTATGATCAATTCCACTATTCCTGGGTCGAAATATAAGGAATTCGACGGAACCAGTATGGCTTCGCCCGTAGTTTCTGGTTTAGCCGCTTTAATTCTTAGTTACTACCCTGACCTAAAACCTTCTGAAGTGAGAGATATAATAATGAAGAGTGTTTCAAAGGTAGATATTAAGGTTAAGCATAAGAACGAAAGAGGGGAAAGTTCTAGAGTGTTTTTCAGTGACCTTTGTATAAGCGGAGGCGTTGTAAATGCTTATCAAGCTTTGTTATTAGCTGAAAAGTACAAAAACTAGATAACTTTAATTTAGCAAAAGTCTTAGCCTTATTTAGTACCACTTATCTACGGTTTCGTAAACTTTTTTTTCTGTTAATCAATCTGAAAATTAGCAGTTAGTTTTTCATCAGCTGAAGAGCTGCCCAATACCAATTGGTAGGTACCTGGATAAAGTTTCCATTTATTGTTTTTCAAGTCCCATTTTAGCAGTTCCTTAACAGGCACTTTTAACGTTACGGTTTCAGATCCACCTTTTACTATCGTTACGCGTTTGAATGATTTTAATTCCTTTAGCGGCATACGATCGATATTTGGATATTTGATGTATGCTTGTACTACTTCGTCACCATCTGCATTGCCGGTATTTTTTATAGCAACAGTGACTGTAATGGTATCTTTAACGCTGTACCGGCTCTTAGGCATTGCATCGGCTTCATTATTTAAACGTGGTATAACTTAAGCCAGAGCCAAATGGATACTGTACCTGGCCTTTAAAATAACGGTAGTTCGGGTTGTACATGCTGTGACTTTGGTAGGGAGGGAGGTCATTCACAGAATTATAAAACGTAACTGGTAAACGGCCCGATGGGTTTACTTTTCCAAAAATGATGTCCGCTAATGCATTACCGCCCTGCTCGCCAGGGTACCAGGCAAATATAATAGCATCTGCATAATCTGCAATAGCAGATACATCCACATCGCTGCCTGCTGTAATAACAACGACAATAGGTTTTTTAACGCTTTTGCGTAAAGCCTTCATGAAAGCGATTTCGCTTGCAGGCAGGCTTAAGTTCTTTTTATCGCCACCATTCTCAGCCAGGAATGCATCGCCTGCTTCACCTTCAAGTACGGGTGGTAGGCCTAAAACGGCAATAGTAAGGTCAGCATTCCCTGCAGCCCAGATACCACCAAAATGAGTAGTGTCACTGTAATCGCAACCTAAATCATACTCAGCCCTGGTTGCAGGGTCTACTGCGCCAGTTATACCCTCAACAAAGTTTACTACTTTGCTGCTTACACCGTGGTAGCTGCCTAACATAGCATCTAAAGATGCTACATTTGGACCAAGTACCATGATGGCCGGATAATCAGCCTCCTTTAAGGGCAATAGTTTATTGTTATTTTCTAATAGTACCATGCTTTGCGTTGCAGCTTTACGAGCCAGCTCAATATGCTGGATGTTGTGTATGCTATCTGCACGGTAGCTGTAAAATGGGCTCTTATTGGCATTGTCAAAAAAACCTAATTTGAACTGGGTCTTTAACAATCGGCGCCCAAGGCTACATCTACTTCTTTTTCGGTAAGTAATTTTTGCTGTACGGCTTTAATCATATCGCCCTGTAAAACTGATGAACAATTTAGATCGATACCGGCTTTTATAGCTGCAGCAGCCGTTTCAGTAGCATTAGGGATAGTTTTGTGGGTTAAAAACACATCATCTAATGCCCCGCAATCTGTAATCACGTGTCCTTTAAAGCCCCATTCTTTTCTTAGTACATCCTGTATCAGGTGTTTGTTAACCGAGTTTGGTATGCCATTAACACGGTTATACGCTGTCATGATAGATTCAACGCCGCTATCAACCAATTTATGGAAGGCGTACATATATGTTTCGCGCAGGTCTTTTTCATCTACAATAGCGTCAAAATAATCCCGGGTAGCCTCGGGGCCGCTGTGGGCCACAAAATCCCTGGCTGCTGATGCTATTTTTAAACGCAACGGATCTTTACCCTGTAAACCCTTTACAAAAGAGGTGCCGATCTGCGAAGTTAAGAAGGGATCTTCGCCATAGGTTTCCTGGCCTCGGCCCCATCTAGGATCTCGGAAGATATTGATATTAGGCGTCCAATAAGTAAGATCCATATATTGCAGGTGTCGGCCTTTAGCTGTTGAAAGGTTTTACTTTGCCCTTGCCTCCGTAGATATTACATTTGATACCGATTTCACCAGTTCCGGGTTAAATGTAGCAGCTAAAGTAATTGCCTGTGGAAACACAGTTGCTTCGCCGGCACGGGCTACACCATGTAATCCTTCATTCCACCAGTTATAAGCGGGGATATTCGCCTTGGTACTGCCTCACTACGGTAGCCTAAAAGGGATGCCTTTTCTTTAAGTGTTAGTTTAGCTAGCAAGTCTTTAACACGGATGCCTATCGTTAGCGACTCATTTTTATAGTTCTGCTGAGCCATCGTGGTAATGCTCAACAAAAAGCTTAATATTAGTAACGTGACTGTTTTTTTGTAGAAGAAGTAGCTCATTGTTTAGCTGTAATTTATTTTTTATACAATGGGATTATGCCCGCTTTTTTTATTTTATTGATAATGCCAGCAGCAAGATTTTTCCCTTGGTCGTTACCATTTTGGATGCTTTGCATATAATGTATTCCACCGTAAAACCTGGACAAAGATGCCTCTGCAGCTGCTTGTCTGAATGATTTAAAATCACGCTGGCCGCTACCAAAAGGTATTTCTGTGTTATCTGTGTAGGCAAAGTTATCGCCCAGAAGATAGGTCAATAGCTCTGCTGATGCATTGGAGATCACCGCGTGTCCGCTGGTATATTCCGGAAATGGAGGGGTTTGCAATGTAGGCTGCCATTTTACATCTATAAACCGGTTTATAAAAGTTTCAGGACGTATGCGGTTACTGGTAAATTTCTCTTCCCAGCAACTGACGAAGGCATCCATTAATGTAGTTCCGTTCAAAGCTATTACCATTACCGATTCATCAAAACCAAGGTTTGCTTTTTGTGCTACCAGGCAGGCAATGTGCATCCAATGGCCACCCGGACTGATTTTTTTATAACCAATAGCCATGTGGCCTGATGTTGTTACCGCAAAGGGGTTGCAATCCCAAAAAAGTGCCTGGTTTATCTGCTCAGGGCTTAAGTTTTTTGAGGCATCATAAACAGCTTTAGCCTGACCGTAAAATTCAGATGTAGTGTCTTTGTTGAATGGTATCAACGGCTTTGGTTTATACTGCGTAGCGGAATCTATCACTAATGTGCGGATGGTTTTCCAGTTGGGTTCCACCGCTTCCATGTACATGGGTGGGGTTGGGTACCATTTACTTTCATCCTTGATGGGAGTATAACGTTTAAGTGCGCTTAATTGACTATAATGGTCTTTCTTAGAAAATGCTACAATGGCCGCAGAAGCATTCTCGGCAACTTTTACCGAGTTAGTAATGATATCTTCTGGTACTTTTGTTTTTTGAAGAAGCTCGATAAATGCATCCTCATTATCTTTCAACATAAAATCAGATGGCAACAGTAGCTTGGCCGTTTCTAAAATGCTGTAATAGGCAGCTATCTTATAATCGTAATTTACGTTGGCATTTGCTAATGAACTATTGCCAGGGTAGTTATTGATAAATGTGCTTAATGCGGGTATCTTCTTATTATTGACCGATACAATATCGTAAGCGCCAAGCGTGCAATAAGCGTAATAACGCGCAGCTACAGGGGGGCTTACCACATCATGTACCATTACCATCGTTACTGTGTTAATGGCATGGGCCGGCTGCAGGTAATCAGGGTAGGTAGCTTTTTTTTTATTTTGTGCCCGGCTATATTGGCAAACAAGTAAAAAAAGTATAGTAAGTGACAGTTTTAAAAACTTCATTCTTTATAAAATTTCAATAGGCCTTCGCTCGTGCCTATCAGTAAATAAGGGGCTTTATTTATTTGTATCTCTAAAACAGCTTTAACATCACCGGTTATTGATAAGCCAGATGCTGATTGCTCTACATAAGTGAAACCACCCTTGCCATCACCCTTTAAAAGGCAGCCATAGTTGGCATCCATACTGCCAATTTTAAGGCGGTTGTCTGCGTGGTTACCTAATAGCAACACGTCTGTATAACCGTCGTGGTCGAAATCATTTGTAAGGATTTGACTTACCGGGGCAAACTGGGCTTGTATTGGCAGGGAAGCAGCTACAAATTTACCGTTCTGGTTAATAAATAGTGTTGTTTGTGTTGTGTTAATGCTCAGTTTAGATGCTGTAGCCAATTCCTGTGTGGTAAAGATTTCATTTATTGTGGCATCCGCATAAGCTTTGTAAGAGCTAAACCGACGGCGTATAGGATAGATCTGTTCATTTATCTCATCACGACTTACAAACGGATAACTTTTTCCGTCTAAATAGAAGCAAAAAAAAGGATCAATTGAGCCATTGTTATCAAAATCAGCATAGTATAATTCTGCTTGCTCGTTTTCAGAAGCATGTAATTGACTGTTTTGGCCTAGGTTACCAGCAATCAAGTCTGGTTTGCCATCGCCATTAACATCAGCAAAATCTATCTTAAACCAAAAACCTTTTGATGGGGTAGCGAAGTAATCCTGTGTTTTATCTGTAAATCCTTCTTTGGTATTTATGAGTATTGTTATGGGCATAAATTCGCCGCAAATTACCAGGTCTTTACGGCCATCATTGTTCAGATCTATCCATTGTGCATCCGTTACCATACCCGCTTTGGCAAATGGGATGTTAGCAATAGTAAATTTACCTTTACCATCATTCAACAATAAGTAACTTTCTGGGGTAACCGGGTATTTGCCAGGGATCACACGACCTCCTACAAAAAGGTCGATATCGCCGTCGCCGTCAAAATCATAAGGTTTTACACACGCTTTACTATTGGCATTTAATACTGGCAAGGCATCTGACGAGAGCACGAAGCGGCCGTTGCCTTCGTTTAGGTATAGTTCATCTTGCAATATGGCAGTATTTGGCTCGTAAGTGGAGTAACCGCCTTTAGCAATATATAGGTCAGGCTTCCCATCACCGTTGGCATCAAAAAATGCCGCAGCGGCAATTGTGCCTATATTTTCTGTTTTGCCGCCTACAATATCAATAACCTGGAAAGTGCCGTCTTTTTTTTGCAGGTAAACTTTGCCCGGACTGTCTTTATCGCCGCTAATGAACAAGTCTTCCAAACCATCCTCATTAACATCGGCCTTTGTAATAACAGGTGCTGTGCGCGAGTACATGAACAACATCAGCAACTGGCGCTTAAAATCGTTTATGGTGATCTCCTCCGGTTTAAAATTGATAACAGGAGATACCGGTTTAAAAATTTTGGAGGCAATTTTTACAGCTGTGGCATATAGTTTTTCTGTAGGGTTATAATTAACACTTAACCGTTGGTTAGCCTTAACTTTTGTAAGTAATTGGCCCGACTGGTCTGTCCAAATAACGCGTACCGAGTCAATTTCTGTCGCGTTACCCAAGCCGAAGTTTAAAGTGCTTGATATGCAAGATAGGTAACCACGGTTAGGGTTTACCTCTTGATATTGCGTGTTCCCAGCAGCATAAACGTAAACTTTAGCACCAATGGCATTTGTGTTCTTTCCTGTTCCTTTTAGTTTTACAGCAAGGTATGATGCTCCGGTGTTATTATCCCTGCCGGTATTTTGGTATACAAATGCAGGTTGGTTAATGTTATTTACAACTAGATCAAGGTCGCCGTCATTATCAAGGTCAACATAAACAGCACTGCTTGATATGCCCGGATCATTTAAACCCCACTCAGCCTGTTTTTTGCTGAAGGTAAGGTTATGGTTATTATTAAAAACATAATTAGGCAGTGATGTTGAGGGCATGGCCATTATCAGGTCCATAAGCAGAAAAGGCTCTCCAGCTATAGCTTTCTTTATTTTATAATCGCCCCAGTAGCGTAAAAAATCTTTATTAGTATAGTCTCGCAAGTAACCGTTAGTGATAAAAATGTCTTTGTAACCGTCATTATCCAGATCGGCTATAAGCGGGCACCAGCTCCAGTCGGTGTTTGATATACCTGCTAACTGACCTATCTCGCTAAAGGTACCGTCGCCATTGTTCAGTTGCAGCATATTCCGCATATACTGATTATAAAGCCCTTGGTTTTGCATTAGAGCAAATGACTCATAGTTTTCTTGTAACTGCAATGATTTTTGACGATGATTATCCTCAGGCATCATATCCAGAGTGATAATATCTGGCAGGCCATCGTTATTAAAATCGGCAATATCTGTACCCATAGAGAAATGCGACATGTGTCTTAGCATATCTTTAGAATGCTCGGCAAATTTGCCATCGTGGGTATTTATATAGATGTAATCGGGTTCGTTGTAATCGTTTGTAACGTAAATGTCGGGCCATCCGTCTTTGTTGATGTCGGCAATGGCAATACCCAACCCAAATGTTAACGGGTTTTGGATGATGCCTGCTTCTTTGGATACTTCAACAAAATGTCCGTTATCATTCCGGTATAGTTTATTACTGGCTAACTGGTCGGTTTCGCTTTTATAACGGGCCAGTTCCATATTATCGATCTTTTTGATGTTATGATTAAGCAGGAACATGTCCAGATCGCCATCATTGTCGTAGTCAAAAAAGGCCGCTTGGGTACTGTAGCTGGGGTCTGCCAGTCCGTAGGCTTTTGCCTCTTCTGTAAATTTTTTATTTCCCTTGTTAATGAATAATTGGTTACTGCGAGTTTCGTTATCTGTTTTGCCAGAATAGCATATATAAATATCAAGCAGGCCATCACTGTTAACATCTGCCATTGTAACGCCGGTTTTCCAGCTGTTTGGTCGGCCTTCAAGTTTTGGTGAAGCTTCTTTTGTAATGTCTTTAAATTTTAAACCGCCAAGGTTGAGATAAAGTTTATTTGGTTTCATGTTCGCAGTGAACATCAGATCAGGCAGGCCGTCGTTATTGATATCGCCTGTAGCAACGCCGCCGCCATTATAGAAATATTCGTATGATAGTACGTTGAGTGATTCTTTCTCCACAATATCATTACTAAATTTAACACCGGTTTGTGCGGCCGGCAGCAATTTAAAAAGTGGTTGTTGTGCGATAGATACCACTGGGGCAAAAAATGCTTCAGCAATGCATATAACAGCAGCAAGAATGGCTGTCTTTGAAAAATATCTATCAGATAGCTGCATAAGTTTTTTTGATGCTTACTATAAATAATCAAGAGGAGTATAAATATATACAAGTGGAGTTAAACAATAATAAAAAGGGAGACCTATGTCTCCTTTTTTATTATTGTTAGGTAATATTATTGTTTATCCCAATAAACACGGGTTGCAAAATTGTCTGTACCCTGACGCTGTACAGCAGCAGAATAATTTGGGCCGTTGGTTTGTAAAAGCGTTGTAGGATAAGGCATTCTACGTGGAACCTGACCTGTTATAAACTGACCTTGGAAGGTAACCGGGGTTAATACCGGGAAACCTGATCTTCTCCAGTTAGCAAACGTTTCGTTGAAGTTGAAAGTAGTTGATGTCACTACATAATACTCCATGTTGATTTGCTGTAAGGCAGTTGTTGCTATTAAAGGGTGAGCTGCTACATAAGTTGCAATAGCCGCCGGGCTTACTGTTGCAGCACCAGTTGTGTTGTATTGCGAAAGCGTAGCCATATCTGCAGCCAATGCATTAGCATAGTGCGTAGCTGCAACACCTGTTGCCCAACCTCTACTGGCTGCTTCAGCCAATAATAATTCAGATTCGCCATAACTGTAAATAAAGTTTGCACTTATCCTGTCTGGATAAACTGACAAACGGGGGCGAGAGTATTTACCCAGCGGTGCCGCTGCATCTTCTGCGTCGGCAGCAGGTGTAGCACCAGGGTAACCAGTCGCTGTAGCAATAGTGCTAGTTGTATAACCATTTGGCATACCAACTTGTAAAGCTGCTGTATTGTTACCAGCTAAAGTGCGGTTTTCATTAGCCCTACGCCCATTAGCTGCAGTTATTTCTGCTATTGCAAATATACGCGGGTCATTAGATGATTGCATAAAGTCAATCAATGTTTTGCCCCAACGCACTTCTCTAAAATCATCCGGAACCAATAATGCATCAGAGTTGCTGCTTGTATTACCGGCAGCATCTGTCATTACCTTTGCGTTATCTGCAATGCTTGCCATTGTACCGCCTATAAATGCTTTTTCTGCATAAGTTCTAGCAGTAGCTGCATCAACTTTGGTTAAACGCATAGCGGCTTTTAACATTAAAGAGTAACCTAAACGTTTCCATTGTACGATGTTACCGCCGTAAAAAAGATCTGAAGTAGGAGTTCCTTTTGATGCGTCAAGGGCTGCCGTTGCCTGTTCAAGTTGGGTAAGTATCGCAGTATAGATATCTTTTTGAGAATCAAATACTGGTTCAAAGATTCCGTTTTTAGCTTGTCCTTCTTGTGAGTAAGGTACATCGCCATATAAATCGGTAATACGTTGAATGAACATTGCACGTAAGATGGTACCACACGCGTCAAGGTTAGCATATTCCGGCTTGTCTTTAATAAGGGTTTTCATCTCATCAACCAGGGTAAGGGCACTATAGCCCCTGTTCCAGGTACGGTTAAAATAACCGGTACCGCCGCCGCCATACACATACTTATCACCATTGCTATAATAGCTGAAGGTTGATGCAAGCGATTGTGTCCACATGCTTTGGAAAAGCAATTGATCGTAACCTGTCTGCGAAAAGGTCATTTGCACTTGCGACATGAAAAAGTTTGGGTTAATAAGATTGCCATTTGTTTTATCTGGCTGTGTATTTATTTCCTCAAAGTTTTTGCTACAGCTTGCCATTAACGTAGCACCCGCTACCAGGAAGCTAAAAATATATCGTTTTTTCATCTGTTTAGTTTTTTAATTTGAAGTTTACGTTTAAACCATAAGTCCTTGCGAAAGGCAAACTTGCACCTTCGATACCTGCGTATCTTGGATCAGCTGAGAATCCAGACTCCGGGTCAATGTTGTCTGTATGTTTCATAATCGTCCAAAGGTTACGGGCAACTGCAGCTACACCTATAGAGCTAAATGGTGTACCTTTTAAGAAAGTGCTGTTAAAGGTGTAACCCAAAGTCACCTGACGTAACTTAATAAAACTACCATCTAAAACAGATACTGCACCAACATTGCGAGATAATGCCTGGTAGTAAGTTTGAGCAGGAACGTTTACTGTATTAGCTGCACCACTTTCGGTAACGCCGCTACCAACTACACCACCTTCGCGGCCTTTAAGTGTCAATTTATTTAAGCCTCTGAAAATGCTGCCATTTTCTGTACCTGAAAGTACTTTGTTACCAAAACGGTAATCAACAAGGAAACCTAAATTGATTTGTTTGTAGTTGAATGAGTTGTTAAAACCACCGTAAAATTTAGGAATGGCTGAGCCCATAGCTTTTAAGTCGCCACGTTGCGGTAAACCTGAAGCATCAAAAACAACATTTCCTGAAGCATCACGTTTGTAATCAGTAGCTAAAATCTGTGGTCCTGATAAGCCTACAACGAGCGAAGTAACAGCTATACCCGAACTTGCGGCAGGGCGGAAAGTACCAAAGCCAATGTTGTTATTGGTAATTCCGTCTGTTTGAAGAATTTTGTTTTTAACATAGGTAAAGTTGAACGAAGGTGTCCAGCTGAAATCTGATGTTCTAACCGGCGTACCATGAATTTCAACTTCTAAACCACGGTTTTGGGTAGAACCTGTACCTATGTACCGGTTAGTGTAACCTGTAGACCAATCTAAGTTTCCGTTGATGATCTCATTATTGGTTTTACGAGAAAAGTAAGTAACATCAAAACCAAGCCTATCACCCCAAAACTTCATTTCTAAACCTGCTTCAAGCTCTTTTAAAGTGAATGGTTTTAAAAATAAGTTAGGTAACTGGCTGCTAAAACCCGCTGCCGGGAAACCATTGATGGAGTTATTAAGGCTGTAATAAACTGTATTAGCGTAAGAAAGCGCATCAGCACTTGTTTGCGCAAATGACAATCTTACTTTACCTAAATCAACGCCTTCCATTTTCTTCAACTCAGAGAAGATAAAGCTACCTGAAACTGATGGAGAGAAGATACCAGGGCCTACAGATTTTGATATGGTGCTATAGTAATCATAACGACCGGTAGTACTTAATACAAGGTAATCTTTAAGGGAGAAATCTGCTGAGTAGTATGCTGAATTAACTTGCTTCTTTTGCGCAGGATCGATCTGCGGACCAGAATCACGGCTTCTGAAGTTAGTTAAACTGTAGAAATAAGGAATAATGAAACCGTTTTGACCGTTGATAAATGTACCAGTTAATTCACTTTTACGAATGTTACCACCAATAGTAAGGTCCACGCTTAAAAGATCCTCAACAAGTGAATGCTTACCATTGATCAAAACGTCGGCGTTAAATTCATTGATATGCGTTTGACTGGTATTCATTGCACCGTTGTCATTACGGTAACCTGTACCGGTAGGCTCAATATTTAACCTTTTATCATTACTATCGTCATAACCTAAACGTCCTTGTAAATAAAGCCATTTGGTTAAATCGTATTTAGCAGATAGTGCAGAGATTAAACGAGTCCTGTTAACATTGCTAATAAAATTGTTAGCAGCAAAGTATGGGTTGGTTACATAACTGTCATCAGTAAAGGTTAATTCTTTACCACTTGGATCTACACCCGGTGCTAAAGTAGCTTGGTCTTGGTTTGGCGCTAAAAACTGTACGTTATTAGGGTTGCCCGGGCCATCACTTAAGCCAGATCTGTTTTTAGAATCTTCTATCACATAATTAGCAACTATATTAACATTTAACTTTGGAGTTACCTGTTGGCTGCCGTTAAAGTTAAATGTCTTCCTGTCAAGGTAGCTGTTTGGTACCATTGAGTTAGCGCGAAGGTTAGATGCTGACAAACGGAAAGCACCAGTTTCGTTACCACCTGTAAATGAGGCGGTATTAGTGTAACTTGGGGCTACACGGTAAAAATCAATATAATTGCTAACCGGAGAATATTTATGAGTTTGGCCATCAATTTGAATTACATCAGATCCGTCCATTTTCGAACCCCATGCAAGGCTACCTGAATTACGGGCCGCGTCAAGCGAGTTAGGTTTAACACCTTGGATACCCTGACCGTAAATTTGTTGATAATCGGTATTGTCTACCGCTTTATCAAACTGAAAGTTAGTATTAAATTCAACACCAATTGGCGAGTTCTTTTTACCAGATTTGGTAGTAATCAAAATTACACCATTTACAGCACGCGATCCGTAAAGAGCGGATGCTGATTGACCTTTAAGAACTGTCATTGATTCGATATCATCTGGGTTGATGTTGGAGATACCATCACCATAATCTGCACCGCCCCACTCGCCAGATTGACCTCTTTGAGTGTTGTCCATGGGTACACCATTAATAACGTACAATGGACTGCTCGCAGTAAAACTGGTTAAACCACGTAGTAACACCCTTGCAGATGAACCCGGGCCACCATTGGATCCACCAACGCTTAAACCGGCAACACGGCCTTGTAATGATAGGGCAACGTTGGATTCTTTCGCTTTATTAAGTTGTTCGCCATTAACAGTAGATACTGAATAGCCCAATTTCTTTTGGTCTTTTGTAATACCTAAGGCAGTTACAACTACCTCGGTAAGGCCTTTGCTTTCTGGGGCCAAACTAACAGAGATACTGGTTTTACCGGCAACTGCAACTTCTTTTGATTCATACCCCAGGAATGAAAATACCAGCACTGCGTCGTCGGGAGCATTAATAGCGAATACACCTTTGGAATCTGATACAGTACCATTGGCCGTGCCTTTTACTTTGATACTTACACCAGGTAAACCTACACCTGTTTCGTCTACAACTTTCCCGGTTATTGCTGCTTTGTTAGCTAATTTATTTTTATTGATTGTTGCATTATTGTGCGGGTAGGCAATGGCTACTGATTGTATGCCTACCGCTAATGATAATATCAGAGACAGTTTTATTATTGATCCAGATTTCGAGAATCTGTATCTGTCCCTTAAACCCATAGCGTGTTTAAAATCTTCCATACTGTTATAATTAGTTTAGTTAATAAGAATGCGTTAATTTATTGCCAAATCCTGTTTTTGAATCTGGTATAATTTAGACTGGTTTTGACGAGAAAATCGATGTTAGTCTCAGTCTCAGTTGGAGTGTATGGCTTTCTTACTTCATAGGCAGATTTGATCAATTAGGTTTTATATAAGGTGTCTTTATTTGTTCATGAACTAAATTATTGCGTATCATCCTAACTATATTAATGAATTTTATGTATCCCATACAAACTAAGTGCAATGTAACAATTGCGCTATAAAAAGAAAAAAAAACAGCTAACTTTTAAAAAAAAATTAATAATTGAAAAAGCTTTTAAATATTTTTAAATAGTTCTTGGCAAAAATCATTAAAATTGTTATTTTAAGATTTGATTGGCAGCATTACGCTTTTCAACTTTTAATTCAAATGTATAGTTGCGTATTGATACGTGTCCATCAAAAAAAAGCTATGTGCTACTAAAAAATTGTCTATATGAAAAAACTTTTCCTATTGCTTTTAAATTCGATATTGTTTTGTACATGTTATGCTCAGGAGCATAATATGTCTGCAAATTATGTGTCTCCAACAGATGTTGTGGTGCAGGATAAGCTTGAAAACTGGCAAAAACTAAAATTTGGCTTGTTTATGCATTGGGGTACCTATAGTCAGTGGGGGGTGGTAGAAAGCTGGAGTATTTGCCCCGAAGATGAAAGTTGGACACAACGCAAAGGTCCATACGGTGCTGATTATAATACATACGTAAAGGCATATGAAAATTTACAAACTACTTTTAATCCGGTAAAGTTCGACCCCGATAAATGGGTAAAGGCTGCTAAATACGCGGGGATGAAATACGTTGTATTTACGACCAAGCACCATGATGGCTTTAGTATGTTTGATACTAAACAAACAGATTATAAAATAACCGACCCGAAAACGCCATTCTCATCAAATCCAAAGGCTAACATTACAAAGGAAATATTCAAGGCTTTCTCTAAGGAGAATTTTATGATAGGTGCTTATTTCTCCAAGCCAGACTGGCATTCAAAGAATTACTGGTGGCCTTACTTCCCAGCAAAAGACAGGAACGTGAATTACGACCCTGCAAAACATCCAGATCAATGGCAGAAGTTTAAAGATTTTTCCTATAACCAAATAGGCGAGTTAATGACTGATTATGGGAGGGTAGATATATTATGGATGGATGGAGGCTGGGTACGCCCCAAAAACACCATTGATACTACTGTTGACTGGCAAAAGGCCATTACCTTTAACCAAGATATAGATATGCCACGCATAGCCGAGATGGCCCGGAAAAAGCAACCCGGCCTTATTATGGTAGACCGCACAGTTGCCGGTCCTTATGAAAACTATGCTACGCCGGAGCAGCAGGTGCCGGAGAAACCACTAGATCATCCCTGGGAAAGCTGTATTACGATGGGTAACTCATGGAGCTATGTGCCAGGTGATAAATATAAATCGGCAAACGAAATTGTAACCTTGCTTATTAAGATAGTATCACGTGGTGGCAACCTATTAATGAACATTGGCCCCGGTCCTGATGGTGACTGGGACCCGGTGGCATACAGCCGCCTGCAACAAATTGGTAGCTGGATAAAAGTGAACGGAGAGGGCATTTACAACTCTACTGCGGTAGCTCCATATTCAGAGGGTAATACCTATTATACTAAGGCCGATAAAAGCAATATTATTTATGCCTTTGTAACATCAGATAAAGATGAAGTAGTTTTACCGGCAAATATTAAATTACATCTGCAGGATATTAATCAGGTAACTAACATAACCTTGTTAGGTTCAGGCAAAAAAGTAAAATGGACGTCTAATAAAAGTACTATTAATATAAGTGTACCTGCCGAAGTGCAAACTAGGAATGGTTTAACCCAGGCTGCTGTTTTTAAAATTCAATACTAATTTTATCCTATACATATCAAAAAATGTCCCGAAAATTGCCTTACAGATCACTAAACTCAAAAGCATTATTTACGTTTGTCTTATTTATTGCTTTAACCGGCCTATATAATAAGGCCAAAGCCCAAAGCAGTTACGAGTTAAATTCCGGTTGGTATTGCGCCTCAATTGCTGATGTTAAAGAAGATGGCTTCAAACTTTCTAATGCATCCTTTGATAATAGTGCATGGATGCCGGCAACTGTGCCCGGTACGGTGTTGACTACGCTTTTAAATAATAAAAAGGTTCCAGATCCATTTTATGGAATGAACAATGAAAAAATTTCGGACATCTATAAAACCGGGGCTAAATACTATACCTATTGGTTTATAAAAGAATTTAAGGAAGCACCTGTAACCAATGGTGGCCAGGTTTATTTGGATTTTAGGGGCATTAATTATAGTTGTGATGTTTTTCTGAATGGTCATAAATTGAATAAGTCTGCCCAAAAGGGAATGTTTCTTAGGTTTTCTTATAATATCACCTCTTACCTGAATAAAACAGGTAATAATAAGTTGGCTGTAATAGTTTACCCGCCAGATGTTTTGGGTAATGCCAATGGCGGCCAGGGTGGCGATGGCACTATTGCCCGCAACGTAGGTTTGCAATACACCGCCGGCTGGGATTGGATTCAACCCGTGCGTGATCGAAATACCGGAATCTGGGATAAAGTCACTATTCAAAAAACAGGGGCTGTACGCATACTAGATACCCACGTGATTACTTTAGTGCCTGGCACAAGATTACCCGAAGGCCCACAAAAGCCGGCTACCATTAAAATGGAAACCGAGGTTAACAACCCAACCGGGATAAGCGTAACCGGTGTTGTAAGTTATGATTTAGCAGGGGCAACAGTGTCAAAAAGTGTTACGTTAAAACCCTACGCTACAACTACTGTAAAGCTGGCAGATTATACGCTCCAAAATCCAAAACTTTGGTGGCCAAGCGGATACGGCCTGCCAAACTTATATGATGTGAAAGTGAAGTTTATGATTGCCGGCAAAACCGTGTCAGATCAAAAAACACTTAAGGTTGGTGTCCGCGAGATTCAGAGCAACTGGAATGAGCATACCGGCAGCAGGCAAATTGCTGTTAATGGTCAGAAAATATTTATTAAAGGTGGTAATTGGATCGTATCTGACGCGATGCTGCGCCTTTCGGATCTTCGTTATGATGCCGAAGTTCGTTTCCATAAGGATATGAACCTTAACCTGATCAGAGTGTGGGGCGGGGCAATGATAGAGCGCCCTGAGTTTTACGATGCTTGCGACAGGTATGGTATGCTGATTTTTCAGGACCTTTGGGGCTCTGGTGATTGTAATGGGCGTTGGCTTGATCCAATGAAACAAGATGACCAGTGGACTCGCCGCAAATACCCGGATGACCATGGCCTGTTCCTGCGCTCGGCCGAAGATCAGATAAAAATGGTGCGTAATCATGCTTCACTTGCTATCTGGTGTGGTGGCAACGAAATAACCCCGCCGGAAGATATTTTGATTGCGTTAAAAGAAGATATTTTCCCACGTTTAGATAACACCCGCTGGTTTGTGGATTATTCAAACTCCGAAGAAATGTCGAGAAATATTCGGGGTGGTAATGGAGATGGGCCTTACGGCATTCAGCCACAAGATGTATTCTGGAATTTTAAAACTTTTCCGTTCAATTCAGAAATAGGTTCTGTTGGTTTGAGCGATTATGAATCGTTAAAAAGGTTTATCCCTGCCCAAAACCTGATAGCACCTGAATATGACGAGAGTACCCGCAAAAGCAAAACCGACAGTGTTTGGGCTTACCATAAATATATAGGGTATGACAGTAGTGTTGTTAAATACGGAAAGATAAAAGGTGTTGCAGATTTTGCTAAGAAAGCACAACTGGTAAATTACGATCAGTACCGCGGTCTTGTTGAAGGTTTTACATCGCATATGTGGGATTGGTACACTGGTTTCATCATCTGGAAAACACAAAACCCCTGGACTGCCATGCGCGGTCAGATGTACGATTACTATCTTGATCCTAATGCCAGCCTTTATGGCCTGCAGAAAGGTGGGGAGGCATTGCATGTAATGTACAACCCAACTAACGGTATGGTATCGCTGGCCAACAACACCTTTAAGCCAAGCCGCAGCATGATGCTGGTGATAAAAGGTTATGATATGGACGGTAAAGAAAAACTGATAACACAGGTGTTTTGCGATATCGTGGCTACGTCAACGAAAAACATAATGTCGGTTAAAAGTGTGGTGGATGAAATGGCTGCCAAAGAAGGTGCTTTCTTGTCTTTGCAGTTATTGGATAACGATAAACAAGTGCTTTCTGATAATTTATATTGGGTTGCAAATAGTAAAGGCGAATACTCTGGTTTAGAAAAAATGAGGGATGATGCCTTAGCTTCTGAAGCTAGGTATATAAAGCCTGGAAAAATTGAAGTTACTTTAACAAATAAACCAAACAGCGTTATATCATTTTTTAACAGAGTTTCATTAGTTGATGCCGGTACCAAAGAAAGGATATTGCCTGCTTTTTACGATAACAACTATATATCTGTTATGCCGGGCGAGCAGAAGAAGGTGATCATTGAGTATCCATCAACTGACCACAAAAACCTGGCTATAGATATTGACGGCTGGAATACTTCAACAGTTAAATCGCAGTTGTTAA
Organism: Pedobacter sp. JCM 36344; assembly: GCF_046546555.1. Classification (NCBI taxonomy): domain Bacteria; kingdom Pseudomonadati; phylum Bacteroidota; class Sphingobacteriia; order Sphingobacteriales; family Sphingobacteriaceae; genus Pedobacter; species Pedobacter sp. JCM 36344. The sequence continues at coordinate 18,313 of NZ_JBKHKK010000015.1, forward strand.
AAATTAAGAATTAACTGGCAGGAAAAGATTTGTATTGTATAGTTGAGGCAGTAGTACAAATAAAATAAAATCAATTTTAATGAAGAATAAGTTAAGGTTACTTATACCATTTGTTTTTATAGCCTCGTCGGCTTTTGCACAAGTAACAAAAAAAGCACAGGTTGGCCAGCAGGCTGATCTTACTCAGTATGTAGACCAACGGATAGGCACTGGGTTTCACGGGCATGTTTTTGTTGGTGCCAACGTACCATTTGGTGCGGTGCAAATGGGACCAACTCAACTGTCAAAAGGGTGAGACTGGTGCTCGGGTTATCACGTTTCAGATTCTACGATTATCGGCTTTCAGCACACCCACTTAAGCGGTACGGGTATTGGCGATCTGGGGGACGTATCTTTCATGCCAACTACAGGGCCGATCAATGTAAATAAGAGCGATATCGGAAAAGGTGAAGATGGATATTTTTCCCTATTTAGTCATAGCGACGAGGTTATTAAGCCCGGTTATTATAGCGTAAAACTTAAAAAGTACGATATTAATGTGCAGCTAACCGCAGCTAACCGCAGCTAAGAGAGTTGGCTTTCATCAGTATACTTTTCCCGAGGCTAAAACAGGCAAATGTTATTATTGACCTGGCTGAAAGTATAGCTGATATCCCGACTAAAACTTACATCAAACTGGTTAAGAATACGACTATTGAAGGTTACCGCTATCCAAAAGGATGGGCTCGGGACCAGAAGATCTATTTCACTACTGTATTCTCTAAAGCCATAAGCAAATTTGCGGTTTACGATAGTACTGCCTTAAAAAAAGGCGTAACACTTACCGGTCAAAGGGTAAAAGGTGTACTTTCTTTTGCGAGTAAACAGGGTGAGAAAGTGTTTGTAAAGGTTGGCATTTCACCAGTTAGTATGGCCAATGCGTTGTTGAATATCGATGTTGAGATGCCAGGTTGGGATTTTAATAAGGTTGCCGCTAATGCTCATAACGAATGGAACAAAGAGCTGCATAAAGTTACCATCAAAGCAGATTCTATAACATAATTAAAGAAATTTTATACCGCTATTTACCACACCATGATAGCACCATCGATATTTAATGATGTGAATGGCGATTAGATGGGCGCTGATAAGCAAGTGCATAAAAAAGCAACTTTTAATAATTTAACCACGTTCTCGCTTTGGGATACCTATCGCTCGGCTAATCCATTATATACTATTATGCAGCCGGAGCGTGTGCCAGATATGATCAATACCATGCTGGCTATCTACAAAGAGCAGGGCAAATTACCTGTGTGGCATTTAATGGCCAACGAAACCAACACCATGGTAGGTAACAGCGCTATGGTGGTGGTTGTAGATGCTTACCTCAAAGGTTTAAAGGCTTTGATGCCAACCTGGCTTACGAAGCCGTTAAAACAACCCAGATGCAGGATGTATGCGGCCTTAAGTTTGTTAAAGAACTTGGTTTTATTCCGGCAGACAGCACCCGCGAGAATGTAGCTATGGGTATGGAATATTCTATAAATGATTGGTGTATCGCGCAGATGGCTAAAAAACTGGGTAAAACGGACGATTACCAATACTTTAGTAAGCGCGCTAAAAACTACCAGAACTACTTTGATAAACAAACCCACTTTATGAGAGGTAGGGTATCTGCTACCAAATGGCGTACTCCTTTTAATCCATTTGAATCTCGCCATGAGCAGGATGATTTTACCGAAGGTAATGCATGGCAGTATACTTGGTTAGTGCCGCATGATGTAGAAGGTTTGATAGCGTTACAGGGCGGCGAGCAGCCATTTACCAGAAAACTCGATTCTTTATTCGTCATTCAGGGTGATTTAAGTAAAGATCATTCGCCGGATATTTCTGGTTTAATAGGCCAGTACGCACATGGTAACGAGCCAAGCCACCATATAGCTTACCTGTACGCCTATGTAGGTCAGCCATGGAAAACAGCCGACAAAGTGCGTTTTATACTTGATAACTTTTATACTACAAAACCAGATGGTATTATTGGTAACGAAGATGTCTGCCTGGTACGTACTTTCTACACTTGGTTTTTATCCAGTAAATCCTGCTAACGGTATGTATGTGTTTGGCAGCCCTCGTATAAACGAGGCAACCATTAGTTTGCCGGCAGGCAAAAAGTTCCATGTATTAGTTAGGAACAATAGCACAGCTAATAAATACATTGCCGGTGTTACGTTGAATGGTAAACCGCATATGTTAAACTATCTGCCGCATAGCAGTATAGCTGCAGGTGGGGAACTGATCATAACAATGTCGGCCACGCCGACTGACTTTGGAACAAGCTCCGAAAGCAGACCGAGATCAGTTAATTAATATACTACAACTACAACCCGAAGTGCAGGGGGGATTACTGCATTGGTTTACTTCAGTAAATCTCGGTTTAATAAAAAAGCCCTTAACTTTTTGGAGTTAAGGGCTTTTTTATCAAGTAGCGGGGAGCAGGATCGAACTGCCGACCTCAGGGTTATGAATCCTGCGCTCTAACCATCTGAGCTACCCCGCCGGGTATGTTATTTTAAAGAGTTGCAAATATAGAATAAATTACTTTTCTTTAGAAACAAATAGTAAAAAATTAGTCCAGTCATTAAGGTATAAGAGTTAATCAATGTCAGAAAAGAAAAAGTTTACATTGGAGTATGAATTAAGATCATCTCCTCGTATTTTATTTAGTTTTATCAGTGAGCCTAACGGTTTGTCCCAGTGGTTTGCTGATGACGTTGTTTTTAAGGACCAGGTTTACACTTTTACTTGGGACGATGAAATCCAGAAGGCCAAGCTTTTAAGTATCAAAGAAAATCGAATGGTTAAATTCAAATGGCTTGATGATGAGCCACATTGCTATTTCGAAATGGAAATAGTCCAGGATGAATTGACCAATGATGTAGCGCTTTCGATTACCGACTTCGCTACGCCCGAAACTCTAGCTGAGCGAACATTGATATGGGATAATCAAATTACTTATTTACATAGTGTGATTGGTGCCTGATGTTCCCCTGTCTTTTTCTAACTTTGTATCTTGAAAAAGATTCATCTACTTTTACTTAAAGCATTCATAAGACCTTTTATCGTCACTTTTTTTATCGTGATGTTTATTTTGCTGATGCTTTTCCTTTTCAAATATGTAGATGACCTGATAGGTAAGGGATTTGAATGGTATACCATTTTGGAATTGATGTACTATGCGTCGGCATCAAACGTGTCGATGGCGCTTCCCCTTTCCGTATTATTGTCGTCTATTATGACTTTCGGGACGTTGGGAGAGAATTATGAGCTTGTAGCCATTAAATCTGCGGGCGTATCGCTTCAGAAAGCTATGATGCCTCTTTTCTTCTTAATTATTGGTTTGGCAATAGGTTCGTTCTTATTTTCTGATTACATGTTGCCGAAAGCAAATCTTAAGTTTGGCTCCCTTTTGTGGGATATCAGAAACAAGAAACTTTCTTTTTTAATCAAGGAAGGTGTATTCAATAATAGTATTCCCGGCTACTCAATTAGAGTTGATAATAAGAGCTCTGATGGGACATTACATAACGTAATGATCTACGATCACACGAATTCTGCCGGAATTGCGAAGATTATCATTGCAAAGGAAGGTGAAATGTCAAGCAATGATCAATTCCTTTTGTTAAAACTTAAAAATGGTGTGAGTTATGAAGAGTCACAAGGAAGAAATACTTACAACAACCCGAGGCAAGAACTAAGGAGGATCAGGTTTGGTGAAACGGATCAGAAGTTTGATATCTCTAGTTTTAAGATGAATAGAACTGATGAGCAAGATTTTAGAGGTAACACACAGATGTTAAATTTAAAAGGTCTCATCAAGAAACGGGATTCACTTTCAAATGAGCTTGACAGTATTGATAAGTTTGCGGCCACTAGCATTAGTACCTATTACAAGCAATATAATTTTGCAAAGGGATACATGAAAATCAAAGCCCCAACAAGTGTAATTAAGGGAGATATATTATCCCTCATCCCTCCTCAAAATAGAGGGGTGGTTATCCAGAATGCAATGGACTTGGCTACCTCTATCAAACAAACCACAGCGGGTAGAATTGTCGACCATGATGATCGCTCCCGCAACATCATTAAAGTAAAGATGGAATATCAGCGAAAATTTACTTTAGCAGCTTCCTGTTTATTGTTATTCTTCATTGGCGCACCTTTAGGAGCTATTATTAGAAAGGGTGGTCTTGGCCTCCCTGTAGTTATGGCAATTGTTTTCTTTCTTTTGTATCATATAATTGCAACTGTATCTGAGAAATCTGCAACTACGGGATCATTAAACGCCTTTTTTGGAATGTGGTTGTCAATATTTGTCCTATCGCCTTTAGGCGCATTCCTTACTTATAAAGCGACCGTAGACTCTGCTTTATTTGATGTCAATTATTTTAAGCAGTTTTTTGTTAATCTTTTCAGTAAAAAGAAGGTTCATTCGTAAGGTCAGTTAGCAGATAGTATTGATTACTTGGTTGTGATAATTTTAATAGGTAATGTTGAGAGTTAACATCGTAACTTTGTCAATAATAGCGGATGATCATCAACTAAAGTTAATTCTGAATAATTAGACAATGGAAATTAAACTTAATACGGTAGAGGAAGCTATCGCAGATATAAAGGTAGGTAAAGTTATCATTGTAGTAGATGATGAGGATAGAGAGAATGAGGGTGATTTTGTAACAGCAGCAAGAAATGCTACGCCCGAGGTTATCAACTTTATGGCTACTTATGGCCGTGGATTGATTTGTACACCACTTACTGAAGACAGATGTGATGAGCTGGAGTTGCCACTAATGGTTGGTAAAAATACGGCCGTTCACGAGACCAATTTTACAGTATCAGTTGACCTTAGGGGTCATGGCTGTACTACCGGAATCTCCGCATCTGATAGGTCTAAAACGATATTAGCCCTTATCAACCCCGATACAAATCCGTCTGAATTGGGCAGACCTGGTCACATTTTTCCACTTAGATCGAAAGAAGGCGGCGTATTAAGACGTTCTGGGCATACTGAAGCCTCAGTTGATCTTGCAATTTTAGCCGGGATGGAGCCAGCTGGTGTGCTAGTAGAAATTATGAAGGACGATGGTGAAATGGCCAGACTTCCTGATTTAATAAAAATCGCCGCACAGCATCAACTTAAAATTATCTCGATTAAAGATCTTATCACATATAGGTTAGAGAAAGAAACGCTCATTAAAGAAGAAGTTAAAGTGAATTTGCCTACAGAATGGGGTGATTTTACTATGACTGCCTATACTCAGTTGGATACAAACGCTACCCATTTAGCAATCAGTAGAGGAGAATGGGCTGAAGATGAACCGGTACTTACCAGAGTTCATAGTTCTTGCGTAACCGGAGACATATTTGGATCATGTCGCTGTGATTGCGGTCCGCAGCTGCATAAGGCTATGGAGATGATTCACAAAGAGGGTAAGGGAGTAATAGTTTACATGAATCAGGAAGGTCGGGGAATTGGGTTGGTGAATAAGCTTAGGTCTTATAATTTACAAGATGCCGGCTTGGATACTGTTGAGGCCAATATAAAGCTTGGCTTTAAAGGTGATGAGCGGGATTATGGTGTTGGAGCTCAAATTTTGAGAGCACAGGGTGTTACTAAGATGAGACTGATGTCCAACAATCCAACTAAACGCGCTGGCTTAACAGGTTATGGTTTAGAAATTGTAGAAAATATTCCTATTGAGATTGAGAGCAATGTTCACAATGAATACTACTTAAAAACGAAAAGAGATAAAATGGGCCACCAAATCATGAAAGGCTAAAATTACTTTTTTTTAGGATCTTTATTGACTGGTGTAATGCTAGGCACTGTAGAGGAGGAAGGGAGTACAGGAGTATTTGCAGGGTCAGGTTTTTCTTCCTCTTGTTTTTGTTTTTGCGTCTTTTTATACTGTCCTGTAATCTTTCTTAAAAACTCACCAAATGTATCAAATTGCTGTGTATAGATTAATCCCAGGGAGGTAACATTATTGTTTTGACTTATTCCAGTATTGAAAAAGTTGTTCTGCTGAGTAGGGGGTTTGTTGGCAAGCTTTCCAATCAGCGTACCATCTTTCTTAATCAACCCAAGTACCTCAACCTCACCACCCACATTATTTCTGGAGAATCCTATAGGTGAAAGATCATTTGTACTTCTTCTATCCACAATACCCGCATTTAGAATGACACGCTCATTGAAAAACCTGAATGAGGCATTCGCTTCACTTAAAGAGCGGATGTTAATATCTACGAAGTCAAGGTTCAAAGAGGATAACACATTATTAAATTGATTGAACAGAAGTTCTGTAGCAGTACTCGCCACTCCGGAAGTAAGCTGCTTACCCAAGGCCTCTTTTCCTGTTCCGGGAGCAAAGCTTCTTCTTATAATTAAGCTCAATGCCTGTAGATTTCGATTGTTATCATCGTTGAAATACGACTGCATTTCCTCTTTAATTGCCGGATTTGAAGGAAAGAAAATATCCAGTTTAATATCAGGCTTTAAAAGCGATCCTGTTAGGCCCATTTCAACTTCCGTCAATACTCGCTCGTTCGCATTGCTACCCTCGCGGTTCGCCGCAGTATACAAGTCACTTAAACCCGCCCTTAATGAATAGATAGCCTTTAAATTAATTTGTGCCGTAGTTGGATTGCCCGTCCACCGAATCGTTCCGCCTTGTCTAATTTGAAACTTCTTATTAATGATTTCCTGAGCCGTAAAATCGAAACTACCACTCTCAATAATGTAGTCTCCAGACATCTCAAAATCCCCAAGGCTGTTAATATTTAACGCCAGGTTTTTCGAATATCCTCTTCCAGAAAGATTTCCAAGGCTCGTAAATATGTTTGCCGTGCTATTCGCATCAACAACAAGCTTTAAACTCATGGTTAGACCGTCAAAACTAGTTTCTTTTTTGACGGTTTTGGTGGTGTCCTTACTTACAAATGTGATAAAATCTTTGCTAGAAACTGTTTCCGAACTATTTAGAGGAAGATTAAAAACAGTACCCTTTTCAGTTTTTGCATCGATGTCAATAAATATTTTATTTGTAGGACCTTTAAATCTAAAAGTGCCTGTGCTGTAGGCGCGACCAAAATACAATGGATTATCCTTAGCAGTCGTATTCAAGGCCATGAAGCCTTGAGCCTCAACGGTAACATCAATGGTAGGTGTACTCAGCTCATTGAGGTCGACTGAGCCATTGGCTATTGCCTGATGATTTTCTACATCATTTAGCTTAAGGTTTTCGATTTTAATTACGCTATTCTCAACCGTGACCTTATCCGAAATACTATAGGCAGTTTTTAAATAGTTAATTGTCATCTCACCTTTATCAAATGAAATTGACCCATTGATTGCAGGCTTAGAAAATGGGCCGACAACGGCCAAATCTGCCGATATCCTACCTTTTAAATTGGTAACAAGTTTTTTAACAAACGGCTCGAGAATAGCAAGCTCACTTTCGTCTAATTTCACTTTTACATCAATTTCTTTCTTTTCCAGATCAAAGTTACCAGTAATTTTTAGCGTCTCTTTATTTCCTGAAACAATGTTAGTGTAGATGTTAGCCAGGTTTTTAGTTTTGTCGTAAGATGATGTATCCGTTAACGTCCCAATATATATATTATTAAACTGCAGCGAATCGATCTTTAAATTATCACTAACCCTTGGAGATTTCAATACGTTATAAAGCTTTGTTTCTCCATTAGCTTTTCCTGCCAATTTTACTCCCAGTGTTTTTACGAAAGGATTCATAGTCTTCATATCGAAGTTTTTAAAACCAATAGCTAGTAAGTCTGCCGGATCACTGGAAAGAGTTCCATCGATAGTTAGCAACTGATTTCCATTACTTAGTTCATAATTAGTGATTTCTGTTTTTCCGTTTTGGAAACTGATTCTTACTTTTTCCTGAATTTTCCAGTCTTCGCTGTTGATTTTTAGAATGGAGGGAAGAATGCTCACCTTTGCTGTAGTGTCGCTTGCAAATTCAATAAGACCGTTTAAATCTAGCTGGTTAGCATCGTCAGAATTGGATAATTTCACGTTTAACTGTAAACTGTCATTTCTCAGAATGTTTGAAATGTTAACATTCTTTATATATAAACTGTCATTCAAATCTACCCGATCTGATGTTAGCGTCGCCTGCAGTTGATTGGCCGATGTAGTTTCGTCCACAATTATATTGTTTACGATAATACCTTTGTACTTCAATTTTTTAACGAAGCCGTTTAAGGTCGCGATATCATTGGGCGAATCAAAATTCCCTATCAATATTGCTTGATCCTCAATTTCTAATCCTGGTGCGACCAATTCAGCAATAGGTTCGAATTTTTTGATGTTTAAATTTAAAGTGAATATTTGATCACCATACTTCAGATTGTTCGTTTTTAAAGAGGGAATATATTTTTTTGCCAATGCGGTATAATATGGGATGATCGTATTTAAATCATATTGCCCCTTCAGGCTAGCATCCATAATATCAGAATTAATGGTCAGGCTTCTATCTTTCCCGATTCCATTGGCCACCAATTTTACAGAGTCAATGTTATAAATGCCTTTGACATTATCCAATCTTATCTGCTGGATCACTAGGTTTCCTTGGATATTGTTCAAGTTACTTCCTGAAAAATTTGTGCTGAACGTAGCGTCAATTTTCAGAGAATCTTTATAAAGTTTCAGTGCTTTTAGCTTCGCATTCTTAATGGTAGCTTTGAAATTGAATTCTGGTAATTTGGGATTTAGGTTCACTCCTCCATCAAACACAAGTTGGAGATTTTTGTCATTCACTTTTACTGAACCATCGAAATACTTTTTTATGAAAGTTCCGTCAATTTTTACATTTCTATATCGGTAGTTATTGAAGTCGATGTAATCAATGTCTCCGGATAATTTTTCCGATAGCGTATTAATTTCCGTACCACGCCCCTTTACATAGAGCTTCGCAGTAATCTTGCCCAGACTTTTTTCATTAATCAATGGACCAATGCCGAAATCATAAGTTTTCACGTTTCCGGAGTAGGATGGCACACCCTGTTTGTCGATTTTCATATTGACATCAGATACCACGCGTCCAAGTTTCGTCTTGAACTCCCCATAAGCTATAAAGTTATTCTGGAAGCCTGTAAAAGAGCCATTGAAGTTTATATTACCAAACTTCCCAACAACTGCTGGAATCAACTTTGATTTCTTCCCGGATATTGATGTCAATATCTCATCGAGATCTACCTTATTTGTGCCCGCCATTTCAATCTTCAGATCCATAAAGGTTTCCTTAAAATTTGGCAAGCCTTTGACAACAAAGTCTCCCCTGATATAGGTTGCCTTGCCTAGTTTTACCGAAAATTTCTTTGCCTTTAAATTATTAACCAAACCCGACAACTGTCCATCAAGTTCTAAATTCAGGTTAATTTTATTAAGCTGGGAAGTGAAATACGATATATCGCTGGAAACCAGAAAACTATTTTTGAAATTACCTTTCATTCTAACCTTATTCACAAAATCGCGAAAGTCACTAAATCTTTCGAATGTCATTTTGAAATAATCTGCTAGACGACTTTTGTTCGTTACCAGCATGAGTGACTTCAATTCTATTTGGTTTGTATCAATGGTAGCGAAAGAGGTTAGGTTTTTTAAATAAAATCCGCTCTTTTCATGAAAACTAAGATTTTTAATATTCGCCTGCATAAGGTGATCAGAGGTATTAAGTTGCTCAAAAATCCCGTTTAAAGAACTCAGCTGGATATCATCAAAGTTTATCCCTTTAATCAAAGTATCTACTCTTAGATTTTTATATTTAAACCCAATATTATTGAGAATAATCCTGTCGAAAGAAATTTCAAAAGGCTTTTTTTTAGTCTTGATTTTAGGAGAGCCGGAATTTAAATAGTTTATTATAAAGTCGATGTTTGTAGAACGATCTTTGAATGATTTAAGAAAAAAGCTACCATTATTAATTTGAACAGTATTAATGTTTATAATTCGGCGTTTTAAAGAGAATTCATTGATATCTACCATAAACTCTGGTGTCTTTAGTAGCGTATCTTTTTGAAGGTCCAAAACTAGTAGGTCCTCAATTACTAAAGATTTAAATGGTTTAAAATAGATACCGGAAAGAGATACTGTTGTGTTCAATTCTTTAGACAAATAGGCAGCAGCCCTTTTTGCTACGTAGGTCTGAACAGGTTTGAACTGAAGTGAAAATATGACAATTGCCACCAATAATATAACTGATGCAACTACCCAAAGAAGTATTTTTAATAGTTTTTTAATAGTTTTGTAGCTTAATAATATAAAAAGTGTCCATAATACTTGCTATTGAATCTTCCTGTGATGAAACCTCTGTTGCTATTAGTAACAACGGCAAAATTACGGCCAATGTTATTGCTAACCAAACTATTCATCAAAATTATGGAGGCGTCATACCTGAGCTTGCCTCCAGGGTTCATCAACAAAATATTGTTCCTGTAATTCAACAGGCTTTATTAGATGCTAAAGTTAACAAAAAGGAAGTTAATGCAGTAGCATTCACACGCGGCCCGGGGCTATTGGGATCTCTTTTAGTAGGTGTTTCTTTCGCTAAGGCGTTCGCACTTGCGTTAAATTTGCCCCTCATCGCTGTTAACCATATGCACGCTCACATTCTGGCTCATTTCATTGATGATCCAAAGCCGACTTTTCCTTTTTTGTGTCTTACGGTTTCAGGTGGACATACACAAATTGTATTGGTTAAAAGTTATTCAGTAATGGAAATAGTTGGAGAGACACTCGACGATGCTGCCGGCGAAGCTTTTGATAAAACAGCTAAAATACTAAGTCTGCCTTATCCTGGTGGACCAATGGTCGACCAACATGCTAAGTTAGGAAATCCTTTGGCTTACAAATTTGCAATTCCTCAGATAAAGGACTATAACTACAGTTTTAGTGGTTTTAAGACTTCTGTTTTATATTTTATAAGAGCAAAGGAAAAGCAGAACTCTAACTTTATCGCCGAAAATTTAGACGACATTTGTGCATCTGTACAGCATAGTATCGTAAATATTCTACTAGCAAAACTAAATAAGGCTGCAAAAGAATTAGGAATATCAGAGATTGCAATTGCAGGTGGAGTTTCTGCAAATTCAGGGTTGCGTGCAGGTTTACAAAAAATGGCGATACAAGAAGACTGGCGTATTTATATTCCAGCTTTTGAATATTGTACAGACAATGCTGCAATGATTGCAATGGCTGCGCATTACAAGTATATTGATCAAGACTTTGTTCAACAAGATGTTGCACCTTTGTCGAGAATGGAATTTTAACCTAATTATAATAGTTATGAGCGTAATGAGTTTTGTGTTTTTCGGTTTGATGTTGGTTCCGCTAGTTGTATTCTTAATTTGGGTCATCAGAAAGGATAGGAACAGAAGTTACCTCGGCCTGGCTGTGTTGGTATTTATGGCTGTTGTAGCTATTTATACAATCGTCAAATTCGACAGTAATTTTTTGAAGACAAATCCAACGCTGAATGGCAAATCGCAAACACCTAGTTATAGATAACTAATCAAAAACTTTTAGACATAAAAAAGGGGCAAGTCCGTTTGGCTTGCCCCTTTTTTATGTATTCTTTAAGCTACTTTTCTAGTTTTTCTCCTGTTACCTCGGCTCTAATTTTAGCTTCGATTTCTTCAGATAATTCAGGGTTATCCATAAGTAATTGCTTAACAGCATCACGACCTTGTCCTAGTTTCGTGTCACCATAAGAGAACCATGAACCTGCTTTTTTGATAATATTAAAATCAACACCTAGATCAATGATCTCACCGGTTTTAGAAATACCCTCTCCGAACATGATATCGAATTCGGCTATACGGAAGGGAGGGGCAACTTTATTTTTAACGATTTTAACTTTCACCCGGTTGCCTGCAACCTCATCAGAATCTTTAATTTGTGAAGTTCTTCTGATATCCAAACGAACTGAAGCATAAAACTTCAGGGCATTACCTCCAGTTGTAGTTTCTGGATTTCCAAACATAACACCGATCTTCTCGCGTAACTGGTTAATGAAAATACAGCAGCAACCTGTTTTCGCAATTGTACCTGTTAATTTCCGGAGTGCCTGAGACATTAAACGCGCATGTAAACCCATTTTAGAATCACCCATCTCACCTTCAATCTCCGCCTTAGGCACCAAGGCTGCAACAGAGTCAATTACAATAACATCTATAGCTCCAGACCTGATCAGGTTGTCAGCGATCTCTAAAGCCTGCTCACCGTTATCTGGCTGTGCAATCAATAAGTTGTCAACATCAACTCCTAGCTTTTTAGCATAACCTTTATCAAAAGCGTGTTCTGCATCAATAAATGCAGCGATACCACCCTTTTTCTGGGCTTCAGCTATAATATGGGTTGCCAGGGTGGTTTTACCAGATGATTCCGGACCGTATATTTCAATTACACGGCCTTTTGGCACACCGCCAATACCTAATGCGATGTCAAGACTGATAGATCCTGTAGAAATTGATTCGATCGGCTCAACAGCATTATCACCCAATTTCATAACAGCTCCCTTACCATATGATTTTTCCAACTTATCAAGTGTAAGTTGCAATGCTTTTAACTTATCTGCGCTTGCGCTCATATTATTTGATCTATCTATTTTAAATGTTGTGCTAACTATATTAGCAAATATACGTTATATTTCACATTAACAAAATAATTCTTAAAATATATATTTATTATTAGCTAATAACACTAAATATATTAGTTATTTTATATGCTTTCTGGTAGTACTTGCAAAAGCTTGTGATTTCACAAATGCTACACTTCGGCGATCTCGCCACACAAACATACCTTCCATGTAATATCAGCCAATGATGCGCTATATGGATAGTTTCTTCCGGTAAGTTTTTAACCAGTTCCTTTTCTACAGCCAGGGGTGTTTTCCCAGTCGTAAGACCAATCCTATTCGCAACTCTAAATACATGAGTATCTACTGCCATAGCAGGGGCATTATATATCACAGAAGCAATTACATTCGCTGTTTTTCGCCCTACGCCCGGCATCTTTTGCAATTCGTTGATATCAGAAGGAACTTGATTATTGAATGTCTCCACAAGCATCTTTGCCATCCCCACTAAGTGCTTAGCTTTATTATTGGGATAGCTTACACTTCGAATGTAATCATATACAAGGTCCGGTGTGACTTCAGAAAGGGCCTTTGCATTCGGAAAGCGTTGAAATAAAGATGGGGTTACCTGATTGATTCGTTTATCGGTGCACTGAGCTGAAAGTATTACTGCTACAAGCAGCTGGTAGGGATTATCGTAATGCAATTCAGTTTCAGCATCTGGTTGACGCGTTGCAAAATGGTTAACGAAAAGCTTATAGCGTTCTTTTTTGAGCATCAGCAAACTTATATAAAATGTTTGTAACCAAAAAAAGGTCAGTCAAAACAAGCCTAATGGCAACCATTTTTAACTGACCTTTAAGTTTTTTTAAGTAATTACTTTTTCTTGGAATAGGCTAAAATCTTCGAGATTGTCTCTTCGGAAGGATTTCTAATTAAAGCATCAAGTTGAGGCTTTAATGTTTGGTAGAAGGCCAAATCAGATCTCTCTATAGCAGATTCCATCATTGATCTTTCGTAATTTAATTGATTGGTTGAAGTAGAGGTTTTTATCATAAGCAATAATTGTATATAATTTTTATAATACAACGCTATCAGTTATGATTTATTTTATACTTAAAATAATTTTTTAACAATTATTCCAAGGATTAAGAAACTTCTTTTACTTTCATCATTTTTCTCAAATTACTTAAGGCATACCTCATTCTCCCCAGCGCTGTATTGATGCTAACACCTGTCAGATCAGCAATTTCTTTAAAACTAAGATCTGCATAGTGTCTCATAATCAGCACCTCTTTTTGATCTTCGGGCAGTAGCCTGATCATAGCTCTCAAATCCATGTGCGTTTGTTCACGTAGAATTCTATCCTCCGCACTCTCTTCAAGAAATTGTAGTGTATTAAACACATCTGTGCCATCCGCGCTTGTGATTACAGGCGCACGTTTTTCGCGTCTAAAATAGTCAATTACCAAATTATGAGCAATACGCATTACCCAAGGTAAAAATTTACCCTCCTCATTGTATTTGCCAGACCTGAGCGTGTTGATTACTTTAATGAACGTCTCTTGAAATATATCTTCAGCTAAGTACTGGTCTTTTACCAATAAATATATGGAGGTATAAATCTTTGACTTGTGTCTGCGTAAAAGTTCTTCCAAAACCGACTCTTCGCCGCTGAGGTATAATTTTATCAGATCCTGATCGTTATAATGTTGTAATTTCATAGGAGTCTTCTTACTAAATTCCCTTGCTGTTTGCTAAAAAAATACTTAGTAGATGTTTGATTCGATATCGATTTCTCCTATTAAAGTTTGGTATGCTGAATTGATTAAACAGTTATTAATTCAAAAGAACCACTTTTTTATCATATTCCAATACAAAAATGTTAATTAATATTAATTCCTGCATGGTGGCATCATTTTAGCCTGCCCTTTCAAATCTCCATATCCATATTTTGGGGTATATTTGCAGTCTTCTATCGTAAAATTAATGAGTAAAGAAATAGAGAAAGATCCTCACAAACATATAATTATTAAAGGTGCAAGGGTTCACAACCTTAAAAACATCGACGTTGCCATCCCCAAAAACAAACTGGTTGTTATTACAGGAATGTCTGGCTCAGGCAAGTCTTCCTTAGCTTTTGATACCCTGTATGCAGAAGGTCAGAGAAGATATGTGGAAAGTCTTTCATCTTACGCCAGACAATTTATGGGCAGGATGAATAAGCCTGATGTTGACTACATCAAGGGGATTGCACCCGCTATTGCCATTGAGCAAAAAGTTATTACCTCCAATCCAAGATCTACGGTGGGTACTTCGACAGAGGTTTATGATTACCTCAAATTGCTTTTTTCCAGAATAGGCAAAACTTACTCACCTATTTCAGGAAACGTTGTCAAGCGAGACACTGTAACCAATGTAGTCGATTATATTCTTGGCCTTGGAACAGATAACACAGCTACAATTTACTGCCCATTATTCCCCCACAATAACAGATCCATCAAAGAAGAGCTCGCTGTCTTGCTACAGAAAGGTTTTCTTAGAATTTCCTATCAGGATAAGATTCAAAAGATAGAAGCCATTCTCGAGGATGAATCATTTGCCGACTTCGAACTGCAGGATGAGTTTACTGTTAAAATTCTCATCGATCGCATCGTTGTCAACGGCGATGAAGAAACATTAAGTCGCACTGCCGATTCCGTTCAGACTGCTTTTTTTGAAGGTAAAGGAGATTGTTATGTAGAATTCGAAGGTCAACTCAAACACTTCTGTGACCGTTTTGAACTCGATGAGATTCGTTTCGAAGACCCAACTCCAAACTTTTTTAGTTTTA
This sequence comes from Pedobacter sp. JCM 36344, assembly GCF_046546555.1. Taxonomy (NCBI): domain Bacteria; kingdom Pseudomonadati; phylum Bacteroidota; class Sphingobacteriia; order Sphingobacteriales; family Sphingobacteriaceae; genus Pedobacter; species Pedobacter sp. JCM 36344. The sequence goes on from NZ_JBKHKK010000015.1 coordinate 33,781, forward strand.
ATAATCCATATGGTGCCTGCAAGCGTTGCGAAGGTTATGGCAACGTGATTGGAATAGATGAAGATCTGGTAATTCCAGATAAAAGTAAAAGTGTGTTTGATAATGCCATTGCTCCCTGGCGAGGGGAAAAGATGAGAGAATGGTTGAACAAATTCATTAAAGTATCCTCTAAATTCGATTTCCCAATTCACAGACCATTTTCTGAACTTACAGAAGAACAACAAAGATTAATCTGGACTGGCAATAAGCACTTCAATGGCCTGGATGCTTTCTTTAAAGAACTTGAAGAACAGACCTACAAGATCCAGTACAGAGTAATGTTATCCCGCTATCGCGGTAAAACCATATGTCCGGATTGCAAAGGCTCCCGCTTACGTAAAGACGCTTCCTACGTTAAGATTAATAATAAGTCCATTATTGACATTGTGCTCATGCCACTCTCAACTATACTAGACTTTTTTGACAATCTTGAACTCACAACTTCAGATCAAAAGATCGCCAAACGTTTGCTGGCTGAGATTGCCACAAGAGTACTTTTTCTCAATAACGTAGGTCTGGGCTATCTAACTCTTAACCGGTTATCAAATACCCTTTCAGGCGGTGAGTCCCAAAGGATCAACCTTGCTACTTCACTGGGAAGTAGTTTGGTAGGCTCCATATACGTGCTTGATGAGCCGAGTATTGGTCTTCATCCAAGAGATACCAATAAACTTATTGAAGTGCTGATTTCTCTGAGAAACGTTGGCAACACCGTTCTGGTAGTTGAACACGAAGAGGAGATGATGCGGGCTGCCGATCATATCATCGACATTGGACCAGAGGCCGGTACCCATGGGGGTAACCTTGTATTCAGCGGTACCTACGATCAGATCATTAAGGATAAGCATAGCTTAACAGGTAAATATCTTTCAGGTAAAGAGCAAATCCCGGTTCCTGGAAGACGCAGGGCATGGAATGACCATATTCTAATTAAGGGTGCGCGCGAAAATAATCTTAAGAACATTGACGTAAAGTTCCCACTAGGAGTTTTTACTGTGGTAAGTGGTGTATCCGGTTCCGGAAAAACCAGCCTAATTAAAAAGATTCTATACCCAGCCCTTCAAAAGGCTATTGGCAATTACTCGGGAGAACAAACGGGAGCTTACGACGGCATTTTCGGCAATTACGACTTGGTGAGTCAGGTGGAGATGGTTGATCAAAATCCGATCGGGAGGTCTTCCAGATCAAATCCCGTAACCTATGTAAAAGCTTGGGACGATGTAAGGACATTGTTTTCGGCCTTGCCCGCAGCTAAGGCTTCCGGATTAAAACCAGCAGCATTCTCTTTCAACGTTGAGGGCGGTCGCTGTGATGTTTGTCAGGGCGAAGGCGAAGTTAAAATCGAGATGCAGTTCATGGCTGATATCTATTTACCATGCGAAACTTGTGGAGGAAGAAGATTCAAGCAACAAGTCCTTGAAGTCACTTATCAGGATAAAAACGTAGCCGATATTCTTGACCTCACTATCGAGGAAGCAGTTAAGTTCTTTAAGAATGAGCCTAAGATTCTCCACAAACTCCAGCCACTGGTTGACGTAGGTCTGGGATACGTTCACCTTGGTCAGTCTTCGAATACCTTATCTGGTGGTGAAGCACAGCGAATCAAACTTGCATCCTTCCTAATTAAAGGAAATAATGCCAATAAGACGGTATTTATTTTCGATGAGCCCACTACCGGACTTCACTTTCATGACATCAAAAAGCTGCTGATCGCGCTAAATACCCTTATTGAACAAGGTAACACCATTCTGGTTATTGAACACAACATGGACATGATTAAATCTGCAGATTGGATTATTGACATCGGTCCGGATGGTGGTGACAAAGGGGGTAGTGTAGTTTTTGAGGGCTTACCAGAGGATTTGATAAAAGTAAAAGCTTCTTACACGGCCAAGTATTTGAAAGCACATTTGAAATAATTGTATCTTCGGTGATGTTGTTTTTAACCCTTTTTCTGGGCGTGATTTTAAATCTGATTGGATATATCCCGCCGGGGAATATCAATTTGACTGTTGTTCAAATAACCATCTCGCGTGGCATAAAGCAGGCACTTTATTTTATTGTTGCCTTTGCCTCCGTTGAAATCATGTTTACTTTCGGCGTGATGCGCTTTGTACAATGGCTCTCTAGTGAAATTCAACTTGAAAACATTATCGATGTAATTATGATTCTGATGTTCGGTGTTTTGGGAGTCATCACCTGGCGGTCTCGAAAAGAAATGCCTAAAGCAGATTACTCAAAAAAAGACAGTATCCGTTATGGGTTATTGCTGGGAGTCATTAATCCAATGCAAATCCCATATTGGTTATTTGTAGGAACATATCTTATCTCGCATGAGTGGATCGACATTGGTTATCTGTCTCTTTCCGTATTTAGTGTTGGATCAGGTATTGGAGCTGCGATAGCTTTGTATGGCTTCGCTAGATTTGCACAGTATGTACAGGAAAAGTTTGCTTTAACCAGCTATAAGGTGAACAAAGGAATTGCGCTGTTGTTCTTTGCGCTTTCCACCTACCACATTTGCAAGGTCGTTTACATCCACTTTATCAAATAGCTAACGCTTTAGGAACTCCACATTCCAGATCTTCTCTGCCTTTCTTCCAATGAGCCAAAAAGATATTGCAAGTACACTAAAGAACAATGCTTTATTCCAGCTGTCCCAGAAGTATTCGAAATAGCGCGTATAAAGGTTTAAGAAAAGGAAAGTGATACCAAACTCACGTGCAACATCGTCCCTGTATTTAAGGCCGAAAAAGATGCTGATGAGCGAAGCTCCTGCCGATATCAAACCCCAATAGAACAGATTTAACTGCCTCACACTGTACCATTCTTCCAGCGTTTCGAAGTTTCCAAATACTGAAAGTAGCCACAATGAAACAAAGAGATACACCATACCGCAGATGTAATTGGTTTGAAAGAACAAACTTAGCTTTGCGCTTCCACGCATTAAGAATGAAACAGCAGTAATGATTGCGCCAAATAAAACGAACCTTAAAGGATAGTTCATTCCTATAAAATACCAGTTCCACCTGGATAGGTAGCCAGTTTCTGTTCCGAACCATGCCCCCATGGATAACAATACAAATGCCCAGATTAACCTCGACTGAAATAGGTAAGCCAGAACCGCATAAATAAATACAGATGCCAGGATAAGCAAAGAGAAGTGAGAATTACCATTATCAATAGCTTTTCCCAAATATGCAATCGCATTCGCTGTAAGCATGATTCCGCTGAAAACTAGAGCCTCATTACTGAACACCTGATGAGAGACTGATTTCTTTCGTTTAAAAGCGACGTAATAGATCAGTACTGCCGCTAAAGCTGAAATTATACTAATCAGTAGGTCTGAAGCATCAAACAGGAACCTCAGGTAATTTAGGATTTTATCGTCTATCAACAGCGCACCTAAAGATATTACGCCGCAGGCCATCGCTATCCAAAAAGAATATTGAGCCAGTCGCCTCCAATCAAAGGTCTTGGTCTCATAACTGCTTTTCAGTCGCTTTACATCATCTTCGGTAAGGAGTTTTTCTTCCAGCCAATGCGCTAGCATCTCATCTAAAAACTCGCTTTTTTCCTGGTCTACTTTCATGAACATTCTAGCTGATAGCTACTTTAACAAGGTAGGGATCTTTTTGTTATTGCCCACAATCCATACCACATCTCCGTTTTCAAAAATAAGATTTGAGTCGGGGTTTAAGATTCGCTCACCAGCACGTTCAATACCTACAACGAGACCTTGAGTTGTTTCGCGAATGCCTGAATTCCGAATACTTTGATTAAACACAGGCGAACTGCTGTTGATGATGATTTTCTGGAGCGACATGTCTTCCTTCGGGAAACTCAGTTCCGCATTGGCATCCATCCCGCCTTCAAATAACTCTTTAACTGTGGCAAGTTGATCATCGGTTCCAATAACCAGTACCTTATCATTCGGGTAAAGCCTTTCATCTCTTCCGGGTGTAGGGATCATAATTTTGCCACGTTCAATCAGGGCGATATTCACACCGAATTTTTCCCTTACCGAAAGCTCAACCAAGGTTTTTCCAACAAGGGCTGATTCCGGTGCCACCACCATATCAGCAAGGTGTGTATCCCAGGGTAAGATTTCAGGCTGTTTATTTTGTGCTTCTCGCGCATTTAGATTTAATAAAAAGCGTTTCTCCAGCTGATCGTAAAATGCCTGCAGTTTTTTGGAGAAAATGACCATACCCAAGATGATCAGCACTAATCCGATAAGTATAGCAATAGCAGTGTCGAAGAATTGATACATTAAAAAGCCAACATAAAATACACCTAATGCAATTCTGCATACTTCGATAGCGATCAGTGGTCCCCTTGTATATTTTTTATTGAGCCATAAATGCGAATAGGCTGTTCGTCTAACTCTTTTGATAGATAATGCCCATAAAAATGGCGCCATTATGATGAAAGAGACTACTACGGTTATAATAGTTCCATTGGTTCTTAAGGTGATGTTTTCATCAATAAAAGGCTGCAAATACCGATAAACGAGGAATATGATCGAAATAATGATCACGGAGTGAACGATGGTGTTAAATACATAAGCGCTTAACAAAATCTTCCAATCGCTAAGTTTTGTGATGCCTTCTGTCCCCGTACTGTATCTATCGATCGCATCCTGCCAGCTTTTTGGCAATATTTTTTGTAAAAAATGATAAAATGGATCTGCTAGTTTGATCAGGTAGGGCGTTGAAAAAGTAGTTGCCGCTGCTGCCGCTACAGCAATGGGATAAAGAAAATCACTGGTAACTTTCAAGGTTACGCCCAAAGTAGCTATGATGAAAGAAAATTCGCCTATATGAGCTAAGCTCATACCTGCCTGAACCGAAGTTTTTAATGGCTGCCCAGCCAACAAAGCACCCAACACTGTGAAAATGACTTTGCCGAATATGATTACAGAAACAGCTAATGCAATTGTTCCAGCATGTTTAACAAGCATTGCAGGATCAATAAGCATCCCAACGGATACGAAGAATACTGCCGAAAACAGGTCTTTTACAGATTTTGTTAGATGCTCTATTCGTTCTGCCTGGGTGGTTTCTGCCAGGATTGAACCCATGATAAATGCACCAAGGGCAGGCGAAAAGCCTACTTTTACGGCTAGTAAAACCATCATTAGGCAAAGAGCAAGTGAAACAACCAGCATAGTCTCATCATTCATCAATTTTCTAGTCGCTTTCAAGAAAGTCGGGATCAAGAAGATGCCAGCAAGGAACCATAGCACAAGGAAGAATGCAAGCTTAAGGATGGAGAATAGCATCTCATACCCAGCAGATTGCTGACTCACCGCCAGAGTAGAGAATAATACCAAAAGTAAGATAGCTACTAAATCTTCAACGATTAGTACGCCAAATACCAGGCCTGCAAACTTCTTATGCTTTATGCCAAGTTCTTCAAATGCCTTAATCGTGATCATGGTAGAGGAGATACACAGGATACCGCCAAAAAAGAGACCGTCCATGTCAGACCAACCAAGAGCTTTTCCCATACCATATCCAGCAAGGATCAGGAAACCAACTTTTACAATCGCCGTGATTGATGCAGAACCCCCAACCTTAACCAGTTTTTTAAAACTAAACTCTAAACCAAGGCTGAACAAAAGAAAAATGACACCGATCTCAGCCCATATATTGATGCTCTTGCTGTCACTAACCGAAGGAAAAAAATCAAGATACGGCCCAACCATAACACCTGCCAGAATGTAACCTAGGACTATTGGTTGCTTTATTCTTTTAAAGATCAGCGTAGTGATCCCTGCCGCAGCCAAGATGAGCCCTAAATCGGCTATTAAATCAGGTAAGTGCATGGATGTATTTTAAGTTATGGACGCTCGTCGAAAAACTTTAGTGTCGACAATTTATCCTTATGCAATTGGTCTTTTAGCGCTTCCAAGCCAGTAAACTTCAGGTCATGACGTAGAAATTTCAAGAAATTCATAGTGATCGACTGACCATAGATTTCCTTATTAAAGTCAAAAATGTTGACCTCAATGTTTCTTGTCATGCCATTTATTGTAGGTCGCTGACCTATGTAAGCCATTCCTTTATAAGTAGTGTCGTTGAGCTCAACAGTTACTGCGTAGATTCCATCAGAAGGGATCAACTTATAGGTTTCTTCAACAAATATATTGGCAGTAGGAAACCCAATAGTCCGACCAATCTTATCGCCCTTAATTACCCGTCCATGAATAGAAAAATTATATCCCAGGTAGCTTGAGGCCAAAGCAACGTCCCCTTCAAGCAATGCGGTACGAATCTTTGTAGAACTTACAGCAACATCATTAATGTCCTGCTCCGGAATTTCTTCGATCGCGAAACCATAAATACTGGCAAACTCCTGAAGGTCGGCCATACCGCCTTGTCGATCTTTTCCAAACCTATGGTCATAACCCACGATAAGACTTTTTACTCCGATTGTGTCAATTAGGATCTGCTGAATGTATTCAGCCGGACTTAAATTAGAAAAGTCACGCGTAAAAGGCGTGATTATCAGATGATCAACACCGAGACTGGCTAATATTTTGCCCTTCTCTTCAATGGTATTGATCATTTTCAAGTGATGATTTTCAGGATCGATGATCAATCTTGGGTGCGGAAAAAAGGTGAGTATCACACTCTCTCCACAAGTAGATTTAGCCAATTCGCAAAGCCTTCGAATTATTTTTTGATGGCCATAATGCACACCGTCAAACGTGCCGATAGTTACAACGGCATTTTCAAGCTTTTTGAATTCAGAGAAATGATTGTATATTTTCAAAAGATCTGATTTAATGTAAGGATTGTCGCTTCACTACCCCGCCTTTAATATCGGCGATCTGCTGTTGAACCACGAAAGCATCCGGATCAATCTGCCTGATCTCTCCCTGCAATTTACTCATTTCTAATTTGGTGACCACGGTATAAACAATATCGATATCTTTTTTTTCTCCATAGCCACCCTCACCCTTATAGATGGTAACTCCACGCTTCATTTTATCGATAATGAATTGCTTGATTTCGTCGTTCTTTTCAGAGATAATAGTTACCCCGGTATACTGCTCAAGTCCATTCACCACAAAATCGATGGTCTTAGATGCCGATAAATAGGTCAAAATTGAATACATAGCAGTTACTACGTCGAGTGCTACTGCCACTACGCCAAATATGAGTATGTTTAAAACCAAGATGATGTTGCCTACCGTCAATATGCTGTTCCTGCTGATATATAGTGCCAGCACTTCCGTCCCGTCTATAACACAGCCGCCTCTCATTGCGAATCCAATTCCGCCCCCCAAGAACAATCCCCCAAAAACTGCAATTAGTAATTTGTCATGCGTAACGGGTTCAAATGGGATCACCAATAGCGCAATCGCCAGGAGAGAGATTGCTATTGCCGTTTTCACAGCGAAGCCTTTACCAATCTGCTTAAAACCTAGAATAATAAATGGAATATTGATCGCAACAATGAGATAAGATAATTTTAACCCGGTAAGCCTGCTTATGAGCAGCGAAATCCCTGTAACACCACCATCAATGAAATCGTTAGGCATTAAAAAGCTTTTCAAACCAAAACACGCGGAGGTAATACCAGCTGCAACCAGCAGAATATCTCTTAAGTACCATATATTTTTTTTGAGGTGTTTTTGCATGGTGTTTAACTTAAAGATGCTAAACGTGTTTTTTCGACTCTTTCACTGCGTAGGTGTGCTACGAGATCAGAAACTTCAAAGGCATTTTGTAGGAGAAAGTTGCCGTTTCTCGTTCTGGTTAGTGCCGAAAGGTAAGCGCCGTTATTTAATGCTTTTCCGAAATCAGAGACCAATGATCTGATATAAGTTCCTTTGCTGCAAACTATTCTAAAATCAACCTCTGGTAAGGCGATGCGAGTAATCTCAAATTCAGGCACTGTCACAAATCTTAAACGCAATTCTGTTTCTTCGCCTCTTCTGGCCTTCACATATAGGCGCTCCCCATTAACTTTTACTGCAGAATGAGCGGGAGGGTATTGTTGAATATCTCCTATAAAAGCAGCAGTCGCTTTAAAGATCATTTCATCATTGAGACCATCCAGCGGGAATTGCTTATCTACTTCTGTTTCCAAATCAAATGAAGGAGTAGTGCCGCCAAGAATCATTGTTCCTGTATATTCTTTTTCTTGCGCCTGAAAGGTATCTATCTGCTTAGTCAACTTTCCTGTACACAGTATTAAAAGCCCGGTTGCCAGTGGATCTAATGTGCCAGCATGACCAACTTTTAGCTTCAGCGGTTTTAGCGAGTTTCTAATCTTGCCAACAACGTCAAAACTAGTCCATTTGTAAGGTTTATTTATTAATAACAGCTCGCCTTCTGCAAAGTTGAACTCCGGAAATATTGTTTTAGAGTGAATATCGCTTTCTTGATCCGTCATTATGCTACGTTCATTTCCACACCAGCGAAGTAAAGCGCTAAGATGACAATACCCACCACAATCCTATACCATCCAAACATCCAAAAACCATGTTTCGATAGAAAGCCGATGAAAGATTTAATTGCAATAATGGCAACGATAAAGGCGATAAAGTTACCGAAAAGCAACAGTTTAATATTTTCTGTATTTAATAATTCGTAACCTTTTAACAGCTTATAACCAGTCGCAGCAAACATCGTGGGCACGGCTAAAAAGAAGGAGAATTCTGCTGCGGCCTGCCTTGATAGTTTTTGTTGCATACCACCAATAATTGTTGCCGCACTTCTGCTTAATCCTGGGAAAACTATTGCTAACACCTGAAAGCATCCTATTTTAAATGCCGTAAGATTAGTGATGTTTACTTCTTCGCTAATCTCAGGTTTTTTGAACAGCTTATCAATAAACAGTAATATGATACCGCCAACTAATAAGACTGTAGCTATAAATATTGGGTTGCCCAATTTATCGTCGATGAAATCATTTAGTAGTTTTCCAAAAATAAGGGCAGGTATAACTGCTATGATTAGCTTTACATAAAATTGCCATTTGCTAAAATCAAAAAACTTTTTCCAATAGAGCACAACCACAGCAATTATAGCTCCAAGCTGTATAGCTACCTCATAAAGTTTAACAAAATCATTATCACCTATACCCATAAATGAGCTTGCTATAACCATGTGGCCGGTAGATGATACTGGTAAAAATTCAGTTAAGCCTTCAATCACTGCAAGGATAAACGCCTGTAAATAATCCATTAAAGTTTATTTTTTTAAGATGGCATACACCCCGAAACCGAAACCAAATAATACCACCATCGGTGCCAGTAGGGTTTTTCTAAAATCATAGATGTCTGTGGTTCCCATCATTAAAACGAAGCCGATTACCACAATTGCGATGCTGATCAATAACAATTGATAATTTTTTTTGGTGAATACCAATTCTGATTTTGTATCCTGCGTTGCAGGAGTTGATTTTTTCTCGATCATTATCTGTAAAGGTCGTAAATTTTAAGACGTAAATATTTGCCCACAGCAAACGAAGTGCTGATGGCAGTAATGAAGATGCCAACCCCAACAAGGCCTAGCAGCACTATTCCAAACTCAGTATAATTTCTAAGAATTACAATCTCAGGGATTTCTCTTTGTGCATAATACAAAAGACCTAAAAGGATTAAAATGGCTATGAAAGCTGCAATCAAACCATGCAAAGCTGCCAAGAGAATGAAAGGCTTGCGAATGAAGGCACGCGTAGCGCCCACCAATTGCATGCTTTTGATAAGGAATCGTTGAGAATAAATAGCCAATCTAATCGTATTGTTAATCAATGCGACTGAAATAACTAGTAATATAGCAGCAAAGCCCAGGATAATAATTCCAATTGTATTGATGTTTTTATTGACCATATCAATCAGCGAACTTTGATAGATTACTTCTTTAACAACTGGATTCTTAGCAATACTAGCTTTCAGTGCCTCAATTCCTTTTGCATTAGCAAAATCAGCTTTTAAATAAACGTCGACAGTTGATAAGAGAGGGTTATATCCCAGGAAGTTCACAAAATCTTCGCCTAAATCGGCTGTAAGATTTCTCGCTGCCATTTCCTTGTTGATATATTGAGTGTTTTTGACAGCTGGGTTAGCATTTAATGCTTTTTGGAATTGCAGCACATCAGCATCTTTGGCACCTTCATCGACGATGATGTTGAGCACAATATTCTCTTTAACATAATTGGAGAGGTTTTTTGCGTGTACTAGTATTAAGCCAAGCATTCCAAGCATCAGTAAAACCAGAGCAATACTAAAGATTGTCGATATATAAATGGTTTTCGTCTTCTTAGAGGCATCACTTACTTCAAATTCTTCCATGTACAGTAAATTATGTTTTGCGAAATTAAAAAATATAAGCTAGTAAATTAAATTATATGCCTTTTATCTGATTTGAAAAGATAGCATTTAACATTATTTAACTTGGCAAAGTGTGTAATTTAGTAATTGAAAAACTTTAGTTCCCTATGTATGATCCGCAAATACCTGCCTGACGATTTTGAAATACTAGAGCATTGGGTCACAAATAAAGAGATTCTTTTACAGTTTTCCGGCACAGATTTTCAGTTCCCTATTACTAAGGATCAGATAACTACTTACCAGATAGCCAATCCTGATAGATCATTTTACCTGGGCTTGGATCATAATTTAAAATCCTACGCTTTTGGCGAGATCATCCCTCAAATTGGTCATGTTCCAAGATTGAGTAGAATCCTTATCGGAGCGAAAGAGAACAGAGGCATTGGCTTGGGGCAATTTTTTGTGAAACAGTTAATTCAGGAATGCATAGCTATGTATAATTGTAAGTCTGTTGAACTATTTGTTTGGAATCAAAACCAGATAGCCATCAAATGCTATAAAAAACTTGGATTTGAGTATCTGCCAGAAAAACAGATGACCATGATTCACGAGGACAAACGGTATGATATTTATAAAATGAAGCTAGACATCTTATAAATAAACAATCTTACTGCCTTACTACTGCCGTAATCGCTAAATCCGTAAAATCAGGAGAAAAGTAAGTATACGGTTTCCATTGCTTTTTTAAATTAAGTCCCCAAATATTTAGATTAGTACCTTTCACTGGCGAAACCCCAACTGCTGGCCGGTAATTTATGGTTTGCACTGGCCTAACGGATTTTTCTTGAACTAAGACATATCCCTGGTTGGTAAAATCACGTATCCATTCGATAGCGACAAAGAACGAATTCCTTGGAATTATTATCTTATAGTTCGATAAATTAATTTCCAGATATTGACTATCCTTATCCCGAACCTCGATCACTTGTTCGCAAAGTTCTTCTCCGGGTCCGCCTTTAATCGTATCCGCCTCGTAAATTCGAAGCCTGAATTTTGTAGGTTCCATGCCAACGGCATCCTCCTGTCTTAGATTATTTAACCGAAAGGCAAGCCGACTAACATAGATTTTCATTAACTGTCCACCCGGTTTAGGCAAGTAAAACTGCTGCGCAAGCTGTAAATAGTCAAATGAAGAAGTTTCTGTATGCAATCCAGCGTAATGAGTTACATCGAATTTTTCAAATTGATTAAGCTCGATTTCCTGCCTGTAATCAGATGGAATTCCTTGAATCCGACGCTGTGATCTAACCAATCTTAAGGAATCCATGCCCTGCAATTTATGAAGAAGAACTTTATGTGCCATATAGCCCTGGGCCTCTACGATTAATGTGTCCCTCATTTTTGATAAGTTCCCTGGAATACTGAATACCCCATCTTTCTCCGTACTGATAGCGAGCTTTGCGCGCACAATTGTTATCGATACAGATGGTATAGCTTTTCTGGTTAAGCTATCAATTACTTGAAAAGTATTGACCTTTTGCTGGCCTTTAGCTCCAGCCCAAACTAGACCGTATAGAAGTATTAATATACATCTCATAGCTAATATTTTATTGTTGCTGATAATGCCACTTCTTTATCATTGGAGGAAGGCATCCATAATCCTTGCTTATTTTTGATGTAGGAAGGAGCCCGTTGTGTGCTCGGATAACTTGCCAAAGCCGGCTGATAGAATACTCTATATTGAGAAACGTCCTCCAATAGTTCTTTTCCGTTTTTGTTTTTAGCCCTTACTCTTGGAGCCCATTCTAACTTAAAGATTTCATTATATGGAATCCGCAACCATTCTACTGCTACAAAGAATTCTTTAGATTTCAGAACGAAGAGTTCGCTGGTAAGATCTACAGTAACCCAACTTAAATCATTTTCGATAGAAATCGATTTTGTAAAGAGCAATTTATCAGGCAATCTTGATTGGGAGTTTACAGAAAGAATGTGAATGAGAAAGCGGGTTTTAGGATTGGATTTTGTTACAGGCATTAGCGGTTCCATCTCGTTATTTGCATCTAATTTCTCCAAAAATAGCATCTCAAAATCTATACGTCCAATTTCTATTTTGGATAAAATGGCATTATCCTCTGAGGCGCTAAAGAACTTGGCAAATGAAAATTGAGTAGAATAGGGGGTAGGCACATATGCTGTATCTCTTATAATTTGACCTAACCCAAAGCCATTAAGACGCTCAAACTTCAATTTGCGCTTTGTAATATTTACTTGCGCTAAATTTGCATTGCTGGTTCGAAGGATAACAATGGCATTCGGCTTATAATCTGAAATTGCCAATTTATAAGTAATATAACCTACCGAACTAAATGTCAGGGTATCTATCCTTAAAGTATCGTCAATCGTAAGTTTGAAATATCCTTGTGAGTTGGTCGAGGTTGCTATTTTCTTTCCAGCCAGTGATACCGTTACCGAAACCAAAGGCTCCAGCACAGCACTATCTAGAACCTGACCTTCAAAAACGCTTTGAGCCACGGTTGTTGTATGGAAGATAATTAGCAAGGTGGTCATCCAGATAAATCGTCCAGCTATAGTTTTCCAATTTATTTTACTCATGTTGTTCAAATATTTGATAGGGTTTAAGAGCTCTCGAAATTAAAGGCAATTAGTATCTTGTAATTGGGGACAAACTCAGCTGAAAAACTAAAAAATTGCGATTAATCTTTTATCCTTCGGGGGTAGTATATTATTTTGCCAGGATATATTTTCCGCTAAAAAAAGTGGGAGAAGCCAGATCTACATTGCCAGCGTTCATAGGCAGAACATAGTTGCCTCCTGAAGCCCCAGTGAAGAAAATGACCTGTCGATCGGTGTCAACCATTACGTCTACGCCACCGGCGCTGCCGCCAGGCAACTCAATTCTATATCGAATCGACCTGTCTTTTGAAGTAATAAAAGACAATGGTATCAGCCATTCCATTGTGTAAGAAGATGCAATATCGAATCTTGATCTTATTTTAATGCCTTTGGCATCGTAAACAGAAAATAAGGTATCTGCATTTTTGCTTTGTTCTTTGAACGCAATGAGCTTAGCTTTTTTAGCTAAAGTTTCATTTCTAACCATCATCAAAGAATCTGCCTCTTTCTGATTGAAGTTTATATCCTTAACGGCTAATGAAGCCCCCCAGTTAATAGCCCAGCTTGGATGATATTTGTCGTACGCAGGATACCGGATTCTGACTTTGCTTTCTGAGGCAGGTAAGCTTCCATCCTCTAAAGTCAAACTAACTCCGCCCAAAAGTATTTTTTTAATTGCTTCATAGCTTATAGCCCGAACGATGAGGTAAATATTTGTGCTATCGTGCGCAAGCGAATAGTAAATATTTGTTCGATTATTATATGCTTGAAACCCTTTTGTCCAATCATTTATGTTCCCGTCAATAATCATTTTTGAGCCAGCCTTGATAGCGCTCGCCTGAACTTTTGGTAGTCTCTTCTGTGCAAAGGAAACTCTTGGTAACACGAAGATGTATAAAGCTATCCATAATGGTAATAGCGTAATCTTCATGCCTGGTGTTTTATAGGTCAATTTCATTTCTCAATTTTTAAAGAGAAATTGCTACCGCCAAACTTGCCCATTAAATCCGCACCTTGCACATTTATTGAATAGCTTCCTACCTCGTCTGTAGCGTAAAAGCTGACTTTTGCTTTGCCATCTTTATTAGTGATGATATTTGGTTCCCAATGAACTGTCGCCCGTTGGTTTTTAAGTTCAGCAACTTCTGGTAGGTATTTTGGCTGATAGTATTGCTGAGCTGACAGCATAGATAAGGGATTTCTAAATTGAGTAGTATCTGAAGTAACATAAGTTCTTCGTACAATTAGCGGTTTCCGATTCTTCCCGTCTGGCAATGTTCTTCCCATCAAAAATCTGTCGGTATACATATCAGAGGACATGATCTCAATCATTTGGAGATCTTTGATAGGCTGAGTCATCCAAAACTCCCTTACCTCATTCTGAGTTTTTTCTAGATAGCCAGCCAGATCACCTACTTTTCCCTCAAAATCATTAATGTACCAAATTTCCCGGTTTTGCCACTTAAGCATATAGCGCTTCCCATAGCCCTCGTGGATTGTAGGTTCAATCGTCATCTGCGGCAACACCTGTCTCAGGAGTTCATAAACATTTAATGCGCCGGTACTTTTAATATCATTTGAGTCCAAAGCAATGTCTGCAAATCCTACCTCCTTCCACTGTCTTTTACCTTTGATTGTGACCTCGTCAAGCATATTTGCATTTGCATTGATCTCGCTACCTAAGACTGAAAGTCCGGCCTTAGGATATAGTACCTTCATGATCGTATCTTTCAGAAACCAGGGTTTCAATTGATAATGCTTGACAACGGGAAATTCTAAATGCTTAACGCTACGCCATCTGGTGAGGCTAAGTGTTATCCTATCATATCTTGCCGGTTCAAATGGCTGAAATACTGTACTCCATTCATGACCAACCCAACCTTGTGTCAATAGCAAATTGTCTAAAGCTTTCCATGCGATCGGGGTTAATCTATTCAAATAAAAGCCAGGTTCCTCAATTAAGCCCTTTAAATCGGAGTTAAGCAGAAAGCTTACATCTATTCCATGATTACCTATTTTATCAGGTAGCACTTGACCGTCATCTGTTACAGAAAGAGAAAATGATCCAACCACAGGCTTTCCCAACTTATCCTTAACCTCCAATTCCATTGAGATTTTATCTCTAATTTTATAAACGGGTATGATTGAAGATAATGTCATTTGCAATCTGTCATGATGGTCGATAAAAACAGATCGTTCGTTTATTGCTACCTTCTCTTTCAGCAATAAAATTCTCGCAATTCCTCCAGGAAATAATCTTTTTGAAATCTTGATAACCTTCGGGCTGTTCAATATAATAGGCCGGGCATAACAAACCAAGCCTCTCGCTGAACCTATTAAATAAAACAGATGCTTTTTAAAAATAAGATCCGCAGTCGCATTAATAGAAACACTTATTGAATCGCTTTGCTCCTCGTTTTCTACTAAAATAGTTGTACCCGATGGTCTTACCAGCGGAAGCTTGTAAGTTATCTCAGATCCTATAGGATCAGTGAGTTTTGCTAGGTACTTCTCGCCAAGAACTGGTTTAAACCTGAAACTACCCATGCCTTTATGTAGGCTTTCAAACACAGCAACTTCCTTACCTTTGCTGTCAACAACAACCCCACTTACATTGACGCCTGCGCCGCTCTCCGAAACGGCTTTAAAACCCACAACTCCTGTCACACCAGCTACAAGCTGGGCACTTTCCGGTAAAAACTGTAAATCTATCTTACCGGCCCGATTAAGAAACAAAGGAATCTGTAATCTTTGCTTAGTTCCATCTTTCCGTAGGTCAAGAATCTCCACTCTAAGATTGCTGATACGTCTTGAATCGGGTAAAGGTGTTTGTAAATTAAACTTACCATCTAAGGAAGTCTGAAGATTCTTATCCAGCAACACTCGGTTACTATCAATCACCATAACATTCAGATTCCTTAATCCTACAGGCATGCGGTCCAAATCCTTTAAAGATACCTCGCCTGTCAATTGCTCTTTGCCATTTATAGTCTTCAAATCAATTGTTGAACTCGCGAGCCAGGAATCTTTAGCGATTTTACCAATGTAGAAGCGTTTGCTAAAGGCAGAGGTGCTTCCAAAATTCTGCATCCAGTTTGTGTAGGCCTTAATTGTATAGCCACCTTCATGAAAAGCGTTTCTGTTCAATGGAATTTGTGCATTACCTATGCCGTTTTTAATAACGACTGAAACTCTTCTAATGATGTCTGTGCTATCATCATGCAATTCTATAAATAGCAATTTGCTTTTGTCAGAGGCTGAGAGATACGTCGCATCCAACACATAAGCCTTGAACCAAAGCGTGTCTCCGGCAAAGTAAAGGTCCTTATCGGTGTGCAAATAAACCTTTTCCATAGGCTTTGCCTTTTGGAAGTTTGCAGCAGCCTGCAGAAGTTTTGTTACTCCAATAGTTGGGATCTTTTGAGCATACAGAGAGCCGGAGGAAATAATAAATAGTATCAAGCATCTTAAAAGAAACTTTAGAATACCAGTGTTGAGAGCGGTAATCGTAATCATAAAAATTTGGTTAGATAATTAACTAATATAGATAAATGCTTGACGCTAAACAAGTAAATGCCTAATTTGAGCTTTATGAAAACTTACGCTCTCTTGTTTCTATTCCTTGTTAGTTGTTTCAATGCGATCGCGCAGGGCAACTTTAACTTAAGCGGCACTATCTTAAATGAAAACTCTGAACCAATAGAGGCTGCGACAGTGTTCATTGATGGCTCGAAGAAGATATCTAAAACTGATGCTAACGGTGAATATATTTTAAGCGGACTATCCAGTGGTGGTTACCATCTTGTGGTAAATATGGTTGGTTATGGATCTATTAAACAAGATGTCCTGATTCTTGATAAGTCAATTACGTTAAATATTAAACTCATCAGTCGAGAACAGACACTAAAAGAAGTAGTTATAGTTGGCGATAGTCAGCGGTACAAATATCTGAACACATTCAAAAGGTATTTTCTCGGTGAATCGGAAAACGCGGCAGGGTGTACCATCCTGAATTCGGATATAATTAATTTTAACCTAAAGGGCCAGATCCTTACCGCTAGCACAGATGATTTCTTACTCATTGAAAATGCTGTCTTGGGATATCGGGTCAAATATCTCTTAAGGAACTTTCAATACAACTCGTACCTCGAAACTACCCAATATCAGGGACAGTGCATTTTCGAAGAGATGAACGGTTCTTTGTCTCAGCACCAAATGTGGCGCCAAAATAGGAGTGAAGCTTACTATGGTTCATTGATGCATTACCTAAGATCACTTTATAAGGGTACTACAGAAAAAGAGGGCTTTTTGACTTATAAAGTGCTCAACATACGTCTGCCGATTGATATAGAGACTGACCCTGTTAAATGCGCCAAACTTTTAAAGCAAGTGGACAGCAACCTTATTGCAATCAAATATAAACGTCGGATATACACTATTTACAATAAGGCTTTAGCCGCTCGTGGTTTTTCTTTTAAGAAAAGCGAGCGGATTGTTAAGGAGCTAGACGATAGAGGGTCGATATTTAAAACGGATGGCAAGATCGATAGCAAGGGCAACTATATCAATTATAAAGAGCTTTTAGTTCAAGGATATTGGGGTCGCAAAAGGATAGGAGATCAATTGCCATACGAGTATGTTCCTAATTAATTCGATCTTTGCTTCTCTAATAGTGATTGCCATTAATGAAGAAACGATTACACAGACAAATAAGAACAGCAAAATTTATTCTATATAAAGAAACGTTAGTCGACCTCAAAGAACATTTTTGGACGTTCCTGGGCTCCTTCTTCGGGATTGGTATACTCGGTTTTATTCAAAGCAAATATTTAAATGCAACTGATAACGTATTACTTATAGGCTCATTCGGAGCTTCATCGGTTCTCATCTATGGCGTCATCAACAGTCCTTTAGCTCAGCCTAGAAATCTTATCGGTGGACATGTCCTATCTGCAATTGTTGGAGTAACTATACATAAAATAATTCCCAATGAAATATGGCTATCGTCGGCACTTGCAGTTTCAATTTCTATTGTGGTTATGCAGATGACCAAGACACTACATCCCCCGGGAGGAGCAACAGCTCTGATCGCCAATGTTGGATCAGCAAAAATAATTACGCTGGGTTATTGGTATGTACTGTGTCCTGTACTCTCTGGAGCAACAATACTTTTATTGGTTGCCATTTTCTTTAACAACCGAACAGCACACCGAAGCTATCCGAGGAACAAGAAATGGCTTCATGTCCACAAGCGTTATAAAAAGCTATCCTAGAACTTCCACTTGCTGTGATATAACACTGCACCAGACGAAGAATGCCTGGTGCACGCGATCACATTTGTTGACTTTGAGAGCTTAATTTTTTCTTACTCTTTCCTACTTTGGAAGATGATATCTACTGATTTCCCTGTTCTTTCCAGCGTATCATCATACTGGAATTGCAACTATAAAATAGACATTTAGTTAAGCCGCAATATTTTGTTTGTTTAATGTTTTCCCATATTCTTCTGGTGACATATAGCCTAAGGCTGAATGTAATCTTTTACGGTTGTACCAAGCCTCTATGTATTCAAATTCAACGAGTGCTGCCTGCTCTTTATTTGCAAACTTATTCTGCTATATATTGGTGTAGGTTGCTTCGGTGTTGGTTCGTCCAGGCACGAAGCAATACCCCATTAATGCCGCATCGACACTGGATCGGTCTCGAGCTGAATTAGTTTATGCGCTGAATCTTTATCAGGGTATTATCCATAGTTGGAAAGAAGATGTGCTCAGATTTAATTTCAGCACCTGGAAATTTTTTCACAAATGCCCATTCAGTAATCAAAAGGCTGGAAAAAATCAATATCTTACCATCTTTGAAGACAAGTTTATAGACCTGACTTCCACTCCATGAGTTGCGACCGCGATGGTTATAATACCTACAGATTTCAAAAATCTCAGCTTTATCATACTCTTTATTCCCATCTACATCTCCAAAGATGAAATAACGGTGTCCCCTTGAAATTTTCAAGTATTGATGCTGGTAATATGGCTCATAGTCGAATAACAAGTACATACCTGGTCCACAAAATAGAGTGATAAAACCAAGAATTGCACACGTCGCATACGGATTCGCAAGCATCGACCAATTGGTAAAAAACTGAGTGAAGATGATAAATGCCGGTGCTACTACCGTTACTAAATCTAACTTTAAGTAATTGAAAATAGCTTTGGATCCTGGCTTATATTCATAGGGGTTAGTCTTGAAATATTGCAGTGGGTTGATGACATATTTATACTTTTGAAAGCCTGATAAATTAAGCTCCCCTTTAAAAAAGTCGGTTACAGGGGAGGTTATCTCATTGAGTTCATTCAAAACTAAATAAGTCACTTTACCTCTTTTGCCACAATGATAGACGCAGAATTTTCCACTAAAATAGGGGCCTATTTTAAGGAAGGAGCCAGAAGGATGTTCGATTGTAACAGACGGGCAATGCAGCTCTACAGATGCTAAAGCCCTTTCTGTCTCCCACGGAAAGTCATAAGTTAGCTTCAATGTTTCATCAAGGGTACGGTTCCTGATTTCCCCAAACTCTCCAACTTCAAAGTTTTTAAACTGTATTTTTGAGCACAACGTTTTCATTGTAACCGAATAAAATTTAAGCTATTCTATAGGCTCACTATTGTTATACTCTTCAATCAGTTCCAGGGCTCGCTGACTGTCAGCCTGAGAAACCTTCAAAGCGACATGGCTCGCCACAGTAGTACTTACAATCACAGGATCTATACTGCTTAAAAGTTCATTTCCCAAATAGGCAAATATATCATGTTCGGCTAATAACTGGCGCATTAGGGAAGCTTTCCAGAACTCGCCAGAGAAAACTTCGACTTGCATTGATGTATTTTGAGTGCTCATGTTTCGTTTATTGAATGATACAAGGTAGTAATTAAACTATAATTGAATCAGGTCAATTCAATCCACCAAGTGCGTCTTTAACTAACTCTCGGTTCTGTCGGGATATAGGAATTTTCTCTTGGTTTGTTAAAAGCAGCATACCTCCATCTTCTTTCAGAAAGCTTTTTACACAATCGATATTTACCAGGTGCGATTGATGACTCCGGAGAAAGTTATGGGGTTTAAGCAAATCAGCAAATTCCTTTAGCGTTTTACATACCAATACTTGCGCTCCGTTTAGCAGATGAAAGTTAGTATAGTTATTTTCCGCTTCACATCTCAAAATATCTGAGACCTTAACATACATGATCTCTTTGAGGGTAGGCAATGCGATCTTTGGCACCTCTTTGCCGCCCTTGAGATATTTAAGTAAATTCTGAATATTACTGCTTTCTTTCTTAGAGTTAATCTTTTGCTCTGCCTTTTGGACGGCTAATAAAAATTCGCTGATGTTTATGGGTTTTAGCAAATAATCTAAGGCAGAAAACTTGATTGCCTGGATTCCATAGCGGTCATACGCAGTAATAAATATGACCTCAAAATCTATCTTAGGAAGCTCTTTTAATAAATCGAAACCTGACTTCCCTGGCATTTGAATGTCCAGAAATAGAAGGTCAGGCTGCTGCAGAGCGATCATCCTGCTGCCATTATCTGCATCCGATGCTGTGCCAACTACAGTAATATTACTACAGTTATTCATGATGATGCTCTGTAGGTTTTCGATGTTGTTTGGCTCATCGTCGATAATTATTGCTCTAATCATTCTATGATATCCAGTTAGATAAGCGTATGGTAATCACAGTTCCAGTGGCTGAAGAGTGGGTTGTTAAAGATATCGATTGATCTTTATATAATTGGTTCAATAATTCCACACGTTCGTTACTTAGGTTGATTCCATATCCTGACGATGCAGAATCCGGAGCATAACCTGCGCCATTATCTGTCACTTTTAGTTCTAAATCTGGCCCACTCCCTGTTATAATTATTTTAACTACCCCATCATGTTTGAGTCTTGAGACGCCATACTTCACCGCATTTTCAACGAAGGGCTGTAACAACATTGCAGGGACCTCTATGTTTGCCTGGTTTAACTCAGGGTCTACATTAATCTTAAATTGGAAGTCAAATCTAAGCTGTTCCATTTGCAGGTAATCTGTTAGCATTTTTACCTCATCCTCAAGGCTTAGAAAGTTTTCGTTATTGCTATCGAGCACCTGCCTGGTTAAACCTGCGAACTTAGATAAATAGAAGTTGGCATCTGTAATGTTGTTTTTATTGATCAGGTTCTGAATGGAAGTTAACGCATTGAACATGAAATGTGGGTTAAGTTGCGACCGAATAGATTTAAGTTTAAGTGCTGCAACTTGTTGTTCCTGTTTAGATTTTTGAAGCCTTCTTTTACTACGGGTGTAATAAATTACAAATATTAACGTGCCAGATAAGATAATAATTAAAGAAAGCAGAATGATAAGCCCAACGGGAGGACCTTGGGAATGATCTTCTCCGGGTAAAACTTCAAACGGGATCCTCAAGATCTCCTTTTCTTGAACTTTCCCTAATGATTTAGCTGGCTTAATAATTATCTCATAATTGCCAGGATAATTGTAAGACTCATTAAAAATATCTTTATGATCATTAACAAAGTTAAAATCAACGCCCCAAGTTTGCGCTGTATCTCTTTCCTTGTTATGACTAATAAGTATGTCATACGGAACATTTTCAGGGTTGTTGAAGTATAACGTTATAACTCTTACCAATCCATCTTTAAATTTGAAATTAATGGGGACATTCGTTTTTGGATCTACAAGTTTCGTAAATCCAAGTTTATATTGGTCATCTTTTAAAACCGTTGAGAAAAGCGTGTCTCTTAGTTTAATAGTCAGATTAACCTGTTTTAATAATGGTGTAAAATTACCTCGCCAATCGAACACTATGCCATCTCTTGTACTATAATTCCTTTTATTTCTTACTTCCAGAAATATTCGTTTTCCCGGAGCTTTGAACTTTCCAATAAAACCGTAGGCTTTTTTTGCACCGTAGTTTTGTTCTAGCTTAGGAATCTTTGACCATGTTATTATTTCGCTGCTGTCATTTTCTACAACCCTATACTGATAATCATCTACGTTTTGGGCATTAATTCCTAACGCTACAACAGTTGCCTCTGCGCTATTTGATAGAAAATATCCCGAATAAACTTTATCCATGGAATTGACATTAAATTTTGAAGTTTTAGAAACTTCAGACTTGAATTGTACTCCTAGTAATATTGGGCTTTTCGGTATTACAGGTTCTGCTACTTTAGAATTCAACAAGGTGAAAGCGGCAGAAATATTAGTGTCAGGAGCAAACAATACTTCTGGATCTGACTTAGTGGGAAATCTTTGGTTTTTCAATTCAAATCGAAAGAATTGTATAGTCTGGGCGCAGGTGATTGAAGGAACAAAAACCAGAAGACCTAAACAAAAGACTATGAATGATTTTTTCATGATGCCAGATTTAAAAACGTTAAGTATTACATCATCAAAAATGTCTTAATGCTAATCTATTTACAATGATAAAAGAGTATTTGGTAAGTCTGGCATAGTAACATGCAATTTATATCCCTTGTAACGTTAAGAAGATTTAACTATCTTAGTAATGATAAAGTTAAAGGCTATGGCTAATTTATTATATGTAATCTTAGAGGGGCTATTTTTTATTTTGAGCATCGGTGGTTCTGATGTTGACAAATCAAAGTCAAAACCAAACGTTTTGGTTGCAGTGATTTTGGTCGCAACTATATTGGCTATCGGCGTTACTATATACGTCAATAATCCCAAACCAGAGCCTGTGAAAACTGTAGCTCTTTTCAAAGTTTAAGCATTATTTCCTATTTCATATCTTAGACAATTTCTCTATTTTAACTATCTTGTTCCGGTTTAAATGGGCATATGCATTTCTCTAAGTAAGGTACTGCCAATTGAATGCCTAAATACTTCTGCCGACAATGCAACCCAGCAGAAAGAATAATTATATGAAATTTAGATTCCTCCTCCTTACATTACTTGCCCTTTTTAGCACAACAGCCTTTTCACAAAGCCTCTTTTCTATCAACGGTACGGTAAAAAACGATAAGGCTGAACCGATTGAATCTGCAACAGTTTTCCTAAGTGGATCAACACAGGTCACCAAGACCAATACCAATGGAAAATTCAGTTTCGGCGGTTTAACTCCCGGAACTTATGAAGTTGTAGTGCGGATGCTTGGATATTCTTCATTGAAAGAGAATGCGGTAATCAATTCGCAATCCCTTGACAAGGTCCTTGTCCTCTCCCAAAATAATATTCAGCTTAACGAAGTTGTAATTGGGAAGGGCACTAGCCGTGATAAACAGTTGGCAATGTTTTTTGACGCATTCGTTGGAGTGACCAGAAATGCCGCTTTCTGCAATATACTGAATCCAGAAGTGATCGAATTTAGCACAAACGGTGCATTTTTAAAGGCTTTTTCAAATGAGTTTATAGTCGTGGAAAATAAAAGCCTGGGCTACAAGATCAGCTATCTATTGAGAGACTTCAGTTTTGATCGGATGTCCGAAACGACAATTTATGATGGTGAGTCTATTTTCGAAAACTTAAAGGGGAATGAAAGTCAACAGCGCAGGTGGAGCAAAAATAGACTTCGGGCTTATAAAGGTTCATTCATGCATTACCTGCGTTCCTTGTACAAAGGAAACAGTGCTTCCGAAGGCTTTTTAACCTATAGAATAGATGCAACTCAAAACCCAGCTGCCGAAAATTTTATCGATGTGAAACAATATTTGTCTAAAGCTGACGCGAATTTCGCCCAGTTCCAGTTTGACACACAACTTAAAATTATCTATGCTGGCAAGGCCAAAAGGCCCGGTGTCATCCTTAAAGATATTGACCCGGCCAGGCTTGCATTCATGCCAATTTCTTATGTCACACTCTTTGTTGATAAAGCGGTGATTGATAAAAAAGGCAGTTATCTGGACTACAAAAGCTTTAGACTCGAAGGAAGGTGGGGCATTGTTAGACTGGGTGATCAACTCCCATTTGAATATATACCAAAGTAAGAATAGGACTCGATAATTGCAAATTAAGGATCAAATCGTTATTGGAATTATTACTTTGATACCAATCGGGGTTTTTTATCGTTAATATTCCAAATAATCAACCCCCAATTGTATGAAATTATCCCTAAAAAAACAAATCAACACGCTCAAAAAACCAGTGCTTTTGGTTAGCACTCTGTTACTTTTATTCACGAGTTGCAAAAAACAGGACGACGCAACAATACCCCTGAAAACTAAGATGGTTGGCAAGTGGGAAGTAACCAAAGTTGAAACTACCGTAGCTGGTTCTGCCCCTACAACAGTCAATGGTGGGAGTAGTGACTACGTTGATTTTAAGAGCGGTGAAGATGACATAGTTGAGATCAACGTATCTCCTTCACTTCAATCGGGAAGCTATTCTGTAACTGTTGGAAACTCATTTTTCATCTCCATTGTTGGTAAACTTTATGCTTGTACGCCAACCCAAATTAGCGATAGCAAGTTTGATTTTACAGCAACAGAAGAAAATGCCACACCAAGTGTAGTCAAGAAGTATTATCTAACCCGGTAAATCATTTTTTAGGGCTAGCGTTATGGTCCTAAGTTAAATGTTTCCAAACGACAGCATCCCTTTACCACAATCTTGTACGGTTTTTAATAGGTAACTGTGATTGTCTTCTCGAATCGGCCGTCAAGAAATATACTTTGTTTGGTAAGGTAGACGGTCGAGAAGGGAAAACATTTAAAGAAAATGCAAATAATTTTAAGGCTTTCGATTTTCTGATCGAAAAATGTACCAGGCCCAGTAGATTAATAGAAATTGGAGGGGTAGCCTAATGATCGCCAGGGTTTTAGAACCGATGGCAGGATGATCTTTAAATACGTCAATAAGATGTAATGGTAAAAACAGGATCATGAGAATGAAAATACCCATTGCAGCCTGCCTTCGATATTTTTGTGCTAGGAGACTAATACCTAAACCGATTTCTACAATACCGGTGAAGACATTGGTCAACACAAGCGGCATCCAGTCTGGTATAAAGGGACCATAAACATTAGGTCTGATAAAGTGATTTATCCCTGCAATAATTAGGATTGCCGCAAATACAAATGCCAGTATGGTCTGAAGTCTTTTCATACAAAAATCTAGAGATGCAAAATAGCAATTTAAGAGTCAAAACGACTATTTTACAGTAAGACCTGTCTGGTAATTACCATACATTTTCACTAGTCTGTCAGGATTGTTTGTAATGATACCATCTACACCCATCTTTCCTAGAGCAGCCATGTCTTTTTCTTCGTCAACAGTCCATGGCAAAATAAGCATCTTTAGCCTATGTACTTTAGCTACCATTTCCGAATCTACGGAAAGGTAGTTGGGACTATAGATATCGGGTATAAATCCTAACTTATCCAAGTCTCCTTCCAATCCAACATCTCCTTTACCTACAGCTAATAGGGCTAACTTAATTTTCGGCTCTGTCTTATGGAGGATTTGAAGCGTACGAACATCAAATGACTGAATAGTTAGGCGATCCTTAATTGATTTTTTATTGATCACTCCCATCAAAGTCTTCACAAATACATCAGGGGATGGATTATAGATCCCGTCGCCGGCAGGTGATATTTTTGTTTCTATATTGTAATAGACAGGCTTAAGTTTTTTTGCTTTTACATAAGCTTCAACACTATCAATCAAGTCACTTAGCAAGGGCTTGTATGTTTTCATTTTTACCTGTTCCGGAAAGCGCGAATGGGGTTTGCTACCTGCGTCAAAACGGCTAATACTGTCGTATGTCATTTTGTATAGGGACATACTCTTCTCTTCCTCTTTGAGAATATCGGCGCCATTAGCCTTGCGCATAAATTCTGATGACATATAAGCATCATGGGAAACGACTACCATTCCATCACCAGATATTACTACATCCAACTCAAGGGTTTTAACCCCTATTTTAACACCATTAAGCATAGCGGCGATTGTGTTTTCAGGCATTAATGCCATGCCACCACGGTGGCCCTGTACATCTATTTTTTGTTGCCCGTAAGCTGTAACCGATAATAAAGCTACCGTAAATTGGATTAGTATAAGTTTCTTTTTCACAGCACAAAGTACTCATTCAAATTTGTTCTGAAAGTTAAGGGACTATTAAGTTTAGTTCTTTTTACCCGGTAGCGTGCTTAATCCTTGCCAAAAATACCTGATTATGAAGAACACTATCTTAACATTGGGCTTGAATTCTAAATTTTAAACAGCGGTTTCTTAACGAACAAATAAATTCTAGTTAACAATAGAACAACACCTTCGTAACACAAAATTATACTCATAAATATGTTTAAAAATCTACTATTCGCAGTTTTATTACTGTGTTTTTGTGTAAAGAATCCTGTGCTTGCGCAGACTACACAAGCATCGATTGTTGGTATTGTTTCCGATGAGGAGAAGAAGCCTGTTCCCGGCGCTTCCGTTCAGGTGAGAAACAAAGCTACAGGTTTCACCACCAGAACGTCAACAGATTCAAAGGGAGGATTCTTATTCAAAGAGCTTCCACTAGGCGGACCTTATTCTGTAAAGGTTATCTTTATTGGATATGGTGAACAAACAAGGACTGGCTACATGCTAAACCTTGGAGACGTAGTAAAGGTGAACGTTAACATGCAGGAAGCAGCTCAGAACCTTCAGGGTGTAGAGGTTAATGCATCCGGCTTAAAAAATAAGGTGAAGACTTTTGGAGCTTCAACCGAGATCAGCGCTAAAACAATGAATCAATTGCCTGTTAACGGTCGTAATTTTTCCAATTTAATGGATCTTTCTCCATTGAGCCGCGGCAGCGGAATCTCGGGCCAGTTGGCTTCATCAACCAATTATACTATTGACGGTATGAACGCTAAGAATCCTACCTCAGCAGGAAGTACCACAAGCCGTAGCGGTGCTCCATATTCAATTTCAATCGAGGCAGTTCGTGAATTCAAAGTGGTGACTAACCAATACGACGTAACATTTGGTAGATCTGGTGGCGGCTCGGTTACCGCAGTTACTAAATCAGGAACAAACACAGTTAGTGGTAGTGCATTTACATACGGAAGAGCTGACTGGCTGGCCAGTCCTTATGACATCAGAGGAATTAAACGTAATAACGATTTCTCGACCTATCAATATGGATTTACCTTGGGCGGACCAATCATCAAGGATAAACTACATTACTTTGTAGGACTTGATCATCAAAAAGATTCACGCCCGCTGATCATTGCGGATATCAATGGTGCTGAAGATGAAGCCAGATTCAGAATCACTAATTCCACATTGACAAAATTCGTCGACATTGCCAGAACGAAATATGGCGTAGCTAACACTCCTCAATACGGTACATTTGATAAAAAACGTGGTAGCGATGCAGCATTCGCCCGTGTTGATTGGCAGATCAACGATAAAAATTTATTGACTGTTCGTGATAATTATACCAACGATAGAAATCCATTGGGTTTGGGTGATAACACTGCGATCAACTTCTATGAAAGTTATGGCAACGATAAGAACGTCGACAATAGCTTACTGGCAACTTTACGTTCGACGATCAGCAGCAAGTTAACCAATGAATTAAAAGTTCAGCATTTGTATACATTCCAGGCAAGTACACAAAACGATCAGCTTGATTTTGCGATCCCAAGGGCAATTGTAGGAAATGTCCAGTCAACATTGTCCGACGGTTCATCGGCAGCCACTGCAATTCAAATTGGTGGTCACCGTTTTGCACAGGAGGGTTTCACCAACAATGTTTTTCAACTGGTTGACAACCTATATTACAATACAGATAACATCAAATATACATTTGGTTTAGATGTAATGTATACGCGTGCCAAATCACTGTATGGTAGTGAGGTAAACGGAAGATTCGAGTATACGAATTCGACTGCTGGTTCCTCTTTAGACAATTTTAACAACCTCATTCCAAACCGGTTTTATCGTGAGGTACCTTTAGTCGCTGATTTAACCGTCAATGCAGGCATCTGGAATACTGCTGCATATGGTCAAATGCAAACAAAGCTGGCTCCGGGCTTAGATTTTGTTGGCGGTTTGCGTGTGGATTATAGCGCTTATCCAACCTCACCGCTTAACCAAATGCTATTAGACGAAATTGGAGTAAGAACAGATTACAATCTAAAACAATTCCTTATCCAACCGAGATTTCAGTTTGATTGGGACATTAACGAAAAGGGGACCGACTTTGTTCGTTTCGGAGCAGGTATCTTTGGTTCAGATGTTAATAATTATGTAACAATCAATAACTTGACTTTTGATGGTAAGCATCTTGCTACGGTCGACGTTTTTGGTAGTAATGTTCCAAGGCCAGACTTTGTGGGTTATAGAAATGGTACCGTGGCTACACCTTCATTAGCTGCTTTACAACTGCCAACCATAAACACCTATGCGAAAGAAGCAAAGATTCCGGTAGTTTATAAAGCAAATTTATCTTACAACAAATTATTGACAGACAAATTAAAAGTGGGTATTACCGGATATGTTTCAATAGGACGTAACAACTATATGTATGTAGATAGAAATATGGCAGCAAATCCATTTTTCAGGTTACCAAACGAAGACAATCGTCCAGTTTTTGTGCCTGTAATGCCAGCTAACGGTGCTCCGGATTGGAAAACAGGCCGTATCAGCAATAGCTTTGGAAGAGTACTTGAATTGAATAGTAAAGGTAAAGTCAACCAGTTCGCAGTGGTATTGGATGCAACATGGAATTATTTCATGGATGGTCAGATTTCCGCCAGTTATACATTAAATGATGCGAAAGACAACACTTCTTATAACGGGAACGTGGCTAACTCAGCTACCTTATCATTACCGGTAAAAGATGATCCAAGAAATCTCAGCAACATAACTTACTCTGATAATCAGTTCAGAAATAAAGTGGTAATCTATGGTACACTTCCTACTTTCTACGGTGTTACCATCGGTGTTCGTTATTCAGGAATCGGCGGTACACGTTACAGCTTATTATCAGGGACGAACAATAATGGTGACTTTGTAGCAACTAACGACCTTGCTTACATCTTTGATAAAAACAATGCTGCTGTGCCTCAAAATGTGCGTACAGGTTTACAAACTATCCTTGATAATCCTAAAGCCAGCCAGAGTTTGAAAGATTACATCACTAAATATTCAGGTCAGATTGCTCAACGAAACGGTGGAGTGAACGATTTCTTTGGGATCGTAGATATCAGGGTAGCTAAGAAAATCAAAGTGTATAATTCACATACGTTAGAAGTTTCCGGAGATATTTTCAACTTCGCTAACTTATTGAATAAGAAGTGGGGCGTGAATGAAAGTTTAGGAAACCAAGCATTGTATGCGCTGAATGGTACTGCGGCGGTAGCTGCAACACCGACTGCTCCAGCAATCCCAGCTGTTCCAAACTACAACGCAACAACCCAGGCTTTCAACTATAGGGTTAACAATGCTGGTATCGTTGTTCCTTCGGGAAATCCATATCAATTCCAGATTGGATTGAGATACGGATTCTAAGATCAGATAATAGCAATTACTTTAAAAGTCGCCTCCTAATAATTGTGAGGCGACTTTTTTATGGTAATCGCTTTATCGAACTCATGTAGGCGATCGTGCTATCCATGAAGATATTCTTGAAACAGGTTGCTTTGGTTTTGGTGAGTGCAATGGTATTTCTTTTATTGGTTTGGGGAAGGCTTCAGACACTAGTGCAGGCCAGTGCTCACATAAAACAGACATAGAGCACATCTTCTACACAAAAAGGTACCTGTTTGTGGGTTTTGTGTGAACAATGTGTGAACAATGGCTGAACAGGCCTGCTCCACCATATAAGCTCAATAACAAGCGACATCAAACTATAACAGTTCTTTAACAATATGGTAGTTAGAAGATTAGGTTGTTTCTACGGCTTGAAATTGTAATTGCTTTAGTTCATAAAAATTTTCGAATACTGGCCAGTTTAAAACATATTTGGAAAAAAATATGGGCTTTTTGTTTCGAAATTGTTGTTAATTTGATGCAAAATGGCAAACGGCAAATACGATTTTAATTGGTCAGAACTTTTTAAATGGGCATTGTTGTTACTGATTGTAAGCATTGCTGCAGGTACATTTTCGGCCATATTCCTCAGTTCACTCAATTGGGTTACCAATTATCGAGAATCGCATCAATGGTTAATCTACCTGCTGCCTGTAGCAGGTTTGGCAATCGGTCTGCTTTATGACCATAGGGGTAAGTCAGTTGTACGTGGCAACAACCTTGTATTCGATATCATTCACAATCCAAAAGATACTATTCCTTTTATTATGCTGCCTTTTGTTTTGGCGGGCACTTTAATTACCCATTTATGTGGCGGCTCGGCTGGAAGAGAGGGAACGGCATTACAGATGGCGGCTTCGGCGGCTGATCAACTTCACAGGCCCTTTAAATTAAATCCCGAAGAGCGCAGGATCTTACTAATCACTGGCCTGAGTGCTGGCTTTGCTTCGGTGTTTGGAACACCGCTGGCAGGTGCCATATTTGGAATAGAGGTGTTGATGATGAGGAAATTTCCTTTGAAGGCTATTCTCCCTGCTTTTATCGGGGCCTTTTTAGGAGCATACGTAACCGAACTTTCGGGCGTAGGTCATACGCACTATTATATAGCCGAAGTTCCTTCGCTTTCATTAATGAGAATGGGATTCGGCATTCTGGCAGGTATACTATTCGGACTAGCTGCGGTACTATTCGTAAAATCTACACATTACATCTCCCAGTTTTCTAAGGTGATCAAGTATCCTCCTTTGCGGCCTGTACTAGGTGGTGTATTGATCGTTGCAGCGTTTTTAATCCTGCACAGCAGCAAATATCTGGGGCTTGGCGTCCCTGAGATTGTTAAATCCTTTGAGGAACCCTCTTTACCCCAAGACTTTTTATTAAAAATTTTACTCACGGCAATTACATTGGGTTTCGGATTTAAAGGAGGAGAAGTCACTCCGCTGTTTTATATCGGGGCAACTTTGGGTAGTGCACTTTCCTTATTTCTACCAATGCCTGTAGGGCTTTTAGCGGGTATGGGATTTGTAGCTGTTTTTTCGGCCTCCGCAAAAACGCCAATCGCCTGCTGTTTAATGGCCATCGAGCTTTTCGGTATTTCATGTGGCATTTACGCGGCGATCGCCTGTATCGTCGCATACATGGTATCCGGCAGACAGGGTATTTACAATTTTCCAGAGAATAAAACTCCGCGGCACTTCCTATTCGGTTCCTTCGCTCTATTTTCCTAATCCTTTCCCAAAGCAATCTATAATTCCTATTTTTGCCATTTATTTAGAATTACACCACGCTGCGGAAGCGTTAATCAACATAGTAGTAATGGATTACCAATTTCAAGAAATCGAGCAAAAGTGGCAAAAGCACTGGGCTCAAAATCAAACTTTTAAAGCAGAACAAAACACCTCTAAGCCTAAATTCTATGTGCTTGATATGTTTCCATATCCTTCAGGAGCAGGTCTGCACGTTGGTCACCCGCTTGGTTACATCGCTTCCGATATCTTCGCACGATACAAAAGATTAAAAGGTTTTAATGTTTTGCATCCCATGGGATATGATTCATTCGGACTTCCAGCTGAGCAATATGCGATACAAACCGGTCAGCATCCGGCAGTTACTACCGAAGCAAATATCAATACTTACAGAACGCAGCTTGATCAGATTGGATTCTCTTTCGATTGGAATAAAGAAGTGCGTACCAGTGATCCAGAATATTATAGATGGACACAATGGATCTTCATGCAACTTTTTAACTCCTGGTATAACCTGGAGACAGATCGTGCAGAAGACATCACTACCCTTATAGAGAAGTTCAATAGTGCAGGCAGTGCCGATGTAAAAGCTGTGTGTGATGAAGAGGTAATCTCTTTCTTGCCTAGCGATTGGGCAGCCATGACCGATGAGCAAAAGCAAGTTGAATTGTTGAAATATCGCCTAACTTATTTGCGCGAAAGTACCGTAAACTGGTGTGCCGCTTTAGGAACGGTGTTGGCGAACGATGAGGTTAAAGACGGGTATTCTGAAAGAGGTGGTCACCCTGTTGAGCAAAAGAAAATGATGCAATGGAGCATGCGGATTTCTGCTTATGCAGAGCGTTTGCTTCAGGGTTTAAATACGATCGACTGGCCAGAACCGGTTAAAGAAATGCAACGCAACTGGATCGGAAAAAGCATTGGCGCAAGCGTCAGGTTTGCGATTGAAAATGTTCCTGCTGGGTTGCCAGAATACATTGAGGTTTTCACCACCAGAGTAGATACAATTTTCGGGGTTTCTTATTTGGTGTTGGCACCAGAACATGAATTGGTTGCGGTCTTGACGACTCCGAAGCAGAAAGAAGCAGTTGCCAATTACATTGCGCAGACTAAAAAGAAGTCGGAGTTAGACCGTATGGCCGATACAAAAACGGTGTCGGGAGCCTTCACAGGAAGTTATGTAATTAACCCTGTCGACGGAACGCGTATCCAACTTTGGATTGCTGATTATGTGCTTGCTGGTTATGGAACAGGCGCGGTAATGGGTGTGCCAAGTGGAGACCAGCGTGACTGGTTGTTTGCAACACATTTCAACTTGCCAATTATTCAAATTTTAGACGGACAAAAAGATATTGATCAGCAAGCTGATTCAACGAAAGAAGGAGTGTACATCAACTCTGGCTTTGTTAATGGATTAAACTATAAAGAAGCAACTTCTGCATTAAATGCGTGGTTAGAAGAAAATGGAGTAGGTAAAGCAAAAATAAACTACCGCATGCGTGATGCGATCTTTGGTCGCCAGCGTTATTGGGGAGAACCAATTCCCGTATACTTTAAGGATGGATTGCCTTATTTGGTGAAAGAAGAGGAGTTGCCATTGGTACTTCCTGAGATTGATAAGTACTTGCCTACAGAGACTGGCGAACCACCTTTGGGAAGAGCTGAAAACTGGAGTTATAAGGATCAGTACGAGTATGAGTTGAGCACTATGCCAGGTTGGGCAGGTTCCAGCTGGTATTGGTACCGCTATATGGATGCGCAAAACAGTTCTGATTTCGCTTCAAAAGAGGCTATCGAATACTGGAAAGATGTGGATCTATACATTGGTGGTTCAGAACACGCAACAGGACATTTGTTGTATAGTAGGTTCTGGAACAAATTTTTAAAGGATCTCGGACATGTGAAAGAGGACGAGCCGTTCAAGAAATTGATCAACCAGGGAATGATCCAAGGGCGTAGTAATTTCGTTTACCGTGTGGTTGACGAAGCTGGTCGCGGCACCAACACTTTGGTTTCTCAAGGCCTAAGAAAGGATTACAAAACTTCCGCATTGCATGTTGATGTGAATATAGTGGAGAATGAAATCTTGAATATCGACAAGTTCAAGCTGTTTAGGCCTGAGTTTGCAGATGCGGAATTTGTGTTGGAAAACGGCAAATACATCTGTGGTGTGGAAGTGGAGAAAATGTCTAAATCTAAGTTCAACGTTGTCAATCCAGATGTATTAATTGCTAGTTACGGCGCAGATACTTTACGAATGTATGAGATGTTCTTAGGTCCGTTGGAGCAAAGTAAGCCATGGAATACCAATGGTATTGAGGGTGTCTTTAAGTTCCTTCGTAAATTCTGGAGGCTGTTTCATAACGATCAATGGGTATTTAACTTGGAAGATTCAATGCCTTCAAAAGCTGAATTGAAAGCTTTGCATAAGATCATCAAGAAAGTTCAGGATGATGTTGAGCGATTCTCATTCAATACCTCCGTTTCCAGCTTTATGATTGCGGTGAACGAGCTTACTGATTTGAAGTGTAAAAACCGTCAGGTTTTAGAGGATTTAGTGATAGTTTTAGCATCCTACGCCCCTCATATTTGTGAAGAATTGTGGTCGTTGTTGGGTAATGATGCAGGAAGTTTATCCTTTGCGAAATACCCTACCTTCAGACCAGAATACATGGTAGAAGATGAGTTTAGTTATCCGATATCTGTAAATGGCAAAACAAGGTTGAATTTGAACTTAAGCTTATCGCTGGAGGTTAAAGAAATTGAAGAACTTGTATTAGCCAATGAAGACGTTCAGAAATACCTTGACGGTAAGACTCCTAAAAAAGTGATTATAGTAAAAGGCAGGATTGTAAACTTAGTGGTCTAGCTCTTTGAAAATGGCCAAGAATGTTCATATTGTTTTTGGTATTTATTCCAAGTTAAGACTGGAAGATAGTTTCTCTATCGCAGATCATCTGGCAGGTGAGGTAATCACTTTGGGTGATGATCTTCGCCTTGGTCCGATTTCCAGATTGGAGACTGCTGACGGGTTACTAAAAAGGAAGAAATGGTTTGAATCAATTGGTGATGAAGTTATCACTCAAGATTTTAATGAACAAGGTTCCAGTGACCAACAACATCGAACTGGGGTATTCTACCTTTATAAAAGGAGTTGTGATTAGTGCATCCGTTTTCTATAAAATCACACAGAATGTGATCGAAAGTGCTATTCGTCCGATTGTAGAGAACGGAGTAAATAAGAATCTGATGTCGTATCTGAACGTTGGGGCCAGTGAATCTTATGGTGTTAATATATTTGGCTCTTATAACCCAATGCCAAAATGGACCATAATGAGTAATTTTGGTTTGAATACTTATGAAGTTAACAACGATGTTTTAAATATTAATACGGGAACTTTGATTAACTACAATATTTACGCGCGATCTTCTTACGGTTTTACCGGTGGCTGGAGTACGGAGCTTTGGGGTGTAATTACTTCGCCAAGACGGACTTTCCAAGGTAAAACCGACATGTTGTACTTCTATGGAGCTGCGGTTAAGAAAGATCTGATGGGTAAAATGGCTACGATAGGCTTGAACGTTTTAAATCCTTTCAACAGAGATTTGAATATTAAAACGATTAACAATACTGCGAATTCCATCCAAAGTACAGATATACATTATCCCTTACGGTCGTTTGGATTAAGCTTTAGTTACAACTTTGGTAAATTGAAATTTGTGCAGAAAAAATCTGTGAAGAATGATGATTTAAAGAAAGAAGAGCAACAGCAACAAGGTGGTGGAATGGGTGGCGTTCAATAAGTCACTAGTTCTTTTTGACCGTCTTCAGGATCATCAAGTTTAGCGGGTTATTAATAAACCCGCTAATATTATTCTGAGTCATGATGACCGACTGATCATAAAATATAGGCACCATATTTCCGTTCTCCATGACCATGTTGTCCATTTTCTGATATAACTTGAAGCGCTCTTTATCGTCACTTATATAGTAGCTTTGTTCAAAGAGTTTGTCAAACTCTTTGTTGTAATAGGCGGTATAATTTGGGCCATTAGGCACCTTATTTTTTGAATAAAATACAGCCAGATAGTTCTCTCCATCGGGATAATCTGCAATCCAGGAACCACGGAAAAAGTTAACTTCATTCTTGGACATCAGGTCTCTTAGGCT
The DNA here is from genome assembly GCF_046546555.1 of Pedobacter sp. JCM 36344. Classification (NCBI taxonomy): domain Bacteria; kingdom Pseudomonadati; phylum Bacteroidota; class Sphingobacteriia; order Sphingobacteriales; family Sphingobacteriaceae; genus Pedobacter; species Pedobacter sp. JCM 36344. Next base: position 69,211 of record NZ_JBKHKK010000015.1, read on the forward strand.
GGCACTTGGGCTAGCGTCAACCTTCACTTTGATCCCAAGGGCATTGAGTTCACCTTGTATAAATTCAATCAGATCTTTATAGGTTGTAGAGGTATGCAATGTAACCTCAGGCATTCCTTTGCCATGAGGAAAGCCAGCTTCGGTAAGTAGTCTTGCAGCCTTCACGGGATCATAGTTGTAGCCTTTAACAGTGCTGCTGTCAAACCCAGGCATCCCTTCAGGAACAAAGCCTGCAGTTGCCGGAATACCAACCCCATTTCGTAAATATTTAATAAGCTTTGATTTGTCTATCGAATAATTAATGGCCTGGCGCACTTTCTTGTATCTTAGTGGAGAGTTTTTTACCACAACCAAATTGGTATCTACCAGAATTCCTACATATTCAGTACACAAATATGCGCTCTTTGTGAGCCTGAACTTTCCTTTGTATTTGGTGGTCATTTTACCACTTTTTGTAAGTATATCATCGCGGTAACTTCCGTCTACCTTATCAAAAAAGTCTAATTCTTTTTTAATGAAGTTCATGAAAGCACTTTGCTTATCACTAATGAAACTTGCTTTGACTGCATCAAGGTAGGGGAGTTGTTTGTCGCCATCTTTTTCCCAGTAGTGCTCATTCTTAAGTAATACCAATATCTCATCCTCTTTCCAGTATTTGAACTTGAATGGCCCGGTGCCTACAGGATGACTGCGGAAATCCTTACCATAATGATCCACGATTTCTTTGGGCACTACGGAGCAATACTGGATTGCAAGAATTTTCATAAAAGCAGGAGAGGGCTTGTTCAGGTGGACTTGAAAGGTACTGTCGTTTAGAGCCTTGAAACTGTTTGCATCTTTAACCTTGTCGCTAAATATCCAACCGCCGGAAGATCCCACTTTTGGGTCTATTAGTCTGTAAAAGCTGTAGGCGAAATCTGATGCAATAACTTTACGGCCTATACCACCGGGAAATAATGGATGGTCATGAAAATAAACATCGTTTCTCAGATTGAAGGTATAAGTTAGTCCATCTTGGCTGATTTGCCAGGTTTTTGCAATGCAGGAAACTGTGTTTAGCGCACTATCAATTTGAACGAGACCATTAAAGATCTGATTGACCATCCACATTGCATTCTGATTGCGCGAGAAAGCAGGATCTAATGAAGTTAAACCTTGGTCCAGATTCATATTAAAAACCTTTTTGTCGGAATGCTTGGGAGTTGTTCTGCAGCAAGGCATCAATGTTACCAGAACGCAACAAAAAATATTGGTGATAATACAACGCATCGGCTCAGGAATACTATTTTTGCACAAATTAGGAAGAAAGTTGGATAAACAAATCATATGTCTTTTTTAAATACACTGATTGATGCAGTAAGGGATGAGGATTCGCGCGAGCGACTTCATGAGCGTGTAGATATCATTCAGCATAAGATTAAATTTATGGACAGGGTGTCTGTAGTTTTTTTAGATACGGACAATCACGTTTCTTATAATCTTACAGCGCTACTCGGAGAAGCAGGTGGATCTTTGCAAGATGATCCGATGAACGCGAGGGTAGTGATTTATGCGGAACAAGGGTATCCAATGCTTCAGTTGATGGGAATTGTTCCTGCTTTGATGAAAGAAGAATGGCCCGCTGTGGAGTTTTCTCGCGTTTACTTGTGGGACGATAACGCGGCGCTGGCAGAGACTGCAGAACAAGCGGTGACAGCAATGGAAGATCTTGCCGAAATGCTATATCCGGGATACTTTGTTTTTGGGAATGAGGGGCAGACCTGGATCAGTTTTAAAACAAAATAAACTTATTCATTTGTTCGTTGCTGAATTTTACGGTGTCCTCTTTAAAGAAATCTCCCTCTTCATTGAGTTCGGATTTAATGTATGGAATGTGTAACCGTAAGGGCAATACGTTTAGATGCAAATAACTACATACGCCTCCAAAGTGATCGATTCCACGGATGTTCCCATATTTACCTGAAGACACGCCAACTAAGGCTGCTTTTTTATCGTAAAAGCTTTCCGGGAAGTCACAGGCATCAATGAATGTTTTGAGCACCCCTGGAAAACTACCGTTGTATTCGGGGATTATAAATAAAAACTTGGAAGTATTGGTGATCTGATCCTGAATGGTTTGAAACTGCTCGCTTCTTCTCCCATAAAGGTCTGTGCTGATCAATGTATTGGGTAGGTCAGCCAATGTGAAAAGATTGGTTTCCAAGCCTTTTGTTGCCAGCGTCTTCTGATAATATTTAGCGACTTTTAATGTGTTACTTCCCTGTCTGTTAGTGCCCGAAACTATGGTTACCATGTCTGAATTGTTAATAAGATGTGTAAAACACGTAGGGCCGAAGTATCAAAATTACCATTTACTTTGTATCTTAGCTGATCGTGTAAAAATGCTCTAAACATCGCAAAAATAGCATTTTTTACGCATTTACACCGAGCAAAAGCAAGTCTTAACACAACAATTTAACTTAGTATAGAATAGATGAGTAAAATTATTGCATTGGCAAATCAGAAAGGTGGTGTTGGTAAAACGACTTCATCCATCAATCTGGCCGCAAGTTTAGCAGTACTGGAATATAAAACCTTATTAGTTGATGCTGATCCTCAGGCAAATTCTACCTCTGGTATCGGATTTGATCCAAGAAATATAAAGAATAGCATTTACGAATGTATCATCAATGATGTCGAGCCATCTGAAGCAATCCAGAAAACTGAGACTCCAAATCTTGATTTGTTGCCTGCGCATATTGATTTGGTAGGTGCAGAGATTGAGATGATCAATCTAAATAACAGGGAATATAAAATGAAGGCTGTTTTGGAGAAGGTAAAAGATCAGTATGATTTTATTATCATCGATTGTTCTCCTTCATTAGGTTTGATTACCATCAACGCGCTAACTGCTGCTGATTCGGTAATCATACCTGTTCAATGTGAGTATTTCGCATTGGAAGGTCTGGGTAAGTTATTGAACACAATTAAAATTGTGCAGAACCGTTTAAATCCTGAATTAGAGATTGAAGGAATTCTGTTGACAATGTATGATGTACGTTTACGTCTTTCAAATCAGGTTGTTGAGGAAGTAAAGACACATTTTCAGGATCTTGTTTTTGAAACCATTATACAACGTAACACGCGTTTAAGCGAGGCACCGAGTTATGGCGTTTCTGTAATTATGCATGATGCGAATTGTAAGGGTGCGATAAACTATCTAAATCTTGCGAGAGAGGTTGTTCGTAAGAATGGGATGGTTAAAGAATTGGAAAGCGAAACCACAGCTATTATTTAAATAAGTATTGATGACATCTTTTCAGCGAAAAACGGGTTTAGGTAAGGGATTAAGTGCGCTATTGGACGATTCCGATGCCGTTAATCCGCCAAAGAATAGTAGCATTAATCCGGTAAGCGAGAGTAGACAAGAAGGCCGAAGCGGCAATACTATTGGTAATGTGAACATCAGTGATGTAGCAACCAATCCTTTCCAGCCACGTGCCGATTTTGATCAGGTAGCACTGAATGAGCTTGCTGAATCTATCAAAGTCCAGGGTTTAATTCAACCGATCACAGTAAGAAAAAAAGACAACGGAGGTTATCAGTTGATCTCGGGTGAACGAAGGTTAAGAGCATCGAAGCTAGCCGGTCTTACAGAAATACCCGCATATATCCGTCTTGCGAATGACCAACAGATGCTGGAAATGGCACTGATCGAAAACATTCAACGCGAGAACCTGAATGCGATTGAGGTGGCATTAAGTTTTCAGAGGATGATGGAGGAGTGTAGTCTTAAACAAGAACAACTTGGAGATCGCGTCGGAAAAAACCGGTCTACTGTAACTAATTATTTACGATTGTTAAAGTTGCCTCCAGAGATACAGGTTTCGATAAGAGACGGGAAGATCTCAATGGGACACGCAAGGGCGTTGATCAGTGTGGAGAGTACCGAACAGCAATTGTTTATTCATCATGAAATTATTGACAAAGGTCTATCTGTTCGTAAAGTAGAAGAATTAGTTAGAAACATTGGGATTGTTCCAGATGCAAAACCTGCTAAGAAGTCCGCGCCCATCTCCTTTGAGTATCAGAAACTCCAGAGGGAGCTCACCTCAAAATTCTCTACCAGAGTGAAGCTTAAAGTATCAGAAAATGGGAAAGGAGCGATCGAAATTCCTTTTGGATCAGAAGACGACTTGAGTAGAATTTTAGAATTATTAGACTGGTGATGGGTAAGTTAATTTTTATTTTTTTGCTGTTTACTGCGTATATCGCCGACGCGCAGGTAAAACCTGTTCCTATAACAGTTCCTCCGGAGCGCCCTAAGCTAGATACACTGCAATCTGCCAGAACTGATACGCTTAAGCCTAAGTACATCAATAGGGGAAAAATTCAAGGTAGGCGGGCGGCAATAAGCTCGGCAATTTTTCCGGGTCTTGGTCAGATTAGAAATGGCATAACTTTTTACCGTTTATTAAAGATAGGGGGAATTTACACTGGCGCTACGTTGCTAACGCTTTCCTATATCGACAATAGTAAGAAGTACAAAGATTTTTTACAGGAACTGGAGGATAGGGCAAAAAATGGAGGAAAACCTGATCCAAACAGTCTTTACGCCGCATATCCTGATGCAGGGCTTATAGCCGCAAAAGACAATGCGAGACGTAACAGAGAGGTGGTGATATTTTCTATGGCAGGCTTATATTTGTTAAATATCATTGAGGCCTACATTGATGCCCGTTTAAAATATTTTGATGTGGGTGAGGTCACCTTCAAAGTAAGCCCGAGCCTGTTAAATACCGGAACTATGTATGGCTTTAGTCCGGTGTCTCCAGGATTAAAAATTACCATTGCTTTATAATATCTTTGACTTTTATATAAACTTATTTTCTGGAGCTTTTTTGTAGCTTCAGCACAATTAATAGATAACAATAATGAAAATAGCTTTACTCGGTTATGGTAAAATGGGTCAGATTATTGAACGTTTTGCCCTTGATAGAGGTCACGAAATCGTATTGAAGATTACGGCAGAAAACAAGGAAGATTTAACCGAATCCAATTTACGCAAAGCAGATGTCGCTATCGATTTTAGTGCTCCCGATGCGGCTTTAGATAATATTTATGCCTGTTTTACTGCTAACCTACCAGTTGTTGTTGGGACTACGGGTTGGTATGGCGAATTACAGGAAGTAAAGAACGAATGCCTTAATAGTAACAATACCCTACTTTATGGGTCTAACTTCAGTATTGGGGTAAATATCTTCTTTCAAATGAATAAAGTTCTTGCAAAGCTGATGAACAACTTTCCTGCCTATGAAGTTCAGGTAGAAGAGATTCACCACACGCAGAAGCTTGATTCACCAAGCGGAACAGCCATGACGATAGCGGAGGGTATCATTGATAACCTCGATCGAAAAACAGAATGGATTAATGAGCTGGTTGGAACTCCGTTGGAAGAGGTTTTGAAAAAAGAAGAGTTATTAATCGAATCGCATAGAATTGAGAATGTTCCCGGTACGCATACGGTAGTCTATAGCTCTGAGGTTGATGAGATTGAGTTTAAACACACTGCACATAGTCGCTCTGGGTTCGCATTAGGCGCAATTGTAGCGGCGGAGTGGTTGGAACACCGACAAGGTTTTTACAATATTACTGATATATTTAATTTTAAATAAGCATACAATATGAGTTGGAAGTTCTGGCAAAAGAATAACGATGGCAAGCCAAAGAAGAAAAAAAGCAAAAGCAGGGAATGGGTTGACGCCATTGTTTTTGCTGTAATTGCAGCAACTATTATTCGTGTATTTTTCATCGAAGCCTATACGATTCCAACAGGATCAATGGAGCGTTCTCTTTTAATTGGAGATTTCCTGTTTGTAAGTAAGGTTAATTATGGTGCACGTATACCTATGACTCCCATTGCCTTTCCCTTTGCACATCATACCATGCCCTACACCACTAGTACAAAGGCTTATTGGGATGGTGTTCAATGGAAATACCATAGATTACCAGGATTACAGGATATCAAAAGAAATGACGTTGTTGTATTCAACTATCCACAGGGTGATACTGTAGCAGTTGAAGCACAGAATAGGGATTACTATCAACTGGTGAGAAATAGCAGTTGGAAGGAGATAAATTCGTCATACACTATCATTTACAGACCTGTTGACAAAAGAGAGAATTACATTAAGAGATGTATAGGTATTTCTGGGGATATCATTTCTATGAAAGATGGTTTGGTATCCGTTAATGGAAAGCCCGAAAAGTTGAAAAATACAGGTCAGTTTTCTTACGCAGTTACTTTCAAAAGTGCGGAAGTTAATTTTGGAATATTTGAGGAGATGGGATTCAAACTTAGCGGTGATTACCCTGATATTACTCCACTGGCTGAAGGTTCCTACAAATTTAATGGAACTGAGCCGATGATGAATGAAGTGAAGAAGCTTGATTTTGTGTCTTCAGTTAAAGAACTATCTTCAGCAGCAGCAGATCGTGAGTCAGATGTCTTTCCATTTGATCCAAAAAGAAATTGGAACGTTGATAACTTTGGTCCTGTTCAGATCCCGAAAAAGGGCTGGACCGTTCAATTAGACAGCAACACTATGCCATTGTATGAAAGGTGCATTAGGATTTACGAGGGTAATAAGCTAGAAAAGTCGGGCGCAGGATGGCTAGTCAATGGTCAGCCAGCCAGCAGTTACACCTTTAAAATGGATTATTACTGGATGATGGGCGATAATAGACACAATTCATTGGATTCAAGATACTGGGGGTTTGTACCTGAAGATCATATTGTAGGTAAAGCATTGTTCATCTGGATGAGTTATGATACCGACGGAACATTTTTCGGGAAGATTCGTTGGAACAGGTTACTAAGAGGAATAAATTAAACCTGTAGTCCTGCGACACCTAATTTAGCCGCAAGCTCATTCAAATCGTTTACAACGGCATCTATTAGCGGGATGCCGTTTTTTTTGCGCTCGTTTTCAAAGGCATACTCAGGTTCTCCTGGAATGATCACCTTCTTGCTTGGATCAATTGTTTTAGCACTTTTAAAGCGTTCTATCCAATTATCAAGATGATCTTTAAAATCTTGCGCCGGCCTGAAGCCATCTACACGCATTGCGCCAAAAAAATGTCCGATTCCTTGACCTACTGGATTTGCAGAAGGCTCTAAAAAGGCGACGAATGGAGGTACCCAAGGACCATAGTTTGCACCGGATAGGACTGCTGATAAAATGTCGACGGTTGCGCTAAGTCCGTAGCCTTTGTGACTCCCATGGTCTTTATCGCTTCCTAATGGGAGTAGAGATCCTCCGGCTTTAAGCTCATTTGGGTCTGTTGTGTTGGAGCCGTCTTTGTCTTGTGCCCAGCCTTCGGGTATTGGAAGTTTCGCACGTTGCGCAATTTCCAACTTACCATTTGCAGCGGCAGCAGTTGCCATATCTACAATTACTGGTGGATACTTTCCGGCAGGGAAACCATAACACATCGGATTTGTTCCAAGTAGGCGTTCGTTGGCATAGGTTGGGGCGACTAATGGGCTTGCATTGGTCATGCTGATACCAATCATATCCTGTTGTACAGCCAATAGCGAATGATAGCCCGCTATTCCAAAATGGTTGGAGTTTTTGACAGATACCCATCCACTTCCGTAAACCTTCGCTTTCTCAATTGCGACTTTCATCGCGAAAGGAGCAACGACCAAGCCGAGACCGGCATCTCCATCAACGGTAGCAGTTGTTGGCGTTTCATGGACTATTCGTATGTTGGGTGTTGCATTGATTCTCTCTTTTTCCCATAAGCGGACGTATCCGCTCAAACGCGCAACTCCATGAGAGTCGATACCTCTCAAATCAGATTTCAACAAAACATCTGCCGCAAGTTGTGCGTCAGCAAGAGGGCAGCCCATTTTTAAAAATACTGCTTCGGTGAACAAACGTAACTGTTGCTCGGAAAAGGTAAGAAAGATCATTGGCTAAGCAAATAAGATAGTAAATTGATGGTCTAAAGGCTTAAAGCTTTGCACCAGGGACGCGATAAATTCATCGCCATACAGCACATACATTGGTGCGATGTTCATGCTCCGTTCCTGCAAACCACCAGAGGGAAATAGCTTAGCTTTTAAGTTTTCAATCTGAGCGAGTGAGGTAGTGTGCTTTCTTTTCTCCGCCCGAAGCATCTTTTTTTCTAAATTGTTGATGAGCCTTAGCGCTCTTGTCTTAGCAGCATCGGCAGATTGAGAAAGTGTCTTATCAATCTTATATGCGTTGAGCTTTATCTGGTCGAATAGGGCGTTGAGGGTTCTTTCCTCATCTTTTAGTGTCAATTGGATATTGACGTGAGATTTGATCCATTCATTTTTGAGCTGCAAAGTATCATTAAATAGATCCTTGTGAGAAATTCCTAAAATATGCATGCGCTCTTCAGTTCTTTTATCAATGAACTGCGCGGAGTTTCTCAAGATCAATACTGGAAAATCAACCTTATAATGAGCAAAATTAGCTTTGAGTTGTAGCCAGTAGGTAATTTCGGCGCCACCACCTATATAAGCGAGATTAGGCAATATAACCTCTTGGTAGAGAGGGCGCATCACAACGTTCGGACTAAATCGCTCTGGAGAATCGCTTATTTCTTGTCGAAGTTCTTCTAGGGAAAACCTGATGTCTGAGTGATGAATTTTATAGCCGCCGCTGTCTTCTAATATCCTTTCGCGAAGACCATCTATCATATAGAAAAAATTGATTTCCCGTGGATTAACCTGCGGTTTATAACCAAGCTTTTCAAGTTCAGCATTGCTTTCAGCTATGTATTTAGAACTTTTTTCTTCAACAATATCCTGATAAATTATTTCGGCAAATTGTTTTTTTAAAGTAGGTTCATCGGCATCTATGCATACTAAGCCATAGTTCCCGAATAACGCATTTACCAACTCACGTGTTGCATCACTTAATTTATCGTGTTGCATATAACTTTCTTCCACGATTTGTGAAAGTTTTATACCGTTTTCGCTGATGCCTAGGAAACCTTTATAAGCACTAACTACTTCTTCAATGTCTTTGGGATTAAGCCTGCCGGTGGCCCCATGCGCGTCTTTATTCCAGGTCAACATTTTATCTTCAAGCTTAACATGATTGATTTCTTCAAAATCATGATCTTCAGTCGCCATCCAATAAACCGGCACGAAGTTGTAATCCGGGAACTGTTCCTTCAGCTGTTTAGCGAGGTTGATCGCAGTGACGATTTTATAGATAAAATATAGTGGTCCTGTAAAGATGTTTAGCTGATGGCCAGTAGTGATTGTAAACGTGCGTTCATCCGATAATAGCTCAATGTTTGCTTTAACATTGTTTGAGCTCTTTATAGATTTATACTGATTGCGTAAAATAGCTACCAGGTTTTTTCTGTCACCCTTAAAATTCCGATTTGCGATTGCCGCTTCAAATCCTTTAAGATCAGGACTAAACTGATAAAATGGTTTAAGCTGATCTTGACCACTGATGTAGTCGAGAATGGCAGCAGAGAAAGCGTTAGTGTCTTTATAAGAGATATATTTTGCCTGCATTGCCACGAATTTAAATTAATATACTACAATTCTTAAGATCGGGCTTTTATTTTACAATCCGTCCATACAGATCGAAATCTTCTGCGCGATCGATCTTTACGTTTACAAAGCTTCCAACAGCAGCGTATCCATTCGTTGCGTCTATTAAAACCTCGTTGTCAACCTCGGGAGAATCATATTCAGTTCTCCCAATAAAGAACTCTCCTTCTTTACGGTCGACCAGAACCTTATAGGTGTTGCCAATCTTTTCTTGATTGATATCAAAAGAAATGCCCTGTTGGATTTCCATGATTGCATCAACACGCTCTTGTTTGACCTCGTCCGATACATCATCAACTAAAATATGTGCATGTGTTTTCTCCTCATGTGAGTAAGTGAAACAACCCAAGCGATCGAAACGAGTTTCTTCCACCCAATCCATCATTTCCTCAAAATCTTCCTGAGTTTCTCCCGGGTAGCCGCAAATAAGGGTTGTACGCATCGCAATCCCAGGAACTTTATCTCTGATCTGGTTAACAATATCTATAGTCTTTTGCTTGGTGATACCACGACGCATAGATTTCAACATGTTATCTGTAATGTGCTGTAGTGGCATATCCAGGTATTTACAAATGTTTTCGCGCTCGTTCATAGCGTCAAGAATCTCCATGGGGAAACCTGAGGGATAAGCGTATTGTAGTCTAATCCACTCAATACCAGGAACGTCCGACAGTCTGCGCAGCAGTTCATCGAGATTCCGTTTTCCGTAGATATCTAAACCATAGTAGGTAAGGTCCTGCGCAATAAGTATGAGTTCCTTTGCTCCGTTTGCTGCAAGTATCTTGGCCTCGTTCACCAGCTCCTGCATATCACGGGAAACGTGTTTACCGCGCATCAACGGAATGGCGCAGAATGAGCAGGGACGGTTACAACCCTCCGCAATTTTGAAGTATGCAAAATGAGAAGGAGTGGTCAGTAATCGCTCTCCTATCAGTTCATGCTTATAATTTGCACCTAATGATTGGAGTAGATTATTTAAATCGTTAGTACCGAAAAATGCATCAACATTTGTTATTTCAGCTTCTAATTCTGGTTTGTATCGTTCAGAAAGACATCCAGTAACGATAACCTTTGATATCTTGCCCTGTTCTTTGAGCTTACTATATTGCAGAATGGTATCGATAGATTCTTGCTTAGCATTGTCTATAAATCCACAGGTATTGATAACAACGATGTCGTCTTTACCTATCTTATTTGCTTCGTGAACAACATCCATGCTATTACCACGCAATTGCCCCATCAAAACTTCAGAATCATAGGTGTTCTTGGAACAACCTAGAGTAATGACATTTATTCTGGGTTTTTTAACGGGTATTATTTTAGATATTGTTTTGGTATTCATGTGTATGTATTTGTATTTAATTGAATAAGCTGTCAACAAAAGCCTTCTTGTCGAACAATTGTAAGTCGTTTATACTTTCGCCTACGCCAATGTATTTAACTGGGATTTTGAACTGATCGGAGATCCCGATAACCACACCACCTTTAGCGGTACCGTCCAGTTTAGTAATTGCCAATGCATTTACATCGGTTGCCTCTGTAAATTGTTTACATTGTTCAAATGCATTTTGGCCTGTTGATCCATCAAGCACAAGCAATATTTCATGCGGTGCACCAGGAACAACTTTGTTCATTACATTCTTAATCTTGCTTAGTTCATTCATTAGCCCTACTTTATTATGTAAACGGCCAGCGGTATCAATGATTACGACGTCTTCACCATTTGCAACCGCAGACTGCAGGGTGTCAAAAGCCACTGATGCAGGATCAGATCCCATCGCCTGTGCCACTACGCGGACACCTACGCGTTCGCCCCAAAGTTTAATTTGCTCAACAGCGGCCGCCCGAAAGGTATCGGCTGCTCCCAGTACCACTTTTAAGTTTTCTGCTTTAAGTTTGTGTGCCAGCTTGCCAATGGTGGTCGTTTTACCTACTCCATTAACGCCTACTACCATAATAACGTATGGCTTGTGCTCGCTACCATATTCGAAACTTCTGAAGTCGTTACTGTTATTCTCAGCAAGAAGTAATTGAATCTCTTCCCGAAGCAAGTTGTGCAGCTCAGACGTAGAAAGGTATTTATCTTTTGCCACACGAGCTTGTATCCGATCTATAATTTTCAGCGTTGTGCTAACCCCAACGTCAGAAGTTACTAGAACCTCTTCTAAATTATCAAGTACATCATCGTCTACTGTAGATTTACCCGCTACGGCTTTGGTAATCTTATTAAGGAAGCCGGACTTAGTTTTTTCTAATCCTTTGTCCAGCGCCTCTTGAGCTTCTGGAGCGGTTTCTTTCTTCTTGAAAAAATCGAATAAACCCATAATAATGTATAGCAAAACAAAAAAAGCCCTCCCGGAATAACGGGACGGCTTTAATATTATTAAATATAAATATTATTTTTTAAATGCGATTGCATCTGCAACGTGATCGTTATGAACAATAACTTCTCTGAAAGAATAAGCACCTTTTGGTGATTTAGTCATTGTAATAACTTTCGAATATTCTTTTCCTTTACCCGTTTTTAGGGTCGCAACTACTTTCTTTGCCATGATCTAAATAGATTTGTATTGAATTGAATCGAAAAATGTCTTACTTAATTTCTTTGTGAACCGTTACTTTTCTCATTACCGGATTGAATTTTTTCAACTCTAAACGCTCAGTAGTGTTTTTGCGGTTTTTAGTAGTGATATATCTAGACATACCAGCCATGCCGCTGGTTTTATGTTCTGTACACTCTAGAATAACTTGTACTCTGTTACCTTTTTTTGCCATTTTTTTAATGTTACAGTTGATTCACATCAACTAATGTTTCTACAAATATCCTTTTTTCATGAAGCGATTAATTGCTTCTGTAATACCAATTTTATTGATGGTTTTGATAGCTGAAGTAGATACTTTCAGTGTTATCCAACGATCCTCATCAGGAATATAAAATTTCTGAAGTTGTAAGTTGGGATAAAACTTACGCTTAGTTTTAACGTTTGAGTGAGAAACATTAAAACCTGTCATTGCCATTTTTCCGGTTAAATCACAAACTCTAGACATGCCTTATTATATATTGTTAATTGTTCTTTTTCTTAATTTTTTAAGAGTGTGCAAATATCAATAAAATATTTGTAATCATCAAGAACGCAGCTTAATTATTTTCAACTAAATATTGTTCTGACTCCCCACATTTTTCTCTAAGTTTGAGTTTCACAGATTGAAACCTCACCAATTATGCAAATTACTTCCCTTGACGAATACAAAAAAAACTATCAGTTAAGTATAGACCAACCAGAAGAGTTTTGGGCTGGTATCGCAGAAAAGTTTTTATGGAAAAGGAAATGGGATAAAGTCTTGTCCTGGAATTTTTCCGAACCCAACATCAAATGGTTCGAAGGGGCTAAACTAAACATCACAGAAAATTGTTTGGATAGACACCTTGAAAAGGATGGTGATAAACCAGCAATCATTTGGGAACCAAATGATCCGCACCGTGACAGTATCACCTTAAGCTATAAAATCCTTCACGAGCAGGTATGCCGTTTTGCAAATGTCCTAAAAAAGAACGACGTTAAAAAAGGCGATCGGGTATGCATTTATATGCCTATGGTTCCCGAACTCGCTGTGGCTTTACTGGCATGTGCTAGAATAGGGGCCGTTCATTCTGTCATTTTCGGTGGCTTTTCTGCTAAATCTATTGCAGATCGCATCAATGATGCAGCATGTAAAATCGTTATTACTGCCGATGGTGCATTCCGTGGAAATAAACAAATACCATTGAAAGAAGTAATAGACGATGCATTGATCGGTTGTCCAACAGTAGAAAGGGTTGTGGTGCTCACCCATACCAGAACCCCGGTATCTATGCTTAAAGGAAGAGACATCTGGTGGGAGGATGAGATCAAACTGGTTGATACCGATTGTCCTGCAGAAGAAATGGATGCGGAGGATCTGTTGTTTATTCTTTACACTTCTGGATCCACGGGTAAGCCCAAGGGAGTTGTGCACACTATTGGAGGCTATATGGTTTATACAGGTTATACGTTTGCGAACGTATTTAACTATCAGCCAGAAGAAGTATACTTCTGTACTGCCGATATCGGTTGGATTACAGGCCACTCTTATATTGTGTACGGGCCTTTGTCACAGGGAGCTACCACTTTGATGTTTGAGGGCGTTCCCACTTATCCTGATGCGTCCCGAATGTGGCAAATAGTAGAGAAGCATAAAGTAAACATTTTGTATACTGCGCCAACGGCGATCAGGTCATTGATGAGTTTTGGATTAGAACCTTTAAATGGTATTGATCTGAGCTCTATTAGAGTGTTAGGCTCTGTAGGTGAGCCAATCAATGAAGAGGCTTGGCACTGGTATGACAAGAATATTGGTAAAGGAAATGCCCCGATTGTCGACACCTGGTGGCAAACTGAAACCGGAGGTATTATGATTTCACCAATCGCCTTCGTGACACCTACAAAACCTTGTTTTGCTACTTTACCTCTTCCAGGTGTACAGCCTATACTAGTTGATGAGAATGGAAAGGAATTAATTGGCAACGGAGTAAGTGGTAATCTTTGCATTAAATTTCCATGGCCCGGTATGCTTAGAACAACCTATGGTGATCATGAGCGTTGTAAACTTACCTATTTTTCTACATATGAAAACCTGTACTTCACAGGTGATGGATGTTCGAGAGACGAAGATGGTTATTATAGAATAACAGGTAGGGTAGATGATGTGATCAACGTTTCGGGTCATAGAATAGGAACAGCAGAGGTTGAGAATGCCATCAATATGCACTCTGGGGTAGTAGAGAGTGCGGTTGTAGGTTATCCACATGAAGTAAAGGGCCAGGGCATTTATGCATTTGTAATTTTCCCCAAAGCACATGAGGATGAAACCCTCACTCGCCAGGATATTCTTAAAACCGTTACTCGTGTCATTGGAGCTATCGCAAAACCTGATAAAATATTATTTGTGTCCGGATTGCCGAAAACAAGGTCTGGTAAAATTATGAGGCGAATCCTTAGGAAAATAGCTGAAGGTGATACAAGTAACATGGGCGATACAACATCATTGCTCGATCCGGCGGTGGTAGAAGAGATCGTTCTTAAAAGAAATACCATGGATAAGTTAGAATTAAAAGGAAAGTAGGATTTTAATACCCGAAGATCTGTGCTAAAGTAAGTTTGTTAACGGTTCCAAATTTTTGCATATCAGCAAGAGATACCTTTTTCTCAGAAGCAACAATGCAATAATTGTATGGCCTACCTGATACATTATTAGTATGGAAAGCTTTAATGTCTGCAAAAGTTAGGGTCTTCAATCCATTGAACTGATCAATTCTGGAGTCATGATCATAGCCTAATTTTTTGTCAGCCAAATAACTTTGAATAATTCCGTCTTTAGTGATTCTATCTGTCGAAATTGCATTTAAAGCATTGTATTTAGAAGCCTCAAATGATTTATCCGTTTGTGGTAAATCTGTTAGCAGTTCATTCATTCCATTGACAGCGTCATTCATTTTATCTGCCTGACTTCCCACGTAAGCTATCATTGCAGTCTCTTTTCCTAATTTATCTGGAGCAGAGTAAAGTGCAAAAGTAGAGTATGCCAAGGCTTTAGACTCCCGGATAGTCTGGAATACAATAGATCCCATGCCTCCACCGAAATAGCTATTAAACAACGTAATCTTTGGGGAGGTGGCAGGGTCGTACAATCCTCCGTTACGTACCCATCTGATTTCAGACTGAACCATATCGTAATCAGCAAAGTAAACCTGATTTGCAGTATTGTGAGTGTAGGTGAACACCTTTGCGGGAGCAGCAGGGGTGAATTCAGTTGGTAACTTATGTATTTTACTCAAGCCAACCGTAAAAACAGGAAGCGTTTGCGGGCCATAATAGGTAATCGTATGTTTGTAGTTGTTGATGTTATGCAGAATATAAAGCAGCTCCTCCGAAGTGATTGCTTTAACCTCATCATTTGTGAGCACGAAATTTGTTGGATTAACCGCGCCGAATTGAGCGTAAGACATCAATCCAGTCAGTATAGCGCTTTTGTTTAATTTCGTGTTTTCTCTTGATTTCAAAATGCGACTTTTAAGTTCGCTTAAAGCTTGCTCATTTGCCTTACAGTTCGCGAATATATTTTCTACTAAAGACACTGCTTTAACAAAGTTCTCTTGTAAACCGCTAACATTAATAGTTGCAGTTTCATTGCTTACATTGAAACTATAGCTACAGGCTATGTTATAAAACTGCTTACTAATTTCTTCGGCTGTATATTTGTCGGTTGCTAGAAAAGTCAGATACTGCGCTGCGTAAGGTTCTAGTTTGTAGTTCCATGCACCTATATCGAAACGGTAGGATAGTCGGAAAATGCTATTTTCTTTGTTTTGGACTGCTATAACATCAGCAATTCCAACCTTGCCAAAATTAAGGTCTTTCTGGTAGTCAAGAAACTTTGGTGCGATCTCTTTTGAGGCTGTGGCCAATAGGTTTTTTGTGAAGTCTGAAGTCGCACCAGCATTGGCATTAATTGGTGTGATTAGTGGCTTATCTACTTTTAATTTATCTTTATCAACACCTTTGTGCTTATACCCAACAACATAATTGTCTTTAAAAAATGCATTGGCAAAAGTCACAACCTGCTGCTTCGTGATCTTTGCCATATCATCAGGGGTACTTAGCGATTTATTCCAGTTTACGCCACGATTTAAAATAAACTCTGAAGTTGCAGCTTCAACCCTATACCCGTTGTTATCAAAGGCCTGGAGGAGATTAAGTTTAGTATTGGCGACTGTAGCCTTGATCAGCGATTCATCAAATTTTCCGTTTTTCAACAACTGAATCTGATCCAACAATAACTTTTGCGCTTCCTCTAGTGTCTGACCTTGTTTCGGCTGAGCTGTGAGACTAAATACTCCATAATCTTTCATCTGCTGATAACCTGCATTCGCACGTAATACTTTTTGCTGTTTATTCAGGTTAATGTCAAGTAAACCTGCTTTGCCATTGGATAAAATGCTTGAGATAAGATCCAGCATCAAGCTTTGTTTAGTACTTTGAGCGTAACCTCTATAGTTCATTTCTACTCCCTCTGCACTCGGACCATAAACATCAACTTTTTGAATCGTTGTTAACGGTTTTTCTGGAGCTGGGTTGTAAAGGTCAATTGGCTTAGGTTGCATAAAAGCAAATGACTGATCAACTTTTTTAATCATTTCATCAGCATTGAAATCACCTGACAGTACCACGGCCATATTATTTGAAACATAGTATTTATTGTAATACTTTCTGATCTCCACAAGGGATGGATTTTTCAGGTTTTCAATTGTTCCAATTGTTGTTTGTTGACCGTAATTGTGCGTTGGAAATAGCAACTCAGACATCTTCTCATTAAGTTTCCATCCATCATTATCTAATCCACGGTTTTTCTCCTCATAAACAGCCTCTAGCTCTGTGTGGAAAATACGGAAGATTGGGTTACGGAAACGTTCTGCTTGCAAGGCCAGAAATTTATCTGTTGCGTTCGAGGGGAAATCCTCATTGTAAACCGTTTCTTCATACCAGGTATGGGCATTTGTAGATTGTCCGCCAATGGCTTTCATCATTTTGTCGTACTCATTTGCAATAGAATAGTTTGATGCTAATCCTGATGTTTTATCTATCTCCGCATATATTTCTTTACGTTTTGCAGAGTCTGTAGTCTTGTTATAAGTCTCATATAGTGCGTCGATTTTATTCAATAGTGGTTGCTCTTTTCCGAAGTCCATTGTTCCAAACTTGTCAGTTCCTTTGAATAGAAGATGTTCCAGATAATGCGCTAAACCTGTGGCATTGCGAGGGTCTGTATTGCTACCTGCTCTTACCGCCATCCGGAATTCAATATTAGGATCTTTACTGTTTTGTGAAAGAATAACCTTCAGGCCATTCTTCAAAGTGTAAAAGCGTGATTTAGTAGGGTCGTTAGTTACATATTTGTAAGTATAACCTCCTGATGTGGCCTGCTTCCATTGATATGCGGATTGAGCCATAACCCCCGTCTCTGCTATTAGAAGACAGGTTATGAGTATGAGTTTGTTTTTCATATAATTATAAGTTAGTGATCAAACTTAGATAAAACTGTCATACATCTTATGACTTCTAATAAAAAAATATTGAAATCTGATTATTTGTTGTCGTACTTTTACCCGGATTACCAAAATGATCAATTTTACATGAAAAAACATCAAGGAAAACCCAATATTTTAGTCGTAAATGATGACGGTATAACTGCTCCGGGAATCAAGAACCTGATTGAAGTTGTTCAGGAAATAGGAAACGTAGTTGTAGTAGCTCCCGATGGGCCACAGTCTGGAATGGGACATGCAATAACAATTGGTAAACCCTTACGATTCGATAGAGTAGATCTTTATCCTGGTGTAGAGATGTACAAATGCTCAGGTACACCGGTCGATTGCGTGAAGCTTGCAGTAAATAAGATTTTCAAAGGGAAGAAGCCTGATCTTTGCGTTTCTGGTGTAAATCACGGATTGAACAGCTCCATTAATGTTATCTATTCCGGCACTATGTCGGCCGCTGTAGAAGGTGCTATTGAAGGCATACCTTCTATTGGTTTTTCTTTAGACGACTTTAGCCAGGAAGCCGATTTTAGTCATGCTAAAAAATTCATAAAAGAAATTTCCTTGCAGGTTCTGGAACATGGTCTGCCATCCGCGACTTTGTTGAACGTAAATTTCCCGAAGGGTGCAAACCTAAAAGGAATTAAGATTTGTAGACAAGCTAACGCGAAATGGGCGGAGGAGTTCGACGAAAGAAAGGATCCTTACCAAAGACCTTACTACTGGTTAACCGGTGTATTCCAAAATAATGATAAGGGGGAGGATACAGACGTATGGGCACTAGAGAACGGTTTCGTATCTGTCGTTCCTGTGCAATTCGACCTCACTGCACACCATGCTATTCCAGTGTTGAACTCATGGACTTTTAATGTTTAAAAACCTTCAAAATTCAGTGTTTATTGGATTAGGGATCGGTGTTGTCGTTCCAGGTGCGTTGGTGTGCATAATCTGGTACTTCATGCATAGATATGTGTTCCTGGCTAAAGCGGATTTATTGCTCATTGGAGCAATTGCTGTCAACGCAATATTCATGCATTATTTTTTCAATCAGAATAAAGAACAGATAGGAAGAGGAATCATAAGCGCAACTTTTTTATGGGCATTTCTTTTCTTTTTTTATAAGATCAACCAATAATGAAGTACTATCTTATTGCTGGCGAAGCTTCGGGAGATCTGCATGGCGCAAACTTGATGAAGGCTTTGAAACAAGAAGATCTTGAGGCAGAGTTTCGTTTTTATGGCGGCGATAAGATGTCGAAAGAAGGCGGAACTTTGATAAAGCATTATGGGGAGATGGCCTTTATGGGTTTCACAGAAGTGTTGATGAACCTAAGCACCATTCTTCGGAATATGAAAGCTTGCAAAGCCGACGTACTTACTTACCAACCTGATGCCTTGATTCTAATCGATTTCCCTGGTTTCAACTTGAAGATTGCTGAGTTTGCTAAACAAAAAGGTATAAAAGTTTGCTATTATATTTCGCCCAAAGTGTGGGCATGGAATCAAAAGCGAGTCTTAAAGATCAAACGAGATGTTGATAAGCTCTTCTGTATTCTACCATTCGAGGTAGATTTTTTTAAGCGCTGGGGAATGGATGTAGATTATGTGGGAAATCCATTGTTGGATGAGATCGCACAGTTTCACCCTAATCGAGCGTTCAAAAAACTATATGGCTTAGATGATAAACCTATTGTAGCTCTTTTACCAGGCAGTCGCAAGCAAGAAATCGATCGTCTGCTCCCTCCGATGCTGGAAATGGTTCCCCTATTTAAAGACTATACTTTTGTGATAGCAGCAGCACCAACTTTTGGTGAATCTTATTACAATAACTTTATTGGTGAGGGACGCGTTAAGTTAGTTTTCGATCAAACCTACGATCTTTTAGGGGAGGCACATTCTGCTATCGTAGCTTCAGGTACTGCCACTTTAGAGACAGCTTTGTTTCATGTGCCACAAGTGGTTGTTTATAAAGGGGGCAAAATCACCATAGCCATAGCCAGATTGCTGATTAAGATTAGGTTTATATCTCTGGTAAATTTAATTATGGATAGAAAGGTGGTTGCTGAACTGATTCAGGAAGAATGTAATCAACACACGATCGCTCAACATTTGAAATCAATTTCTACAGGGCCTAATCGGGAAACAATGCTGGATGATTATAAATCATTGTCAGCCATCATGGGTAAGCCTGGAGCATCCCTCCGTACTGCGAAACTTATCGTCACTTTCCTTAAGGCACATCCGTTTACCTAAATTTAATGCACTGACTGCGTGATTATTCGGCAAGAATTTAACTTTTTTTAACACTTCAATGAAACATTTTAGGGTGCAGACGCGTTTGCATTAGGTATATATCCCCCTATATGTTATGAAAAGTGTAAACAATTTCAATACTAAGCGCAACAAATTCTTCGCTCCTTCCATTATTAAAAGAAACTTAAACTTCGTCATCGTTACCTACGATCATTAAGATTTCTTAATCCCCTTTTAAATCTAAATCTAAAGCTCCAGCTTTTTAAAGCCCAGGTTCTTAGCTACTACGTATGCTGGAATCCGTGTCTATTAAACGTCGCTCTACCGTTTTATCAAAATTTTCTAACAGAGTAAATAACAATCCTATTATAAATTTTAACTAATCATCCATGAGAATTAAATTACTTTTTAGTACAGTCATGCTTTTGATCTGTACGCTGAGTTTAAGGACTTACGCTGGCGCGTCCGGGGGGACCATTGGCGATGTACTTAAACGAGGTTATCTTTTTCAGCAAGACACTACAAAAAAAGCGGTGCCAGCAACTACTCCACAGCCAGTTGCAGTCCCTCAAGACACAATTAAAGGCAAAGTAATCACTGGTATTGTCGTTGATGAAAAATCGTTGCCGTTACCAGGGGTAGGCGTAAAAACTGCATCTAACAAGACAACTGTTACTGATGGGACTGGGAAGTTCGCCATCTCAACTACTTCACCAACGGAACGTATTACCTTTTCTTATATTGGTTACGCTCCAGTAACAAGAGTAGCAGGAGCAGGGAGGGCTCCATTAAGTATCAGGCTAGCGCCAGCAGAAGGAGAAACATTACAAGACGTTCAAATAGTAGCTGTTGGTTATGGAACCTTAGATAAAAGGGAGGTAACCTCTGCGGTTGCTCACTTGGATTCGGCCGATTTCAGACAAAGTGGTTCCAGAAACCCACTGGATCTAATACAGGGTAAGGTTGCAGGTCTTCAAATAACGCGTACCGGAGGATCGAACCCGAATTCTGGAGTAGGAATTCAACTTAGGGGTATCACTTCCGTAACAGGCAGTCAAAGTCCCCTTATCGTAATTGATGGTATTCCAGGAGGTAATCTTGATCTGTTACAGCAGGATGATATCCAATCTATGGATGTTCTAAAAGATGGATCAGGTGCCGCAATCTATGGTACACGGGCAAATGCAGGGGTTATTCTTATTACTACGAAGAAGGGCCGTTCTGGTCCGGCTAAATTCGACTACTCGAGCTATGTAAGACATGAATCGTTATATCAGCGCCCGGATTTTATGACTGCAGAACAAATGCGGGCCAGAATTACTTCGGGTGAACTAGACCGTAAAGATTACGGCAACACTTCAGATTTCTTCAACGATTTGGTTAATAGCAACAACATCAGTCAGAATCACAACTTAGCTATCTCTGGCGGTTCTGATAATACGAGTTATCGCGCAAGTTTAAACTATAGGGATTTGCAAGGATTTGCGAAAGAAAACAATCGCGAAGAATATGGAATCAGATTAAACCTAAATCAGAAGGGTTTCGATAATAAGTTGAATTTATCGACCAATTTAACAACTACGTTTAATAAAGCAAACCTTCTGGGGGGAGGAGGATTTGAGGACCAATTTAAGCGGAACCCAACATTGTCTAATTTTAATCCAGATGGAAGTTTCTATTTTGAAAATACAAGTACAAATCAGTTTGCCAGATTAACTCAGGAGTCAAATAGAAGACAGCAACAAACCAGCTCAATAGATACTAAAGCTGATTTCGAAATTCTTAAAGGACTAAAAGCATCATTATTTGGTGCGATTCAACGAAATAGTTATATCGACGGCGAGTACAGAGCTGTCAATGGTGAATACTCCATAGAAAATGATATTTATAAGGGTGGAGGGTATGCGCGACGTGCCACGGTTTTAGAACAAAACTTTAACATTGAGCCAACTTTAGAATATCGTCCAACTTTGGGAGGCGACCATAGTTTAACTGCATTAGCAGGATACAGTTATCGCTATGAAGTATTCGAAGGCTTCAATGCGAGTAACCTTGGGTTTTTAAATGACCTTTTTGAAGAAAACAACCTGAACGCAGGTAATCAATTGGCTGCTGGTAAGGCCGGTTTAGGGAGTTATAAAAATGACAATACACTCATTGCGTTCTTCGGAAGACTAAACTATTCTTACAAAGGAAGATATTTTGCTCAGGCAATTTATCGTCGTGAGGGATCATCAAGATTTGGTATCAATAACAAGTGGGGAGACTTTCCGGCATTCTCAGCCGGCTGGACAATCAGTGAAGAGGATTTCATGAAGGACAGTAAGGTTTTCTCAAACTTAAAACTTCGTGCAGGATATGGAATCACTGGTAACTCTGGCATTGGTAACTACGCATCACTTGTGACGCTTGGTACCGGTGGAGTTTACCTCTACCCAGATGGTCAGTACCGTGAAACTTATGGTCCAAACAGTAATCCTAACCCAGATTTAAGGTGGGAGAAAAAGAGAGAGCTGAACATTGGTCTTGATTTTGGTTTGTTTACCAATAAATTATCAGGCTCACTAGACGTATTTAGTAGGGCTACAAGAGATTTGTTAGACAACTATGAGTCTCCCCAACCACCGTATATCAGAAGTAATATATACACAAACGTTGGTTCCATCTCTGCTAAGGGGATCGAATTAACACTTAGTTATGCCGCATTAAAAACACAGGACTTTAGCTGGAACATTGATTTTGCTGGTAGTACCACTGCTAATAAATTAGACTCCTACTCTGACGAAAACTATAAAAGAGAATATTTATCTCTGGGAGACATTGGTGGGTTCGGAGCTCTTGGAAATGCCATTCGTACTTATGAAGGAGGAAAATTAGGTGAATTCTGGGGTAAGCGTTTTGCTGGATTTACTGACGATGGAAAGTGGCTCTTTTATAATAGAGCTGGAGAAAAAGTTAGAAATGACCAAATCAATAACTCTTTCGACCGGAATACAACTGACTTAGTAGTGATTGGAAATGGAATTCCCAAGTACTATTTGTCACTGGCGAATAACTTCAGTTATAAAAAGTTTGACTTGCGCGTCTTCTTAAGAGGAAAGTTCGGGTACGATATTCTAAACACCACGGCTATTTCCTACGGAAATAAAGTCTCTGGCGACAATTTGTTAAATTCCTCATTTGACAAGTATGCACAAATCAATGATACCTACATGTATTCGGATTATTATGTAGAGAATGGTAGCCACTTAAAAATTGATGAAATTACCTTAGGGTACCGCTTCGATTTGAAATCTAAGTTCGTTAGAAATCTAAGAGTGTATGCAACCGGGCAAAATCTGGCAACAATTACCAATTATACTGGTAACGATCCAGATTTTGTTAATGATACTGGTTTAGCTCCCGGGATCGACGGAAGAGGTCCGTATCCTAGTACAAGATCATTCCTGTTTGGGTTAAACATTGGTTTTTAAAGAAAAAGAATATGAAAACAATATATAAGGCATTTTTAATTGCAGGTATTGCCTGCACTGTTACCTTGTTTGATTCCTGTACTAAGCTGGATGAAAACCTTTACGATACCGCCCAGAGCGATAACTTTTACAATAATAAAAACGAAATTATCTCAGCAGTGCTGCGGCCATACACGCATGCTAACGCATGGGCAACACCATCTGGGCAAGATAACTGGTGGAGACCTAGTGAGTTATCTGCAGATCAGTTGGCTTGGCCTACAAAGGGACGCCATGGTGAAGATGGTGGTAAATGGAAGCGATTTCACTACCACACTTGGACCGTTGATGAAGGAGGACTTAATAATGCATGGTCACTGATGTATTGGGGTGTAGGACTTACCAACGATCCGATTAAGAAGATTGAAACCAAAGATGCTACTTCAATTGGGCTTACGCAAGCTGAAAAGGAAGCCTATGTTGCAGAGCTGAAATTATTTCGCGCGTACCACTATTTGAAATTGATGGACTTATTTGGTGGAATTCCCATTGTAACAGAAGTTCCCGATGGTATACTCCCTACAAATCAGTTACCTGCCTCAGCTACCAGAGCTGAAGTATTTAATTTCATTGAAAAAGAGATACTCGAAAATGTAGAAAAGGCGCCCGTGCTTTCTAAAGCAATGTTAGGAAGAATGTCTAAGGCTGGCGGCTATGCCATGCTTGTTGAGCTATACCTCAATGCAGAAGTTTGGCTAGGCACAGCAAAATGGGATGAATGTATTGCTGCGGCAGATAAACTAATTAGTAATCAGGCAGGTGGACTTAATGGTGCTATGGCTTTAGACATCAACATTACGGATGCATTTAAACCAAACAACGACTTGTCGAAAGAGGCCATTTTCTCGATCGCCTATGAGTTTCAGAAAGCTAATTTTCAACCATCCTGGACCGGTGAGTTTTATCACTTCCAACAGCAGTTCATTTATGGAGGATCAAGAAACGGTAATGATGGCGTTGTAGTTGTTCCGGGGAACTACACAACGTATAAAGATGATGACTTGCGAAAATCAGAATGGTTATTGCAAGGTCCAATGACAAGATTTGATAACGGTAAGCCTCTTCTTGCGTCAGGTGGTAACGAGTATGACGGTCAGCAATTAGTTTTTGTAGACAACATTCGCAAGAATAAAACTGGGTCGACCGTTTCCAACATGAGTGAGGGTGAGGAAAATAGTGGTATAAGATTCAATAAATATAAATTGGGAAATCAGGTAGTTGGCTTCAATGGAGCGCAACCAGATGCTAATTACAACAATACCGATTGGCATCTATATCGTTTGACTTGGATTTACTTTGCAAAAGCTGAAGCAATAATGCGCAAAAATGGAGGCGTTGCCACAGCAGAAGCCGTCAAATTAATAAACGACTCCAAAAAACGTGCATTTACTGCAGTAGCTTGGGTTACCAATCAATATTCGGAGGCGACGCTGACACTTAATGAACTGCTTGCTGAAAGAGGAAGAGAATTTATATTTGAAGGTTTCAGAAGAGATGATCTGATCCGGTTTGGTAAATTCACCACAGGAACTTGGTGGGATCATCAGCCAAGCGCAGAGACTAGAAAACTATTCGCTATACCGCAGCAGCAACGGGCTTTAAATCCGAAGCTAACTCAAAATCCAGGTTATCCTAATTAAAGGAAACCCTCATTATACAAAAAGCGCAGGTGGTTGTTACAAAACAATCACCTGTTCTTTTTTATAAGTTCTTGAAAATTCCTATGTTTAGCTACCAAAACATTTTTTATCAACGAGAACCCTTGTAATTAGGTAAATAGGGATTTAAAGACACACATGAAATTAAAACATTTATCATTTGCACTGTTGCTGCTCAGCAATACAGCTTTCGCTCAAAAGGCAGAACTCGTTAGCTATGTAAATACGCTGCAGGGAACAAATTCAAAACATGAGCTCACGCGTGGTAACACGTATCCCACTACTGCACTACCCTTCGGAATGCATACCTGGACGCCTCAAACTGGTAAAAATGGCGATGGCTGGAAGTATCAATATTTTAAAGATAAGATCAGGGGATTTCAGCAAGCACATCAGTGTAGCTCCTGGACACGCGATTACGCGGTCTTCTCGCTAATGCCAATGACAGAATTGATGGTAGGCGAAGATCAACGTGAAGCTAAGTTTAGCCATGCCAATGAAGTTGCTAAACCGAATTATTACAAAGTTACGTTCGACAATAAAATTACTACGGAGATCTCTCCGTCGGAACGTGGTGCACATCTTCGTTTTACTTATCCTAAAGGAGAAAGGAGCTTCCTTGTGTTAGACGGCTACAACCGTACTAGCGGTGTTAAAATTTTTCCGAAAGAAAATAAGATCACAGGTTGGGTGAGTAACGGACAAGGCTTCAGAAACAACTGGAAAAGTTTTTTCGTAATTCAGTTTGATCAACCGATCCAAGCCTATGGTACTTGGGATAACCGAGACAATAGTGTGTTAAAGGACTCTTTGCTGGCAGAAGGCAAGGGTAAAGGTGCTTACATCGAATTTAAAGCTGGAACGAAAGTTCAGGTTAAAACAGCTTCTTCTTATATTAGTCCAGAGCAGGCACAACTTAACTTAGATAGAGAACTTGGTTCTGATAAAACGCTGGAACAAACTAAAGCAAATGCCGCTACGGTCTGGAATAAATCCTTGGGAAGAGTAGCTGTAGAAGGCGGCTCCCAGGCCGATAAAGAAACGTTTTACTCTTGCTTTTTTAGAGCCAGTCTTTTTTCGAGGAAGTTTTACGAGATCAATAAAGATGGAAAACCCTATTACTTCAGTCCTTATGATGGTCAGGTTCATGATGGCTATATGTTTACGGATACTGGTTTCTGGGATACTTTCAGGGCGCAATTTCCATTAAATACATTGATGCATCCAGAGATGCACGGACAATATATGCAGGCAATGATCGAAGCTTATAAGCAGTGTAAATGGTTGCCATCGTGGTCATTCCCAAGTGAAGGAGGTAGTATGATCGGTAACCACGCGATCTCGTTGTTTGCAGATGCATGGGCAAAAGGCATTCGTACTTTCGACCCCAAAGAAGCATTGGACGCTTACTACCATGAAGCAATGAATAAAGGCCCATGGGGGCCAGCTAACGGCCGTGATGGCGTAAAGGAATACAATGAGTTAGGCTATGTTCCATATCCAAAATACAGAGAGTCTACAGCTAAAACATTAGAGTATGCCTATGATGATTACTGTGGATACGAGCTGGCAAGAATGACCGGTAATAAAAAATATATAGATATTTTTGAAAAGCCGATGTACAACTACAAAAATGTATACGATCCCTCAACCAGATTTATGCGTGGAAAAGGTATTGATGGTACCTGGACTAAAAACTTCGACCCAATTGAATGGGGTGGCCCTTTTACTGAAGGTAATGCTTGGCACTACCATTGGTCGGTCTTCCAGGACACCAAAGGTTTAATTAACCTAATGGGGGGTAATCAAAACTTCACTGCAAAACTTGACTCCGTATTCTCAGAGCCAAATAAAGTTAAAGTCGGTACTTATGGCGGAATGATTCATGAGATGACTGAAATGGTGATGGCCGATCTTGGTCAGTACGCACATGGCAATCAGCCAATTCAGCATATGGTTTATCTTTACAATTACGCAAATCAGCCTTGGAAATCTCAGTTTCATGCCAGACAGGTGATGACTAAGCTATATGATGCAACAGAAAACGGTTATCCTGGCGATGAAGATCAGGGTCAGACTTCTTCCTGGTATGTCTTGAGTGCCCTTGGTTTTTACAGTGTTACCCCTGGAACAGGAGAATATGTGATCGGAAGTCCGATGTTTAAGAAAACATCTATTAATTTAGAAAACGGAAAGAAGTTTGTTGTAGATGCCCCCTTAAATGATAAAGATCATATTTACATCCAATCTGCAACACTAAACGGAAAACCATACACCAAAAATTTCATTAGACACAGCGACCTGATCAAAGGAGGCGTATTGAAATTAGAAATGAGTAATAAACCCAATGAGCAAAGAGGATTATCTGCTGATGATAAGCCCTTTTCTCTAACCAAATAATAAGATGAAAAGAAGAATTTTTTTACAAAACACAGGACTATTAGCAGCGGGATTGGCAGCAAGCAAAGTTTCCTTCGCCGCAGCGCCCGATTTTCCTTTAGTACGGGTAGCTCCCTCAAAAAGACATTTTGTTAGTCAATCTGTGGATGCTGCAATTGCTGAGTTCCACAAAAACGTGAAGAACAAGGAGCTCGCGTATCTATTTGAAAACTGCTTCCCAAATACTTTAGATACTACAGTTACTTATACACAAGAAGGTGGTAAGCCTGATACTTATGTGATCACAGGGGATATCGATGCAATGTGGTTGCGTGATAGCACAGCACAGGTAACACCTTACCTTCCACTGGTTAAAGGCGATAAAAAGCTTCAGGATCTAATCCACGGGGTAATAAACCACCAAGTGAAAAGCATCATCAAAGACCCTTATGCCAATGCATTCTACGGTGATCCTAATAAAGTTGGGGAGTGGAAAACTGATCATACCGATATGAAACCAGGTGTTCACGAACGTAAATGGGAGATCGACTCGCTTTGTTATCCAATCCGTTTGAGCTATCAATATTGGAAATTAACTGGTGATACTACTCCATTTGACAATACCTGGAGAGAAGCGATCACTGTAATCCTTAAAACCTTTAAAGAGCAGCAGAGAAAAAATGGTCAGGGTCCATATCATTTTCAGCGCGAAACAATGTTCGCTACCGATACTACGCCGCTAAGTGGCTATGGATATCCGGTTAAACCAGTTGGACTGATCTGTTCAGCATTCAGACCAAGTGACGATGCTACGATATACAACTTTCTCATTCCATCAAATTTCTTCGCTGTTATTAGTTTAAGACAGGCCGCTGAGATCCTAACAGCGGTTCATAAAGACACAACCTTAGTTGCTGAATTAAAAGCATTAGCGACTGAAGTGGAAACAGCTATTCAAAAATATGCAGTAGTAACACACCCTAAATTTGGTAAAGTTTACGCTTTCGAAGTAAACGGGTATGGAAGTTTCAATATTATGGATGATGCAAACGTACCTAGTCTTTTGGCCTTGCCTTATCTTGGAGCAGTAAAAACTACCGATCCGATTTATATCAACACCAGAAAGCTAATCTTGTCATCGGAAAACCCTTTTTATTTCCAGGGAACAGCTGCAAAAGGAATCGGTAGTCCGCATACAGGGATTGACAAAATATGGCCAATTGCAGTTACAATGCAAGGCCTGACCTCAACTACCGATGCTGAGATCAAATCATGTCTCCAAATTCTTCAAAAATGCCATGCTGGGACAGGATTTATGCATGAGTCATTCCATATGGATGACCCGGCTAAATTTACAAGATCATGGTTTGCATGGGCAAATACAATCTTTGGAGAGTTCTTATGGAAAGTTTATAAAGAAAAGCCACACTTATTGGCATAATTAGCTATACAGTAGCGGGACTTGCATTTTATTGCAAAATCCCGCTATTTATTATTCCGCGCTTCTAACCATCTTTTCTAGCAGCTTGAAAATCGAATCCAGTGCCTTATCAGTAGCACTATTCGCCATGATCACATAAGCCAAATTCTTATCCTTATTGATCAGCGTATAGCAATAAAACGTACCAGCAGAGCCTGCGTGCTCAGAACTATGCTTCTGTGCACTATTCGTGTTTAGCCAACCAATTGCATACTCAGGATGTCCATAATGTAAATATTCTATAGTTTGCGGTTTTAAGAATCCCGGCTTACCTGTTAATCCTGCCAAATTCAACTGTATAAACTTCACATAATCAGCAATAGGCATACTTATGTCGCCAGCGGGTTCAATCAAATTTAGATTATAGTCAGTGTTACCAGGAACGGGAACAAATTTATCATTTTCCATCCAATGCCCCCAGGGCTGGTTTGTTGCGGATTTATTTGGCCAGCCAAACATATAATGCAGTCCTAGTTTTTTATTCAATACCTCATCAACTAGTTCTTCCCAGGTTTTTCCTGATGCCTGTTCGAGCATGCAAGCTGCTATGCTATAACCTGCATTAGAATAATTGTAGGATTTTGCATTTTTCTCTAAAGGGTTATTGTGAAGTAAAAATAGCGCAAATTCTTTACGCCTGTCCGATTTTGATCCTGTAAACTTCGGCAACAACTGAAATTCAGTACCACTTGTGTACGGCTGAATTCTAGCCCTGTGTGAAAGTAAATCTGCTAACGTGACATCGTAAAACGCCGGGTTTGCGGCCGACTTCCACTCGGGGAATAAGGCAAATAGTTTTGCGGACCAGCTGATCTTGTTTTGCTCAACCAGGTATCCCGCAATATATCCAGTTATGGCTTTCGTATTAGATCCCAGGTGAAAATAATCTTCTGGCAATGCTCGTGTATCATCAGACTTCAACGTGGACTTGTGGAACCCAATGACTCTAGAAACAATTACGCTATCAGAAGTTAATATCGCATAACTCAACTCAGGGATTTCACCGGCAATTCTTAAACTATCTGCCGATTTTTTTAGCTGTTGAGCATTGGAAGATAAATGAATAATAGTCGATATACATAGCAGAAGAATTCTTCGCATGCTTTATATTTTGCTTACGCCACCTGATCCGATAACGCGTTGTTCAACATTAGGATTTCCGCTGTAGTTTACTCTTCCGGAACCGCTTACTAAAGCTTTGATATTGTCCTCTACTTTAACGTTTACTGATCCTGAGCCACTAATTCTTGTATTTAGGTTATTCATAGACAATGTCTTCCCGCTAAATTTGCCCGAACCGCTAACGGTCACATTCGCATCTTCTGTTTTGCCAGTTAAGTTCACACTTCCTGACCCACTAAGTACACTGGTTAATTTATCAGCATCTACATTAGCATTAATACTACCTGAGCCGCTTAGGGAAATGGCAAGCTCCGCTGCATGAATAGTACCATTCACTTTGATACTTCCATTGCCACTCATTGTTAAGCTTGTAATCGTTTTTGCAGAGACCCTTGCAATTATTTTCTGATTTTCATACTTGTGAGACCAGCTCGTCCAACTAGTTTTGGGTCTTATTATTAAGATGTTTCCTTTTACTTCAGTTACCAGAGTTGAAATAGCTTCGGCATCGCCTTCAAACTTTAACCCTTCCGAATTTCCTATAGTTATGATCACCTCGATCGGTCCACCTGCTGCTAATCCATTGAAATTTTTAACATCTCTTCTATCCTGACCAGACTTGCTGTTATTGTTGCCAGTGGAAGCGTATACTGCGACGTCATTTACAATAGGTTTTGAAGCGTACGCGCTGAAGTTTGCCGTAATAAAGGCGCTTGTGAATAATATTGAGAAAGTCCTTTTCATGATGTAAGTCTTATATTTTTGTTAAATATATCAATTGTCTTTTATTTGATGATTGGATATAAGACGTTAAAAATTTCAAGATGTTGCAAGCAATTCATAAATAATTGAATTCATTTTGAAATTGACCAAAATTAACTATTTTTGCCACCCATGGGGGATTAGCTCATTTGGCTAGAGCGCTTCGCTGGCAGTGAAGAGGTGATCGGTTCGAATCCGATATTCTCCACCAAGACACTTTAAATACCCTTAGATTGATTTCTAAGGGTTTTTTTGTGCTCGAAATAGTTACGTTTAAAACACCGTTATTTATTTTATTATGTATATTAGTTTTGATAATAAATTAATTCTCAAATGATCGTCAACAACCAAGTCAGTAACTTACCCAAATTCAAAATTAGATTTGCAGTTATATTAGGTTTAATTTTCCAATTACTGATTATTCACTCATGTCAAAAAGAAGACAGTAACAATTGGGAAATTCCTAGTAAAACCTTAATAGAGAATGCTAAGCAATTCTATATTAATGAGGGGGCTAAATGGAGCTTAAGTCTCAGATGTTAAATAGCCTAGAACCAAGTGGTAAGAAAGCCATAACAAGGGCTAAGCCTACTCCCGAATGGGAAAGAGCTAAATTGGGACTCACATCAGAGGGTAAGAAAGTAGTCGTAGTACCAATCGCTAAGTATGTTATTACCTCAGATAGTGTCGATTATAGTCGCAAGTTTGTTTTTATTGAAAAAGATGGAAAAATAGTACAAGGGAACATAAGAGAGGTTTATAGCACCAAAGAGTATATAAATATCAAAGGTGATGTCCTTATTACAGACCCATCTGAATTAACGAGTCCTCAATTCACTGGCATTTTCACTACCTATGATTTAAACTATCATATTTTAAAAGGAAAATACTATAAAAAAGGGAAAGAAATGAAAGGTGAAGTGAGTGCTACTAAGAATGTTTTACCACCGACTTCAACAAAAGGGTCTCAGTATGGTATAGGCCAACAAACTTTCGATATGAATAATTCTTCTATCTCCAATCACAGTGGAAAGAAGATTAGTGCCTTTGAGCCAATATTCTCGGGAGAAATGAGTTGTGAAAATTACTACTATGTTTATATCGAGCGAGATGAGAATGGGCAAATTGTCTATTGGGGAAATTTAGGGTTTGCACGACAGGTTTGCACCTATCCAACACCAGAGTCACCCCCGGGTGGACGTGACATTTTTATTGACTGTGCTGGTATAGTTGATGGGGCAGCCTACAGCTCTCCATGTGGTTGTATAGGTGGGACAACTGGTATTGGGACATGCACAGCCGAAATTGTTATAGATAGTTTAAAAGCCAAATTTCCTTGTGTTGTGAAAGTTGTTCTTAGTCGCCTGTTGACGTTAAATGCCTTTAGGAATCTTAGTCAACCTTTTAGTGGCTTCTCTAAACCGACTATCACCTATGACTCTAAGTCAATGTCGTGGGGGCAAGCTAATCGTTACGAAAATGGCATTACAACTAGAAGTCCAGGATCACTCAGCGGAGCATCTTCAACTGTTTATTTAAACTCACATATGCTCAATAATGCATCAGAAATTTTAGTTGCGGCTACTTTTATTCACGAAATAGTACATGCTAATACAAGATATTTCTTTGCTTTTAAAGAAGAGACTAGTCCCAACTTTTTCGCACCTGATTATAGCAACTTTTTGCAAGCACTATATGCCTATAACTTATTTTCGTTAAACGGAGATACAAATTTTGCATCCCATTATAACATGATGACAATACAATTCGATAAGATGGTTAATATGTTGGTAGAATATGGTGGTAAAGTTAATGGCGTAGATAGATACTCGTTACAGGATGCTAGAAAAGCTATGCTCGTAGGAATGGATCAACTTGGCACTAATCCAACACTAATGGAAGCAAATGTATTGGGGGCGGCTTATAATAATTTGCTAGATCGTTTCACTATTTCTCACGCAGACATGAATACTTATTTCGTTTCCCAGATAAATGCTGCTTTAGCTAACAAAATACCTATAAATTGTCCTTAAGCTAATTATGAAACTATCAAAATTACTCGTGTCACTTATCTTGTTCGTTGGATGCAACATTAGTATCAGCCATAGTCAAATAAAGAAAGATACAGTTTACTATCTTGCCGATACTGCTGGTGTCAGTTCGAGTAACCAAATTCTTAAAATTGGGCAAGAGTTAAAAAATAGTTACGGTTTTTACTGTAAGTGTATTCCTCCATATGACGCATATCTAATATATATCTATAGGGATAAACCAAAGCCACTTGCCTTTTTGCCAAAATTTAGATACCTAGCTTGGTATGAATTGCAGGATATTGCATATGAATCAGGGGCTAAATTCAATGATAGATATGTTTTTTATATCATAGAAAAACTACCAAAGGGATATCAGATTGCGCAAGTTGAACAACGAATTATTAAGCTGCCGGGTACGACTAATTAGCTTATAATCATATTATTATTGATATAAAATCCAAGGGCATAAAGCTTCCTGATAAAACCTTTTTTGTAGCAATAGAATATTTATGGATTAAGCAAAATGAGCGGCTTACAAAAGCAAATTTGGATAAAAGTATTCCTATTAACACACCTTATAGTGACTTTATATTTCTGCCAGTTTACCAACCGTTTATAAATATGTCGCCTAAAAAGGGATTACAAACAAACATATGGTCAATGGATAACAACGGTAGGTGGATGATTTTTGATTATTTTGCACCTGATCTTACAGATTTAGCAATTTCTGCTGAAATAATTTATTAGTTGACTCGATGGTGATTAGCGGGATAGACGCCATGATATTCTCAAGTGTATATTTCAACCACTGAAATGGATTTACCCCGTGTTCTTGCAAATGGCGAAGAAAGGGTACATCATCGCCGATCGTTGCCAAGGTAACATTTGGTTTGTTTTTTCTGAATGATGCCATAGCTGTGTTCAGCGCAACACGATAAAGCCATGTCGAACTCTTATAATGCCTTGGTTATCCTGTATCATTGTTAGAAATTCCCTTTCGCTCATTACTAATGTTTGATATTACCTATTCTTTCTCCTTTTATAGGGGAATGATCATCCATAATTTTGCTATTTACATAGATGCGCTCGAAGTAACATTTTATTCCGGTTGCTGTATCGAAATTCGGTGCATCCTGAATATGGAAATGCAAATGCGGTTCAGATGAATTACCCGAGTTGCCGCATCTGCCAAGTAACTGCCCTTGTTTTATCACATCGTCATCCTTTACGTTCACGGTATTTTGTTTGAAATGGGCAAAAAAGAGATATTCATTATTTGCTGTCTTTAATATAACCGAATTACCTGGTACGTACATAGTGTTTACTTTACTAGGAACATTATCCGCAACACCATCAACTGCAAGCACTACAGTAGCATCGGCCGGAGCTAGTATCTTTTCGCCGAATGCATAGTAGTCGGTATTTGATCTTCCGTCTGTTTTGTAAGATCGTTCGTTTAACCCATTGATAACAATATCAAATGCGTACTGTTGAAATTTTGCTCCATTGTGAAGATTAAGCGCCTTGGTGTCGCCACCCCAAAAGATAGTCCACTCGCCACTGAAGGGTAGGGATAATTTAGTGGTATTGCGTTCGGCTTTCGGCGGAATTGTAGTCTGGTAAGGCTTAGCAAACAATCCATTGATTGTTGAAAGACTATCAACGGCTATCCATATTACAACCTGACCCTTATCAAGATCAGCAAGGTAGGTAGTAAATGTGTTTTCTACCGACATAAATGTGGTATTTTTTATATTACCATATCTGGTTTGCAGTTGTTCAAGGAAGACCATTGTCCGGTCGTGCGGGAATTTGGACTTGGCTTTTTCATTGAATAAATTGCAAATGAGGTCATAATGACCGGAGTTGATATATTCTGTGAATAACTTAATAACAGACTTAGCTTGTGCCGATTCTTGTTGTGCAATGGCGCTAGTAGTAATATGTACCATTATAATTAACGATAGTATCTTCCTCATAAAATTCTTTTCCACAGCCATGCTTATTTATTGTTAATGGCGTCGATTTCCTTTTTCAGGATTAATATGCTGTCTCTTAAGATTTGTTGCCGTTTAAAAATCACTTCAACTTTTTGACTAAGTTCCTGATTCTTAATATTCATTCGCTTCTCAGGAGATGAATTGGGTCCGCAAGATGTGGCGCTTATTGAAACAGCCATCAAAAGTAGTAAGGTTCTCATATATGCTTTTTCAACTATTAGTTGTTTGCATTTAAAAAAACTTACTCCAAGAGCAGAATATTTTTAATATAAGATTAGGTACTAATTTACTCCTCCAGCATTATCAAAAAACGATGGAATAATGATAAAGGCTTACACGAATACCTTCGTTTTTGTGTAAGCTAAATTATCAAAAACTCATCATCAAAAACTAAAATTCTGATTTGAATAATGGAATGAGTTTATGATAATTAGTCCTAAAGAAAATAAATTCAGGAAGTCATATGTGGCATAAAACCTAAATATTTCCAAGGCTATCTAATTATCAATTAATGAGGGAATAATAACATGTTAGAAGTAAAAATTAAGGTGTATTATTTTAAAGGGTATTAACCATAAATATTGATCGACAATATTAGATTACATAAGCGGATTTTGATGGCTATTTCCCAGAGTTAACTGTTTGAATGAGATCTTCGAATTGTTTCTTATTGCTATTGTATGGCCTGGTGCATCCAAAGTTATTATGTTGTGGTTCTTATCTAATAGTATCTTTTATGTGAGCGTAATTGTGTACTTATGCAAATAATACTTTTTATTTAAGGATTGAAACGCTTACCTCAATATCTTTCCTAACACCTCATCTTTCTTTTGCCTTGAAATCGGCACCTGGCTTCCATCTTCCATGGCGATGTAACCACCGTCAGTTTTCACATAAGAAGAAATCTTTTTGAAGTTTATCAGGTGTGATTGGTGGGTACGTATAAAATGATGCCCTTCAAGCAATTCCTGGTAGTCTTTTAAAGTTTTACATACTAAATGATGTTTATGATCTGCGAGATAAAAATGCGTGTAATTGCCTTCAGCTTCCAATCGTATTATCCTGCTGATGGTGATAAATTCAATCTTATCAGCAAGAGGTATAGCTATTTTTTGTTCATCACCCCGGCGGTCAATATTGGCCACCAGCTCCTTTAACCGTTCATCTTCTTTTCTCGGACCAATTTGTTTAATGGCCTTGTCAATAGCACCGCTAAGCTCCAAAATATTAATAGGTTTAAGTAGGTAATCTAAAGCGCAAGCTTTAACAGCCTGTATACCATACTTATCATACGCAGTAACAAATATCAGCTCGAAGTTTTGCTGACCGTTCAACAACTTTAACAAGTCAAATCCAGAAAGTTCACCCATTTCAATATCGAGAAATAACAAGTCCGGCTTATGTTGTGCAATTAACGACAAAGCTGTCATAACGGAATCTGCCTCAGCAACTACTTCTACTACAGGGCAATATTCTGTTAGCAGCTGCTTTAGGTTGCTTCTGCTCTTTTTTTCGTCGTCAACTATAATACTTCTGATTTTCATGCTCATTAGTCTACCGGAATAATCAAAACGGCTGTAACGCCCTGCCCGGCTAAATTACTACTTATCTCTAGCTTGCCTATAGTATCAGGCGTGTTTAACAAGTTTAGTCGCTCACGTACCAACTTCAAGCCAAAACCATCATGATCATCTTCAATTATTCCGTCCCAGCCAGAGCCATTGTCGCTAATTACAATCTTAAGGCAACCAGCGGTTTTGCTAACATCCAATTTCAAAGTGCCCGAAGTTCCTTTTTGAGCTATTCCGTGCAATATGGCGTTTTCAATAAGCGGTTGGGTAATCATCCCCGGTATTTCAATCAAGTTCGCATTGATGCCATTATCAACATGAATGTCAAACACAAAATCGAAACGCAGTTGCTCCAATTCAACATACAAGGTTACAGCTTCTAGCTCATCAGAGAGGCTTACAAATGTTTTTTCAGAATTGTTTAATACTCGTCGCATCAGCAAAGCAAACTTTTCTAAATAGATATTCGCTTCTTTATACTGTTGATTATTGATAAGCGATTGGATGGAATTTAACGCATTGAAAATAAAATGGGGATTCATCTGAGAACGGATGGCTTTCACTTCCAACTCTTTGATTTTTCTTTTTAACGATTCTTTTCTTTTGAGATTATCTACCCTTGCTTTGTAAATCCAAAAGAAAATAAGGCCTGCAAACAGAATGGAGCCTGCGCTCCATCCTATCGTTTTAATCATTTCTGCTTTTTGCTCCTGGGTCATTATACTTGACTCAATTGCTTTTTCTATCATGTCCTCTACTATTGACTGATCATCAGGAGAGGTATCTAACAAGTAACTGGATATGATTCGATAGTCTGAATCGAATGTATACACCTTCGTTTGCTGAAAGTACAACTTAAAATTCTTTTGGAGGTTTTCTAAGCTAACTTCAACGTAAGTGACATTGGGCATTTCCCTTAGCGTCTGATGTATCGTACTTCTCTCTACCGCACTTACACTTTGTGCAATTAGAAAATGCACTTCACTCCATTTCTGCTTTTTAATAAGATCTATATAATCTTTTAGTACATCGGGATTATTAGAATTTACAATGATAACAAGGGGCTTCCCTTTGAACTTGGCAAGATCAAGCGTATTTCCGTCGTTGGTAGGAAGCTCTTTAGCCGGACTAGGATTGCCGGGCAACCATTGCTTTGCTTCTGTCCATTCCTTTTTTACCCGATTTACCATTGTGGTATCTCCACAATTATTGATAAAATCTTCGTAATAAGTTTTCAACCTTTCTGCAGTTTCCACCTCACTTTTAAGGAGCTCATCTCTTAGAGAATTATAAATAGAATAATACAAGGGATACCCGTTAAATGAGGCCATGGCGCTTGCATAGTTAGCTAAAAAGCCATGCTGACTGGCATTCGTCATTCCTAACTTGGTTTGCTTGTAGGATAGCAACCATCTCATGTACCAAATGTAATGGAGACCACCTTCCGAAATATTTAACGATACAGGTAAAGTATCAATACTTTCAAAATAATCTTTAGGGAAGTCGTTTAAAGACATTTTTGCCTTTAAACCCTTACGGTTGAGCGTAAAGAATTCGAGTTTAGTACCTGCCTGGGTAATTCTAAAATTACTCCTATTATTCTCTATTATTTCTACAGGAACATCCTTTGCATACCTACTTAAAACGTTCTCAAAGTCCTTTTGTCCCTGCTTTTGGAACAAAAGAAAGTCAGTTAATGATTTATCCCGGTATTTGCTTTCATTAA
Source organism: Pedobacter sp. JCM 36344 (assembly GCF_046546555.1). Taxonomy (NCBI): domain Bacteria; kingdom Pseudomonadati; phylum Bacteroidota; class Sphingobacteriia; order Sphingobacteriales; family Sphingobacteriaceae; genus Pedobacter; species Pedobacter sp. JCM 36344. The sequence continues at coordinate 107,406 of NZ_JBKHKK010000015.1, forward strand.
CCCATTGACTATTAAAAATAGGTCTCAGTTCTTTGCTTAATTCCGCTTTAGCGGCTGCGTTTCCTGAAAAGTAGACCGTGTTATCAAAATCTAATCGGTCTGCTTTAACAATAAGCGTATCAAACGGTTCCAGCTGTGCGTAAAAGGTCTTATACTCGTCAAATTGACCCATAACCCAAAGCTGTTGATCAGTAAAACCAGCTAAAACACCAGCGTTAAATGAACCATCCTTGTTGAATTTGAAAATTTTTCTATCAAATTCATAAATTGTATCTATCGGGGTGATATTAGAAATATGTCCTTTAAGTACCGCATTCGTTGGCAAAGTAAAAGAAGCCGATTTGAAGATTATATTAGCAATATCATTTGATTCTGATAAGTGCAGCGTTTTAGGCATTGGTTTGCCACTAATTAATGAGCTCATCAGGGTCTCAGAAATTTTTTTTACTTGTACAACCGGAAAAATGTTTTCAGATGAGTACTCTTCTTTTTGAAATGAAGCATTGGTTTTGAAGGTAATTAAAGAGAAATTGAATTTTCGAGCTGCAGACAATACAGTTACGTTTGATATTTTCCCGTTGCCATTAGTGGTAATTTCGTAAATCTGCTTAGTAAGATTCTTTTTTCGGTTCTCAATGTATTTGGGATAGTAAGAATCATAACCCCACCAAGTATTCTCTGCATCAACATATTTTAACCGCAGTCGCTCAATTGTAACTTTAAAAGTTAAGTTTCTATTCTGCAGCTTATTGGATACCTCGTATCTAACCCTTAGGTTATAGTCAGAATTACGGGATAAATTACGGATCCGAATACCGGTTTCCAGCCAATCTCCCGATTTAAAAGTTATCGGCGGATTCTTTTTTTGAGCGAAGAGCTGCGAAAGCGTGAGCAACAAAAATACTCCAAGGCTTAAAAGTTTTTTCTGTTTCATAATTTAAGATTTAAAACAAAAAAAGCTACAATACTTCACTTGGCTTTGGTGCATTGAGCAGATGGAGTGTTTGAGTTATTATTTGGTACCAATATAATGTATTGGCATCTCTAACCTAGCTATTTTGGCACTATTTGTCATAAATATTATTCAGATGATGTAATCTATTTTATAAGTATAAAGCATTCAACGTTTGCTAACCTATATAAAATAACTCATCATCAAAAATTAGAATACTGCTTTGAATATGAATAAGTTTATGACAAGTGTGTCTTTCAGAGGAGATCTTTAAGATATAAAAATCTATAAAGACTAAGAACAATTTTAAATATCAGATTATTAAAAAACGGTCGTTTTTTAATAATCGAAGTGTTAAAAGGGAAAAATATCGTTGAAGAAATCATGCAATTTATTATTAAAGTTCACAAAATTAGGTGGTGAAAAAAATGTAAAGGCAAACCATCGTATTTTTTTACACTATTTTTCCTTCGGGCTTTTAATGAATTAAGCAAAATCGAAATGTTTGATCTTCGGCGGGTTTTTCAGAAAGGTTTTTTTTGCGATATCCAAATCATACGCTGATTGTAAACGAACCCAAAATCTGGCCGATCCACCAAAAACAGTTTCAATCCTTAGCGCAATATTAGGGGTAATGGATGCCTTACCGTTCAGGATGTTAGATAGCGTTGGGCGTGTAACACCTAATAGATCGGCGGCTTTTCCAATAGTCAATCCTCTTCCTTCAATAATTTCCATTTTTAATATTTCGCCTGGGTGCGATAATTCCATCTCTCTTTCCATTTTAATGTGTGTCTAAGTAATCTAAATCAAATGCATTCTTATTTTGAAACCGGAATATTACCCGGTAATTGCCTGTAATATCTAAACTCCAAAAGTCTTGAAGATTCCCCTTTAATGGGTGTGGCCGCCAGGAAACCAAATGCGCCAAATCTCCGGGTACTTCTTCCAGTTCATCTATAATTTGTAAAACAAGGCGAATTTTATTTAATTGGGCCTGTGGCAATTTGCTTCCGTCCCTTTTCCCCCATAATAGCCGTAAAGGTTTTCCTCTGTCCAATTCTGAAGGGTATTACATGCCTAGCTATATCAGAGATTCTAATCAAGTTATTGATGATCGATTCTTAGGAAACATCGAATATATGATAAGCCATGTCAGTAAGAACATTACTGTTTGTATTATCAAGACTAAAATTGTTGCATCACGCACCGCTAACATTACAGCAAAACTAACCACTGCTACGGGGAATGTGAAAAATAAACTATAATAAACCCAATCACCATGCAAGGGGGTGGATGGTAATAGAGATAATAAAGTTACTGTACTTAAAAGAACATAAAGGAATGAATAGATTAAGGATTTATATATGGCTTTCTTCACTACAATTTGATCATTCGAATTTGTCATCGATTGATACCCGAATGCCGCTTTTCTTGTCGAAAAACGGCTTTATTAACTAGTGGGAATTACTGGGCTCGAACCAGCGACCCCTACCTTGTCGAGGTAGTGCTCTAAACCAACTGAGCTAAACTCCCTTTAAAATGACTACTAATAGGCTTTGAACCCATCCTACTTGATAGCTATTTTTAATAAATACAATTATAGAAATTTATTTTCAAATATGATGATTGGATGCAGGTAATAACGTAGCCTTTTTTCAATTCATTATGGAATGTATTTCTTCTTGGATTGATTACAGGGATATTACAGACCATCATCCCCAAACAAGCAAAATGCGGAACAGTGCACCATAAAGTAATCATTGGTAAATAGGATATATCATTTAACTCCAACTCTCTTGTAACCGCTGCAGCGGTCATAAGCGAGCATCAACTGGGCCTATCACAATACCATTTCTGATCAAACACTCGTTTATTATTAATACGTCAATGAACTTCTCGTCCCGCTTCGCAGAAGGCAAATATATATTTATACAAAAATACCTATATAGATGCCTAACAACTAATTATCTAGGAAAATGTCCGCGAATGTCCGCCGTTTATGCAAAATGTCCGGTATTATGTCGGCGAAACTTTTGGTACTTTTCGATAAATCCGAAAATACTGGACTCTAGATGACAGGCTGAACGACCGATTTGCTTTAAGATACAAACTGACTCGTCCTAAATAAACATTACATGAATCCGAACAGAATTATTTATTAATTTTAAGAGAGATGTCAAAAGAAGTAAAAGGAAAGAAATATGGCAGGTTGTATTTAGAAACCTATAAGAGATCCATAGTTTCAGAAATCGAGTCTGAAGGCCATGCCAT
>NZ_JBKHKK010000016.1:0-107479 GCF_046546555.1 Pedobacter sp. JCM 36344
TTAGCTATACTGTAAAATCAAAATCCATAACAGGTAGTATTTTTAAAGATAATACTCCTTCAAAGTCTGTTGAAATAAATGTAGGATTGGATGAAAAAAGGACAGGACTTAACTTCTTTTTTTCCTTAGGCTGGAGCATTAATTCCGATTGGAGCATCGAAAAGCGCCGCAAGGACTTTAAGTATTGTCCAATCCTTCCTGAGATTAGTTAACAATAGGAATGCTTTCTATGCCTATTCCGGCTTTATAGAAGTTACGTACGATACTAAAAAAGGCGATCTTTAACTGAAGATGTATTCTATGTTGCAAATTTTGACAGTAATAGGATTAGAAAGCTAACAGGCAATTATACCACAGAGTTTGATGCGGGCAGTGGCGAATCTGCGGCGGGAGACTTTGCGTTCGAAGGTCCCAGCTTAGCAACATCATTACTTAGGCCAACTAATATTACATATGACAGGGTATTGAAGAGGTTTTATTCTTTACTATATGTAAATAATACGTTCAAAATAGTGTAGACAATTGGTCTTTAAGTTAGGCTAGGTGTGAGAGGGTACCAATAAGGCCTTTCCGAGTTTTAGGACGAGTAATTTGGGTCGGACCTAAAATAAAAACCGGCATCGTTGGATGTCGCTTTTTATTTTGCTATTGATATTGGGGTTTTTTGGCGTTTGCTGACGCTGCTTTTGCATTATTGTTATTGCATTTACCTAATAAAGAATAGATTAACACGAATGTTAATATTTCCTTCCTTAAGAAAGTTTCGTGCATTCTGATTCTTTCCCTATTTTAGTGCCATGACCAAATTAAACTACAATGTTCTGTTATGCTTTGTGACGCTTTCAACAACCGCTTTTGCACAAGTTAAGCCTTCGGAAATCTACGGGCAATGGGTGATAACCAATATCACATTTAAAGACGGAGCCGCTTTGCCTGATGAAAATCCGCTTAAGTATACTTTTGTGAAATATACTTTTGACGAAGCTAATAAGATGTACAGCACAACAAAGGCGGAAAGTAGGGGTGCGTTGACTTACTATCAGATAAAAAAAGACCAGTTGATCATAAATAATGCTTCAGGAGTTATCGTAAGTAACTTCTTGATCAGCAAGCGTGGTGCAGATACTTTAAATATACTCCGTAAAGGACCTAGAGGATTTGCAGACCCTGATGCGATCATCTATACTTTTGTTCGTGAAGATTTAGTACGGCAAGCGCAATCAAAGGTTGCAAGTAATGATTTTACTATTGCTGGACGCGATACCGTTTACAATCAGTCTTCATTACTTTATGCTAAGTTCGGTCTTCCTGAGGGTTTTGAGAGTTATGCAATGGAGGATCTGAAAGATAAAGTCGGTGAGCAGGGTACGGCGCTTTTCCGAATGAGTTTTATCGTCGATAAAAATGGAGTAGCAGATAGCGTTAAGGTTATTAGGGGTATTTGGCAGGCATACGATGATATGTATTTAAAAGCTTTCAAAAAAGTGAAGGGCAAATGGAAGCCTGCTCTGCTAAACGGGAAGCCAGTGGCAGTGAGGATGTTTGTGGAGGCAAGATATGTGGCAAGCGCTATGATTCAACCGTCAGTTGTATACAGTAGTCAGGGAGACGTATTTTTCAACAATGGTAAGTTTGATGTTGCTGTTCAATATTATGACGCTGCCTTAAAGAATTACCCTGAGAATGAAAATAACGTGTATAAGCGTGCAATTTGTAAGCTTAGATTGAACGATACTGCTGGAGGTTTGGCTGACTTAAAAGCCGTAAAAGAAATGAGGGGCAATTTGCAGGTCAATGAGTTGATTGCGCAGTATTCTAAATAAGAGTCATCTTTTTTCAATTAATAGGATAGTTGTTGATCGCTCTCACCCACATTTTACAATTGCACTTGTGATAATGGGTATCTGTTGTGTGGGGTAACCGCTCAACATTACCTGATGTATTAAGAATGGCTTTATCAATTTCCCCAAGGTGATAGATGCTCTGTTGTCCCAACTCCGAAATGAATTCGTCAGCAGCGAAGTTCTCCTTTTTGAAGCCCTCAATATTGAATTCTTCCGCTTCCACCGAGTATACACCTTTGACTTCTACAATGACTGCGAATATCACAATAGGCGTCAATGGTCCTATTTCTTTGTAAAACATCAGATCGCCAGCAGCAGGACCTATGCTGATAATAACTGCGAATTCGAATATAGAATGCTGTATCATACCTCTTTTACTTAGTAACCTCACTCCAATTAGGATGGTAAAATACATGATGATTGTGCGAAAGGAAATCTCTAGTAAGAATTTTAAGTTTTCTTCGCCGATAAGGAGTCTAGTCCAGTCAATTGATAGCATCACAAGTAATGATGATCAGAATCAACTTTAATTTAAACATTTTGTAATCCTACAGAAAAGGCAGCCAACAAATAAATTACAAAGAAACAGGATAGATCAGGTTGCTATTGTGGTTTATACATCATAAACTTGTAATAACCACATTGAAACCAATATTATGACCATCAAAAGGAACATGTCTGCCGGGCTACTCGTCTTTTTTTCTGCGTTTATTATTTTTGCCCTCTCCTTCACAACATTCAAAACAGTTATCACTGGCCCTAAGGTCGATAAACTGAAATTGCTTGCTGATTTTAAAGCGGAACATTTATACAGTCCTTCGGAACATAAAAACGGTTCATGGGTTGCCATGACCTTTGATGATAAAGGGCGGATGATCGCATCAGATCAGAATGGTTTTCTTTACAGAATCGTTATCCCTCCGATAGGTGCGGATACAAATGCAGTTAAGATCAAAATTGAAAAGCTGATTATCGGAGATACAACTGTGTCTAAAATAGGGATGGGATATGCGCACGGTCTACTTTATGCATTCAATAGCCTGTATGTGATGGTAAATCATAAAAGCGACGATAAGTTTAAGCAGGGTAGTGGATTGTATCGCCTAGAGGATACAAATGGAGACGATCAATACGATAAAGTAACTTTACTTAAGGCTTTTAATGGTGAGGGAGAGCATGGACCACATAGTTTGGTGTTGTCGCCCGATGGAAAATCCATTTACATGATTTTGGGTAACTATACGGATATGCCTCCAATGGATAAGTATTTATTGCCCAGGACATGGAAAGAAGACAATGCTTTTCCGCTGATAAAGGACCCTAATGGACATGCTACCGACCGCTACGCACCCGGTGCATTTGTGGCGCGCACCAATGAAACTGGTATAGAATGGGATCTGATCACTGCGGGATATAGAAATCCATTTGATCTTACCTTTAATGAAGACGGTGAACTATTCGTTTATGATGGAGACATGGAATGGGATTTTGGAACGCCATGGTACCGACCAACGCGGATTCTGCATGCGCCAAGTGGAAGTGAATTTGGATGGAGAACTGGAACAGGAACATGGTCTCCGGATTACCCTGACAACCTTCCGGCTATTCTAAATATAGGACCTGGATCGCCAACAAACCTCATCAGCGGAAAAGACGCCAGATTTCCAGAGAAATACAGGAGAAGTCTACTGGCGTTTGACTGGACATTCGGTATCATTTACGCTGTTCATTTAATTCCAGATGGAGCATCTTACAAAACCACCGCAGAAGAGTTTTTATCGGGGCAGGCTTTGCCACTTACAGATGGCAAGATTGGTCCAGATGGTGCACTATATTTCCTTACCGGTGGAAGAAGTTTAGAGTCTGATTTGTACCGTGTTTATTACGGCGACAATTCGCTGCCTAACGATTCACTGGTATCAAAGTTATCTGGTGCAGCTTTACAGGCGCAAAAATTAAGAAGGGAATTGGAGGAGTTTCATAAAGGGCCTAATCCTAAAGCCATTGAAACTGCATGGCCCAATTTAAAAAACAAAGATAGGAATATAAGATATGCCGCGCGAATTGCAATAGAGCATCAGCCTTTGATTGCGTGGCAAGGGAAAGCACTTTCAGAGACTGATCCTATCATTTTGACTCAGGCGATAATTGCTTTGGCAAGAAACGCGGATAAGGCTATGAATAGCAAAATGTTGAATGCGCTAATCAAAGTGAAATTTAGTGGCCTGAATGAGGCGCAACAAATTGATTTTCTGCGTGCTATGGAGCTGACCTTATTAAGGACGGGACAGCAGCTCCCTGCTGACAAAATTAAACTGAAGTCGTATCTAAATGCTCAATATCCTTCGAAGCGCAACGATCTTAACCGTATGCTAAGTAAGCTTTTGGTTTATCTTGGCGATGAAAGGGTTGTAGCTAAAACACTTTCGCTATTAGATGTCGCAACAGATGGTACTGGTAATCAAGAGGCATTGGCCAACTCCACTGATCTTATCTTAAAGAATCCGCAGTATGGAATGGATCTCGCGAAGATGTTATCGAAAACTCCTCCCTCGCAACAAACCTATTATGCAGTTGCGCTTAGTGAGGCAAGGCAGGGATGGACGCCGGCATTGAGAGAGAAATATTTTAAATGGTTTTATAAGGCTTTTTCTTACAAGGGAGGGAATAGCTATATCGGCTATATTAATGCCGCAAGAAAAACGGCTTTAGGTAATGTACCGAAAGAGCAATTTGCTCATTTCGATAAGGTATCTGGAAATGATTTGGTTGATAACAATCAGCTTAAGTTCGCTGATATCGTGCAGCCTAAAGGGCCGGGTAAAGAATGGAAGCTTGACGAGGCAGTTGCGGTGGTTAAGGATAGTTTACTGAACAGGAACTTTGCAAATGGGAAGATGATGTTCGCCGCGACCATGTGCCGGTCCTGCCATAGCATTGGTGCAGAAGGTGGATCAGTGGGTCCGGATTTGACACATTTGGGAACGCGCTTTTCTGAGAAGGATATTTTGGAGGCTATTATTAACCCTAACAAGGTGATTTCAGATCAGTATGCTGCAACATCCTATTATTTAAGGGATGGTAGTTCTATATTGGGTAGGTTTAAAAGTGAAACGAAAGACAAGATCTTCATCTCTCAAAATCCGTTTTCGCCTCAAACGCTTCGTTCAATTAGTAAGAAGGATGTAATAGTAACTTCCGTTTCTAAACTTTCTATTATGATGCCTGGTATGATCAATAGTTTGAATAAAGAAGAATTAAAAGATTTGATTGCTTACCTCGTATCTGGAGGTAATAAGGAAAATAAAGTTTTCAAACCCGCTGTAAAGTAATAATCTAATCGATATGAAATGTATTTAAAGTTTGCTGTTCTCGTTTCATTGTGTTGCTTTTTAGGTTTATCGGCGATGAGTCAGAAGAAAGGCTTCGTTAGGATTTTTGATGGTAAAAGCTTGAAAGGATGGAAGGGGGATTCGGCCCATTGGAAAGTAGAGAAAGGAGTGATTGTTGGAGAGGTTACTCCTGAAAAACAATTAAAGGAAAACACTTTTTTGATTTGGGAAGGAGGGGATGTTGCCGACTTTGAATTAAAAATTCAGTACAAGATTTCTGCCGGCGGCAATAGTGGAATTCAATATCGTAGCGAATTGGTACCCGGAATTACTTACGGATTGAAAGGTTATCAGGCAGATATTGATGGAAAGAATGAATATACTGGTTTGAACTATGAGGAGCGCGGCCGAGGATTTATTGCAAAGCGAGGACAAAAAGTAGTAATTGATGCAGCAGGAAAGCCAGTTCTAGAGGAGTCTTTTGGGAGCACTGACTCGCTTTCGCAGGTATTAAAATTGAATGATTGGAATGAGTATCATATAATTGCCAAGGGAAACCGCATGCAACATTATATTAACGGCGTATTGATGAGTGATGCTATCGACAATGATGTTAAAAACAGGAAGTTCTCTGGTTTTCTAGGTTTGCAAGCACACGTTACCTCTGAGATGAGGGTGGAGTTCAGAAATATTAGAATAAAGAAATATGCCAATTAAGACTTTTTAAAGAATTTCTTTCATTTGAGGTATGTTTAATGCTTTCTCTCTCAAGTTAAGTGTCCTCTTTCTGTTGATTCTAGTTATCAAAACTGCTAATGCTCAAACGGATTTTGAATGACAAGTTATGGACAAGATATCTGAAAGGCCTATTCAATCAGTCACTGTGGTTTTATTAAGGACCAAGATCGTAATGCTGACTAATCAAACAGGGTGACTCCTTGCTGCAACAACGACGTTATTGCAGCGATAGAAGACCTTAAAGCTTTCATTTTAAGCCCTCCTAATTGCGGTCGGCTGGAAGATAACCATGAATCTTAAGGTCTTCTGTAGTATTAATATTGTAATTGCCTCCATTGTGAAGCAACACGATCCTTGACGATATATCCAAAATTTGTTTATAATGATGGTCAGTTATGATAAAGCCTTTTACGGCTTTTAGTTTGAGAATATGTGTCTTCAGTTCTTCTGAAATTAATGGAGCAAGTTGTGAAAATGGTTCATCTAAAAGTACATACTTGCTATCTCCATATAAAATTAATAATGACTCCACTAATCTTTCCTGACCACCAGAAAGGTTTTTTATAGGTACATTCAAGTTTTCTTTTATGAGGTCAATCTGTAGAACTTCATTCCTGTATTTATTTATGTACAGTTTCAAAAGTGTTTTCAGCTTTATCTTTCCAGGGATAAAGTTACCCTGTGGGAGATAGGAAATTTTGCCTGTCTTGTATCCTTTGTCAATAAGGGTGTCATCAATTTTCAGATGTTTGTATTGCGGTTGGATACTGCCAAATATAATTTGTAGGAGGGTAGACTTGCCGCAACCATTTCTTCCCAATACGCCGACAACCTCACCAAATTCGCATTTTAAGTATACGCTATTGATTATTTGATTCTCTCCATATCTATGCGATACGCTGTCTATATATAACTCTTGCATAGATAGATAAGGCTAAATAAGATAACCATAAAAATGAAATCTAAAGTGAAAAAAATACCGAAAACTTTACTATAACCTAATCTCATATTTCGGTAGTAGAGGTGCATGTCTTTGAAAAACACCCTCTCTACAAGTCCTGAGATGAAATATCCTGTAAGCTTAAACATAAGTGCCAGCATGTAGAGTGGGTATTTATCAAACCCCTTAATAAAGAAGAGAAATGCGAAGTAGCCAGTAACGATTAAGTTAATTAATATTCGCAGCTTAAAATGAGATAGATAAATGGTTTTGAGCTTGTAGTACATTCCTAGGCTTAAGATTGTTAATTTTGCCCTAATATGCTAAATAAACTTATAAAATTCCTTTTATTGACTACTATCTGCTCCGTTAACAGTAGCATGTCTCAGGATCTCAGGCGCGATATCCGAGCTCATGATCCAGCAATAATAAAGAAAGGCAATAGTTACTATTTGTATTGTACCGGAAAAGGCATCAAAGTATGGTCTTCGGTCGACCGGGTTAATTGGAAATCTGAGCCGTCGGTGTTTTCTGTGTCGCCGCAATGGGCAGTGGACGCAGTGCCGGGATTTGATGGGTTTATTTGGGCTCCTGACATTTCATTTTTTAATGGTAAATATTATCTGTACTACTCTGTTTCAACATTTGGCAAGAATACCTCTGCTATTGGAGTGGCAACTAACCTTACGTTAGACCGATCTGATCTCACCTACAAATGGATAGACCATGGTATGGTTATTCAGTCTATTGCCGGAATGACAAATTGGAACGCAATAGATCCGAATATTATTACCGATAGCGATGGCACTCCGTACCTGAGTTTTGGTTCGTTTTGGGATGGACTGAAACTAGTTAAGTTATCTGCAAACCGATTGAAAGTTGAAGGGTCGTTATTAAATTTACCTACCATAGCGAGTAGAGGAAATCGGATAAATGCAATTGAAGCACCGTTTATATTTAAGAAGGGTAGATATTTCTATCTTTTTGCCTCGATTGGTTTTTGTTGCAGAGGTAAAGAAAGTACTTATAAAATTATCGTAGGTAGAGCTGAGAAGGTGTCGGGCCCATTCCTAGATGACAAAGGAAAATCATTAACTGCAGGAGGAGGACGGCTAGTCTTACAGGGCAACAAAGATTGGTATGGAGTTGGCCACAATGCCGTGGCCAACTTTAACAGGAAAGATTACCTAATTTTTCATGGTTATTCTGCTTCCGAGAATGGCGCTCCAAAACTTTTGATCAGAACATTGAGATGGAGAAGTGGCTGGCCGGTTAGTTCGGCATTATAACAGCAGCATAACCGCCATTTCTAACCGTTTTAATGTCGATTTTGTCTTCAGCTTTAACTTGCCTGGTTTTCTTTCTATAATCCATTGCTTGTCTGCCAGCGTTAATTCCGTCTTCAAAATAAGTCATAGTATAGCTTTTGCCTGTTTCAAAAAAATCTAGGTTGAGCTGTAAGTTCCTTACTTTCTTTGAGCCGTTGGTAATGCCGCTAATAAACCACTTATTATCTTTGCGCTTTACAACGACGGCTATTTCACCAACTTTGGCTGCGAGGGCCTTAGTTTCATCCCAAGTTGTCGGCACAGAAGTCATAAACTCGGTACAGTCCAGGTTTCGGTAGTAAATGGTTGGGTTATCTGGTATCATTTGGATGCCGCTTTCAAATACTACAAATAGGGCCATTTGATAGGCACGTATACCAATTACTTGCAGCATTTGGTCTTTGGGCGCTATATGATTCTGGTTTCATGTTGATCATGGCACCTGGGGTGAAGTCCATCGGTCCAACAGCGTTGCTCATGAATGGTAGAAGCAGACTGTTGTTTGGCTGTGTTCCACCCATTTGCTTCAAGCTTCTTACTCCCTCGTAAGAAATCAAATTAGGATATCTGTACTCCAATCCCGCGGGCTTAAAAGCACCGTGGAAATCAACGAATAATTCATTTTTCGCAGCTTCTTTCGCTACTCTCTCGTAATAATTTATCATCCACTTATCACTGCGATTCATGAAATCAATTTTAACACCTTTCACTCCCCATTCCTTGAAAGTTTTGAGTAACTCCATGTTCTTGTAAACAGTTAATCAGGTAAGCCAAAGTACCACTCCTACATTCTTTTCTTTACCATAGCGTATCAGCTCATGCACATCCATCTTTGGATTGGGGGTGTACGGATCTGTAGTGCTATTTGCCCAGCCTTCATCCATAAGGATATATTTCAAACCAAACTTAGCAGCAAAATCTATATAGTATTTATAGGTTTCGAGATTGTAACCAGACTCGAAATTTACATCTGGTCCATAAGGAGCCGCGTCATTCCCAACTTACCTGACCTGGTTTTATCCAGCTTGAATCCTTGACAACACTTGTTGATGCAAGCTGTAAAGTCATTGTATTTTCTATTAATTGTTTATCGTCTGTAGTAATGCCAAAATATCTCCAAGGAATGTTACGACTGCCAGCTGTTCTGGCAATGTAATCAGCCTCTTTGGTTATTTTCAAACTTCGATCGCTGTCTTCCCCAAATTCTAATGGCGCTTTAGGAAATGTAGAGTTGATTGCATTTTTGCCACTTCCTTTAAAAAATAGACATGGATCGTCGCTAAGATCTGATTCACTAACTAAGATTTTATATTGCTTTTTAGTATCAATTAAGATTGGTCACGTACTCATTTTGGTATTCCAATCTGCAGAACTAACTGTTAAGTAATTTTCTGCATACGCAGTCTCAAATCCGCCGGGCTGTTGAACATGCAAATCATAGTTTGCGGGGAAATTCAAGTCGACCTGCTCGTTCAAAACTTCAATATCGCCCTTCTTGCTCGTAATAAAACGAAAGGCGATTCCACTATTAAATACCCGAAATTCAACTGCATAGTTGCCTTTAAAAGTCAGTACCAATTTGTTGTATATAGAAGTCACCGTGGAATACTTTAAAGAAATATACGGCTTGATTATACTGTTGCCAGCAGAGGCTTTGGCGCTTAATAGCTTGGGACTACTTCCCAGTACATCATTCTTCAACTCTAACGCCATGCTATTGTTGGTAAAAAGCTCATCAGCATTACATGAAACTGAATAGCGGACTTCGTCCGTGATTTTCAGAGACACTATAATAGCTCCATTGGGAGATTTAAGTTCCAATTCTTTCTTAGCGAGTATACTACATAAAAAAGCGAAAAAAAGTGTTAGCGTGAGCGCAAGTTTTTTAAATTTAATTTGCGTGCGATTTTGTAGATGCTAAACTACATAAAAAGACTTTAGAGTCACAAAATCATTGACTTAAAGCGTCACATACCCCCCGAAAATACCCTACTGATTCCGCAATACCTGCTATAGGATCTTTCATGTCTTTCTCATATTCTAATGAGCAAGAACCCGTATAATTTAATTTTTTGAGTACTTTGAAAAACGCCGGTATATCGATTATGCCCCGTCCAAGTTCACAAGTTGTACCAGTGTTTGAAGGTGCAGTCACATTCTTAAGATGCATATCGAATATTCGTTTGTGATACTTCTGCATATCGAGGGAAATATTTTTACCTGCCCGGGTGTCATGACCTATATCAAAACAGATTCCTATCCGAGGATCTAAACCCAATATGTGTCTATATATGCTTTCTACGGTCGGATAAAGTTCATCTTCAGGACCATGGTTGTGAATGGCAAACTTAATATTCGATTCTTTAACCTTTTTTTCGACATAAGGAAGATCAGCGTGTAAAGGGATACCAATAATCATATTTACTCCGACACGCTTCGCGTATTCAAAGGCCTTGTCGATTTCAGTCTTAGTCTTTGTGTAGATGGGACCGACAGCATAACCAATGACATTAGCTACTTTTAATTTCGACTGGAAATCAGCAATCTCGGTATCAGTGCTCATGTATGGCAAATGAAAGTCTTTTATGCACAAATATCGAATATCTAGCTTTGTCATCATTTCAAGTGATTTGTCTAACTTAAAATTTAGGAAAGAATAGCCCGCCATACCGAGCCTAAGGCTACCGTTGTCTATATTGATTACGGTATTTTGAGCACTAAATGTGCTTAGCTTGCTGGCAATGGTTGCTGCTACGCCAATAATTCCTGTTTTTAGGAAGCTTTTTCTTGTATTCATGAATTCTTAAATAATATACTATTTACCAAGATAGTAATAACGCACGATTGATTATCTTGCAGGATGAGTTTTTTAAAGGCAGAGTGGCGTAAGTTGATAATGGCCAATTATAGAGTAGATAGAGATTTGTTGCTACCGTATTTACCCGTGGGCACCGAGCTCGACTTCTGGAATAATACCTGCTATGTTAGTCTTATTGGCTTTCTTTTTAAGAATGTCAGACTATTAGGTATCGCAGTTCCTTTTCATACTAATTTTGAGGAAGTAAACTTGCGGTTCTATGTACGATATAAGGATGCAGGTGTTTGGAAAAGAGGCGCGGTCTTTGTCAAGGAAATTGTGCCTAAGTATGCATTATCATTTGTTGCAAATACCATCTACAATGAGAAATACCAGACTCTACCTATGAAACACAGTTGGGAGATCAAAAATGACGACCTACTGGTAGAATATAATTGGAAGACAAAAGGGAAATGGCAAGGGATAAGCGTTTGTGCTAATGCAAATTTGTCGGAGATACCCGTAGCATCTGAAACGGAGTTTATCACAGAACATTATTGGGGATATTCAAGATATAACAAATCAGTTACGAATGAATATGAAGTAAGGCACCCAAAATGGAAGCAGTATGCTATAAAGTCTTATCAGATTGACGCCGACTTCTGCTTAACCTACGGTGATCATTTTAAGGTTTTAGATAATACGGAGCCAGTTTCAGTTTTTCTGGCGGAAGGTTCCGAGATTTCAATAGAGCGAAAAAAAGCGATCCGAGCCATGCTCTAATCTGCCCAGGTAATAGATTCTATATCAAAAGGCATCTTAATTGTATTGAATTTCAATGTTAATAAATTCCCTTTTAAACATCCCTTCGAATCGTCTTCATCATAATTATGAATTTTTATTATGACTTTATCGTCGGCTGAGATCAAGAAGTCGAAATCGGGATTTTTATCATACAGCATTCCAAGGCATGATTGACTGGACGGATCCACCATGTAACTTAAGGAGTATTTACCTAATAATTTATCGAGGTTTAATGCTGCTGAACTGAACTTATAAAGTTCATAAGCATGAACCGTCTGTCTTGACTTTATATTCTCTACAGTAATAATTACGTAATGGCCATCTCGAATTTGATAGGTTGTCAGTAGAAAATTTCCGTCGGGTAAAGTAAGGTCGATATGGTTGTTTTTAAACATGTTAACCGATTTAAAAACGGAAGCACTATCTACTAAATAACCGTTTTTTTCTACGCATTCCCTCATAGCTCCCCTTTGAGCCCTTGTCCATTTGAAGGATTTACTTAAAGTATCGGGTAGAATGCTTAAAATAATCATCATGTCTCTGTTTGCGACACGGTCAACTTTTATTGTATCAGGAATCACAATAGTTTTACTACTTGGTTCTTTAATCGAAGATCCGGATTTAGAGTTGTAGTCACAGGAGTACACTAGTATTGCTAATAAAAGGAATAAAGGTAAGTACCTTTTCATATAATGCTCTGGTTTAAAGGTCCAAGATACTAGATTCTTTATTGCTAAAAAAACTATTTTATTTGTCAAACATTTTCATTTTTTGAGATGTTATTAATTTACTTAATTAAACTTATAAGTGACACACGCATTGGTTTTTAAGCGAATTTTGCTTAACTTTGTGAAAATTTTTAAACATTAATGAAGATATTTATTACAGGCCTTCCAGTAGAAGTAGGGGAAGATGAATTGACAGCCGTATTTGGTGATTTCGGTCAAGTAAAATCACTTAGGATAATAAAAGATCGTGAGACTGGTCAAAGCCGTGGTTTTGGTTTCGTAGAAATGCCTGTTGAGGAAGAGGCAAAAGAAGCGATCAAGCGTATGAATGGTGGCGATTACAACGGCAATAGAATTAAAGTAGCTGAGGCGCAAGAGAAACCTAATACAGGTGCCGCAGGCGGCAGCGGTGGTTTCAAGCGCAATAATCGCACTGAAAAGAGCTACTAACCAGCTAATTTATTTATTTTAATCATTTGATATATATAAGGCATTAATAAGAGTAACCTCTAATTAATGCCTTTTTTTATCAATTATTTTTTTGTCTATTAATGGTTATGTTTAAGAAACACTTGAAATTTTTACTGGTATTTTTATTGATCTCCTTGCTTCAGTTAGTTGGTAGATATTTTAATATCGAGTGTTTAAAAATTTTCACTACACCATTAATAGTCATCTGGCTGATAATTTTTTTAATTGCCACAACTTCACTGAAGGGTAGATTTCATAAGCGATTATTTATAGGAATGGTATTGGCTCTAATTGGCGACCTGTTATTGCTCTTTGTCCATTTAGATGAAAAGTATTTTAGCTATGGCTTGGCCGCTTTTATGTTAAGTCATATTTCTTACACCAGGGCGTTCTATCTTGATTTTAAGTCCGCACCGGACTTGGATAAGAAAGGGGCGAGGTTAGCAATCATCTTTTGTGCCGTTCTAAGTACTGTTTTCTTTTTCTACTTAAGACCTTATTTAGGGGCTATGCGTGTTCCCGTTTTGGCTTATACGTTAGTGATCAGTCTTATGATGATGATGGCAGTATTTAGACATCTAAGGGTAAATGTGGTAAGCTTTAACCTGATATTCGTCGGTGTAGCTTGTTTTATGCTATCTGATGCCTTAGTGGCATATCAAAAATTTGTGATTGGATTCGCTGGTTCAAATGTCGCAATTATGGCTACCTATATGACAGCACAATATCTTATAACGCTAGGAGCAGTTGAACGCCAATTGATTAATAAGACCTAAGGTTTACGTCTTTGTCGAATATAATGAAATTCTTAACCTGTCTTCCCCTGTTGTCATCAACTATTGTTAATAAATGCTTTCCTGCTGAGTGGCTTATCGCAAGCTGATGATAATTCGTTGTAGTTCTAATAAATTTGTTGTTGAGACGCCAGTAAATCTTGACAGTGCTACTTCTATGGGTCGTTTGTTAACACAATTTCGCCTCCTTTCCCGTTAAACTCCAAGGGTATATAAACCGTTGCATTATTCTTTGGATAAATCATTTCCAGTAACTACTCAGGTTCTCCTATGAATCAGCAATAGTTAGGAAAGCATTTAAGATTTTCTGCTGATTTTTCTTGCATGTGTCGGTGATAGAACGCATGATTGCATAGTTCTATGCGCCTTTGTAGCCGGTAAGTATACTTGCAGGATTTTTGGCAATTAGGAGTGGTTCTTCGCCAATTTTGATGCACCTATCCCGTTACTGAAAGACAGACTTTTCTTCTAAGCAACTGAAAACAACACCTGCCATACATCTCGCGCTTTTTGTTTTTCAATCTGTTTACATTTCCTTCAACCAGTCCGTTTGTCCAATTATAGGTTATGGCATTTTTTACAGCCACGATATCCTTTTTCACCCATTACAAAAGCGATCTATTTTTTTTAGGCCTATTGATTAGTCATTTTTTATCCAGATATCCAATTTTTCATGACATCCTCCTTTCAAAATATTTCTGAAGTTGATATAAAGGTTGCGTAAACTCGATAGAAGAGGAATTTCGTTTACCAGTACATCAACGATTTCTTTTTCCTTTGAGCATTCACCTGTATCCTTTGCAACTCCATACTCTTGATTTGTTAAAAAAATGGATAGCTTTCTTAGGGGAGGGATATAATTAATCCAAATTTCTGGTTTAGTGATTTTTAATGGTTCATGACATGCCCTGTTCCATTTATGCTGATAATCATGAAATTTTATATTAAACCATCTGGTAAAAGAGCGTTCACAACATTTCAACCCTATATCCTTTAGGGACTTAAACATTGAGGTTGGGTTGATTTCCAGACTGACCATGTGGTTAATTTCAGCTATATACCTATTATAATTTACACGAGTACTTCGAGGTCTAGTTGAAGGTATACCATGTTCCAGGTATTTCACAATAGTGGCTCTGTCTGTTTGCGTTCTTCAAGCAATGTCAGATATATTATGCCCATCTTTTTTCATCTTGGTTATTTGAAAAAGCTTTTCCCTCTTCTGGATCATAACTGAAGACATCTCCATCTTAACATTATCTTGAACATCATTTTGGGCTTCCAGAATTACTTTCATGGACTTCTTTAATTCAATTGCCTCATATATATTTTTAGCAACTTCTTTCAAATGGCTGTATTCACGTTTGATTTCTTCTTGGATAGCGTCACCCAGATTTTTTACTAGATGAAATCTATCTGCGATTTGTTTTGCTTGTGGTAACGGCTTTGTAATTGCACTTGCATAAGATGTCGCCCTGTCTCGGGTTACATATTTGATCTCTTGATGACCTGAAAGCCATTTTACAACATCCCCGGAATCCCTGCTGTTGAAAAGGTCAATAGGGCGTCCAGTATCCGCATTAACGATGATTGATCCATAGTTCATTCTCTTTCCTTTAGCCTAATCATCTATACCAATGCACAGCAGATTATCGTCTATTGGCATTGCCATGGACTTGACCAGCCTGAGGCAAGTGTTGTTACTGATGGGGATATTCATCAGTTTTGAAAAATAGGCGCCTTTGTTCGAAGATATTTTAATAATAAACTGCTTTAAATACAATGAAGCCCTTTCGGTGCGCCTAGAATAAGGACTTGTTAACTCACTGCACCGTTCTGAGAATATTCGTTTTTCGCAGTTGGGGTTTGTACAAGCAAAGCGGCGAATCCAAAGAGATATAAGAACCGCATTTGTAGCCATGGGCAAATCTGCTAAGGTTCTAAAATAACACGATCGTACACTACGGCTGCTTTTCAAACAGTTAGGACACTTAGAGCGTTTCCCTGTTATTCTGGCAAAAAGCCTAATTGTTGAATTTTGTATTTCTAAATGGTATATTCTTATCTTCCAGTCAGCATACAACAAAGCTACCAGATTTAGGTTAGGAGAGTTAGACAAAATCAATGTTCAAGTATCTGTTATTCAATGCTTTAAGATACATAAAAGGACTCAAGAAAACAAGCCTATTGCTCATTTATTGTGCTGATTATCAATTATTTAATGTTAAATATTCTTCTTTTTTAACGTGCATCAAAATTGGTGAAGAACCTTAGGAGTACATAACATTCGGTAAGAATACCGTCCGGAAAACGGTAAGAATGAATACATAGCTCGGGTCAAAAGTATGGTATTAAAGTTTAGGATTCAAAGAACGTTTGCCTGTTCTCCAACCGGTAACTTTCGCCAGTTAAATTGAC
Source organism: Pedobacter sp. JCM 36344 (assembly GCF_046546555.1). Lineage (NCBI taxonomy): Bacteria > Pseudomonadati > Bacteroidota > Sphingobacteriia > Sphingobacteriales > Sphingobacteriaceae > Pedobacter > Pedobacter sp. JCM 36344. The sequence goes on from NZ_JBKHKK010000016.1 coordinate 16,195, forward strand.
CATCTCACACCTAAAAAGCAGCCTGTCCAACAGCGCAGTGGCGATAACTTCGTCGTCGAGCATCTTAGCCCATTCTGTAGGCTTTTTATTGGTGGTAATTACGATAGAGGTGGATTCATAGATGTGGTTGATAAAGTTGAAAAAAGCTACTGCAATATTCTTTTCCAGGTGGAAACGCATGATATCATTCAGAACGATCATATTCGCTTTAAGCAGTCTTTTATACTCGATCATTTGTGATTTTCCAAAGTCTTTGGTCTTCAGTGTATTTACAATATCCTCCATTGACCCGAAGTAAGCCCGGTATCCAGCTTTAACAGCATCAGCCGCTAGTCCTGCCGCTAGAAAAGTCTTCCCGGTGCCGCTGGACCCCATAAGCACGATATTAAACAATTGATCTATCCAGTTTAACTCTCTGAGTTGTGCCAGTGGAACTGTTTTAAGGCCATTTTTTTCTGCGTCATAATACGCCAGGTTATTGCTTTTTCGCAACCCTGCAGCCTTAATTCGTTTTGCCTGGTCTTTGCTTTGACGGTGATCTGCCTCACTTTGGAGCAGTTCCAGTGTAAACTGCATGAAGCCCATGTTTTTTTTTTCTGCACCACTAACCAATGTATCCAGCTGTGCGCCCATTCCGTTCAGCATAAACTTGCTGCAGAGCTGTTTGATTTCCTGTTTTTGTATTTCCATGTCTTAGTTTTAGTTAAGGTACCCATTGCTTAACGGCTACCGTGGCAATGGGTACCAGTTATTATTTTATGGTGAAGTAGCTATCGTAAGTGCTCAATTCGCTTTGAACGGGCGTTGTATCTGCTATAATCCTGCTTGTTCCATTCAGGGGATTAAGCTGTATGATTTTTGGATTAACCTGATTGTCTTTTATCTTCTCGCGCTGCAAGGCGAGCACCATAGCTTTAAAGTCCGTAGCACTGATAATCTGATGAGCACAGGCATAATTAAGTGCCTGGGATGCAATTATAGGGTCAAGGCCGGTAACGGTTGCTTTAAGCAGCTGGACCTGATCTCTAATATATCTTGGCTTATGGTCTTTTATCTGCATAACCCAGTTCAGCGCCTGTAATTTATTTTCCATCAGCTCACTAAACTCCTGCATCATCTCACCAATGGCTGCATGTTTATCGCGGCCATGGTCACAGGAAAGGATCTTCTGTCCTTTAAGCTTACAGATCTCATGGTGGCAGATTTCTTCTTGCTTTTCATTTAAAAGGATCAGTTGATCCAAGGTGACCTTGAGTAAGACTTTTGTTCCTTTTCCTTTGTAAGTACCTATGGGCAAACTATATATATTGCTCTTGTAGGAGATCTTATTGTCCTTATGCACCATATAGCATGGGTATTGTTCAGCTTCAGCAATTACCGGATGCCATGTTCCTAAAAAGTCTTTCTCTATTTGATATTCGTGCGCGGGCACCTTTTTGGTTGTACCATGTTCAAGGGCATTTGCTGTACGGGAAAGCCAGGCTTGTGCTTCATTATTGAGGGTTTCCAGGTCCTTGAAAGAACGGTTGCACAAAAAGTTCTGTTTCACATATTTGACCACATTCTCTACCTTACCCATACTCTCGGGATCTGCCGTCCTGCAGAAATGGGTAATGAAACTACTTTGGGCCACATAAGTGCGAAAGCCAGCGGTTAGAATAATATCTCCAAGGTTTTCTGAAACTATAAACAGCCGGTCCTGATCGTAAACAATCTCAGAAGGGCAGCCCTCAATAGTGGACCATGGTTGAAACAAAAACGCAATCCCCGTTTTGTTGAAAACGTTCAGTTTTGTCGAAGTGGATGAGTTTATGATAGGAGCAGATGCCGGTCTTTTCACCTTTCGAAGAAGATGATTGTTCAATTTTATCGGGGCAAAATTCACCAGCTTTATAGCAGAGATGTCAGGATGCATCACAAATGGTTTTAGACAACCGGAAATACAAAGCTGAGCTGACATATTATTCAGGGGGTCACAGTACTGCTGTAAAAACTATGTAGATATGCTGCCAGACAATCACATAGCTATCATTATGATCCAAACTGGAAGTCCTTATGATAACGCAATCGCAGAAAAGGTAAATGGTATTCTAAAAGCTGAGTATGACTTATATTCCTCTAGCGTAGGTATAGAAAATACAAGAAAGAAAAATAAGCAATGATTACTATTTGCTGATTTTTAAGAATGGAAGAACGTTGGGTTGTCATACGCAATGGGTTGGGGTATCTCGTAGGAAGATACTTATTTTAGCTGATTTACAAAACGCTATTTTATCATCACCCCAGGTTTATTAATTAGTGGTATTCTTATCAGGTTTTCATCCACGATGCTTTCTGGAAGGAAAATGAATTTCTTATCATAAATTACTCCTCCAATATAGTAACTTAACCAATATTCGTTTGTGAGACCGAACACTTCTGTGTCAATTGCTTCCACCCCAGCGTATGATTTTGCTTTCAAGTCACCTATAAAATGCCTCAACACAGATGTTTTAACTATTTTAGCATGTTTCTCCCCATATCCTTTGGAACTGATTAATACATTGTCTATCTGAATGTCTTTCAGGTTTACCACGTAGACCGTCCAGTTCTTAACTTCAGGTGTTTCGCTGAGCAACACCACGGCCATAGCTATATCTTCAACAACATTTTCTGGCAGATCCTTTTTCATATTCGCAAATGCTTATTTCTTTGCAACAGCCTTTTTAGTAGAAGGCTTTTTAGTAGTCATTTTCTTTGCAACGGTACCTGCTTTTTTTGCAGCTACCTTTTTTGTTTTCGGTTCAAATGCATTTGGAACCTGTTCAACTACCAACTTCTTAACATCCTCCAAAGTTAATATTGCAAGTTCTTCAGGAGTGTACTTGTCGTTAGACTTCGGATTTTTGCGAAGCTTCAACATTTCTTTTCCAAAACGAATAAATGGTCCCCATCTACCATTTTCAATAGCAATTTTATCTGTTTCCCATTGTTGAATAAATCTATTTGCTTCCTTTTCAAGTTTTTTATTAATCAATTCTTCAATGTCATAAGGTCTCAAGTTATCGAAGTCGTAAGCATTAGGGACATTTATAAAAAACTCATTCCATTTTATGAAAGGGCCGAAACGACCAGTGCCTTTAGTTACAGGCAAGGCTTGGAAATGAGCAACAGGCGCATCTGCGGTAACCTTTTCCATAATTAATTCAATCGCACGATCGCGATTGATAGTGAGGGGATCTTCGTTTTTTGGTACAGAAATGTAAGCTTCGCCCCATTTAACATACGGACCAAACCTTCCAACGCCAATTGACACATCTTTGCTCTCGTAATCCTCCAGCTGAAAAGGCAGTTTAAACTGTTCCAATGCATCTTCGAGCGTTACCGTTCCCACAGATTGCGACTTCGCAAGACTAGCATATCTTGGTTTTTCCTCAACATCATTCTGACCAATTTGAACTAACGGTCCAAACTTTCCTACCTTCGCATAAACGTTTTTACCTGAAACTGGGTCTATCCCTAATAATCTTTCACCGTTAGCTCTATCAGCATTCTCAAGCGTTGATTCTACTTCAATATGAAAAGGAGTATAGAAAGAGTGAAGCATCTTTGTCCAATCCTGTAGACCCTGTGCGATCTCATCAAATTCTTTTTCAACGTTTGCGGTAAAATTAAAATCAACAATCCCCTTGAAATGCTCAACGAGAAAGTCATTAACGACTTCTCCTATGTCTGTTGGAAATAGTTTGCTTTTCTCTGCCCCCGTAATTTCTGTTTTTATGTCCTTTGTTACTCTTCCATCTATCAAAGTGATTGCGGTATAAGAGCGCTGTTTACCGTCTCTTTCTTCCTTTACTACGTATCCTCTATTTTGAATTGTTGAAATTGTTGGCGCGTAAGTAGAGGGTCTTCCTATTCCCAACTCTTCAAGTTTTTTGACTAAGCTAGCCTCTGTATATCTTGCAGGTGGTCTTGAGAAACGTTGAGTTGCACTCAATTCTTTTAAAAGCAATTCCTGACCTCGAGCTAATGGCGGTAACATTCCAGCTTTTTCGGATTCGTCCAAATCGTCGTCATCACTTGACTCCAGATAAACTTTTAGGAACCCATCGAATTTAAGCACTTCACCTTCTGCAACAAGTCTTTCGCTACGTTTGCTGATGGTGATCTGAGCAGTCGTTTTCTCAAACAGCGCTTCACTCATCTGAGATGAAATTGCCCGTTTCCAGATCAGCTCGTAAAGCCTCTGTTCTGAACTGTCACCATTTACCGTATGGTTGCTAAAATATGTTGGTCGAATAGCCTCGTGTGCTTCTTGAGCGCCGGCTGATTTTGTTTTATAGACTCTTAGATGATGATATTTTTCACCCCATGCAGATTTAATCTCCGCAGCAGCGGCTTGTAAGGCAGTTTCAGAAAGATTTAATGAATCCGTTCTCATATAAGTAATATGTCCACTTTCATACAATCGCTGAGCGATTTGCATGGTTCTCGAAACGGAATACCCGAGTTTCCTGGAAGCTTCTTGCTGTAATGTAGAGGTTGTAAAAGGTGCAGCCGGATTGCGTTTTGCGGGTTTAGTCTCTAGGCTACCAACTTCAAAGCTTGCCTCAAAACAGTCATTTACAAATTTCTCTGCATCATCCTCTATTACGAAACGGAGTGGAAGTTCTGCTTTTACGAGTTCTTTTCCCTTTCCTGTTAGAAATTGCGCAGTGATCTTATAGGCCGCAACGGCGTTGAATTTATTAACTTCTCGCTCTCGGTCAACAATCAATCTTACAGCGACCGATTGGACCCTGCCCGCTGACAAAGACGGTTTTATTTTCTTCCATAAGACTGGAGACAATTCGAAACCGACTAACCTGTCCAGTACGCGTCTTGCTTGTTGAGCATGGACTAAATTGTAATCAATTGTTCTTGGCGTATCGATGGCTTTTAAAATAGCCGGTTTAGTGATCTCATGAAAAACTATTCGTTTAGTATTTGCTTCTTTCAAACCCAAAGTTTCAAATAGATGCCAGCTAATCGCTTCTCCTTCGCGGTCCTCATCTGATGCGAGCCATACCATTTCAGCTTCTTTCGCTAGTTTCTTAAGTTCTGCGACAACTTGTTTTTTATCGGCTGGCACCTCATAAGTTTGAGAGAAATTATTCGCGATATCGATTCCCATGTCTCCTTTAACTAAATCCCGGATGTGACCGTAACTTGATTTAACAAGAAAATCTTTTCCTAGATACCCTTCTATCGTTTTAGCTTTTGCGGGTGACTCAACTATCAATAAATTCTTCGCCATTCAGAACGTTTTTCTGCAAATAAAGCTATAAATAAGCCGAATTTCAAAATTTCATGTATAATTTGCTTGATTAATTCTCCAATGCAAAAGTTTCTATCGTCTATTTTACTTGGCGGCTATATATTTATATCCATTTTGTAGTTAACTTCGTATGTATCTAAAAACCCAAAAACATGAATACACTATTAGTTTTACTTACCATGTTCTTTACACCACCAGCAAAGAGCGTGTATGATTTTTCTTTTAAGACAATTGACGGCAAAGAAGTTAAACTTTCCAAGTTTAAAGGGAAGAAAATTTTAATTGTGAATACAGCCTCCAAATGCGGTTATACTCCACAATATGAGGATCTTGAAAAGTTACATAAACAGTATGGTAAGAAAGTAATTGTAATTGGATTCCCTCAGGCGAATTTTAATGATCAGGAGCTCGCTACCAATGCAGAGATTAAGAAATTTTGTACTGGCGAATACAATGTTACCTTCTTACTATCTGAGAAAAGTAATGTTAAAGGTGCCGAGATTTCTCCATTGTTCAAATATTTGACCATGGCTCCCAATTCTGATTTTACTGGAGATATCAAATGGAACTTTGAAAAATTTCTTATCAATGAAAAAGGAGAATTAGTACACCGCTTCCGCTCAAAAACTACGCCTTTAAGTCCAGAGATAACTAAAAATTTGTAACTGAACTGTGATTTCATCACAAATGCGAGAGAAATCTTTAATGGGATTTCTCTTTTTTTATACCTTTATTTTATGCTTAAATAGTGTGGCTAAACTCCATTATGATTAAATGTAACTACCGTTTTAACACTTTAATTTTATTTGCGGTTTTATGCCTATTTGCTTGTAAAAGCAAATATCAGATTACTCAAACAAAGCGAGCAGAATATAATATAAATAATGATCTGCCGGTTGACAGCAACATTATTAAGGCTTACAATCCCTATAAGGTGCAGATGGAGGCAGAGATGAATAAGGTCATTGCACACTCCAACGTTTTAATGTCGAAAGTTGAAAGTGATAAAAACCCTGAAAGTTTATTGAGCAACTTTTTTGCTGATGCTACTTTCCATGAAGCACAGAAAATTGACAACAATATTGATTTTGCAATACCTACCAGCAAAGGCGGTTTGCGTTTGGACATCTCAAAAGGGGAGGTGACCATGTCTAATATTTTTGAGACTATGCCGTTCGAAAATGAGTTGATTGTATTTACACTCAGCGGTACAGACACACAAAATTTAATAAATTTTATTGCGTTAAATGATGGCGAGCCAGTCTCAGGTTTAAGGATGAAAATCGTAGACAAAAAACCTGTCAACATTACTATTAAGGGCAAACCATTTGATGCTTCAAAAAGCTATCGAATTTTAACTACAGACTATTTGGCTGGTGGAGGAGATAATTTTCAAAGTTTCAAGAAACCTATTGACAAAAAGCATCTGGGTTTAAAGGTTAGAACAGCACTGATAAATTATATACAAAATCTTGAAAAAGAAGGAAAAAATATTAATCCAATATTAGATGGAAGAATCACTAAAAACTAATCGACGGAGTTTTCTGAAGGCGGGAGGCATCCTTTCTTTAGCAACTGCGTTAAACCTTAATCCTTTGCAAGCGATTGCGGCTGGAGATGTTGTCAAGCTCAGCATTCTCCACACCAATGATGTTCATAGCAGAATTGAGCCATTTCCTATGGATGGTTCCAGGTATCAGGGTTTAGGCGGAATTGCCAGACGAGCCGCAATTATAAAAAAGATTAGAGGAGAAGAGCGCAATGTTTTACTCTTTGACGCTGGTGACATATTTCAGGGTACTCCTTATTTCAATAAATTCGGTGGCGAGATTGAAATGAAGCTGATGACAGCTATGAGTTATGACGCCGCAACAATGGGTAATCATGATTTTGATAACGGCCTTGCAGGTTTCTATGAGCAGCTGCCTCATGCGAATTTCCCAATTCTTTGTAGCAACTATGACTTCTCAAATACATTACTTAACAAATCCACTATACCGTATAAAGTATTTAACAAAGAAGGTATTAGTATAGGTGTTTTTGGAATTGGAATTCAACTTGAAGGGATTGTTGATATCCGTAGCTATGGCGATACCCTTTATCTTGACCCCCAAAAAAAAGCGAATGAAACAGCTGACTTCCTGAGAAATGAATTAAAATGCGACCTTATTATCTGCCTTTCTCACATTGGATATACTTATTCGAGTGATAGAGTAAGCGATAAAATATTGGCTAAGAATAATAATAATATTGACCTGATTATTGGCGGACACACTCATACATTCATGGATAAGCCAGAAGATGTATTAAACTTGAGTAGCAAAGTCACAACAATAAATCAAGTAGGATTCGCAGGAATTAATCTTGGCAGAGTAGATTATTATTTTGAAAGGTATAAGGGAAAACGCGCTAAAAGCGGATCTCCGTATCTGATAAGCAATGATTTAAATAGTTGGTTAACAAAGAAATCCGCCCCCTAAAAGATCATTTCCTTCATAAAAAACTGCTGATTGTCCAGGTGCAATCGCTGATACCGCATGGTCAAACACTACCCGAATTCTATCCTTTTCTTGAACAATGGTACTCAGCGTACCTGCATCTTTATATCTTATTTTTGTAACTACGTTATCTAAAGGCTCATTGATATTAGAATACTTAACCAAGTTAATATTTCTTACCATTGCCTCTCCCCGTTCTAATTCATTCGCCCTTCCTAAAACAACAGTATTGCTTTCAGGTAGAATCTGCAACACAAACATAGGCTCCCCAAAAGCAATTCCTAAGCCCTTACGTTGACCGATAGTATAAAAAGGATAACCTTTATGTTGTCCAATAATCATTCCATTACTAAGTACAAAATTACCATTTGCGACACGATCTTCCAGATCTTCCACCTTATGTTTGAGAAAAGCGCGATAATCATTATCTGGCACAAAACAAATCTCATAGCTCTCACTTTTTTTAGCCAATTCTTCTTGTCCCATATCCATCGCCATTTGTCTGATTTCAGATTTTGCGAACGATCCAAGCGGAAATTTTGTACGGGCTAAGTTTTCTTGTGAGACACCCCACAATACATAAGATTGGTCTTTATTTTCGTCTCTACCTTTTGATATCACATGCCTTCCATTCTCCTCGAATCTAATATTGGCATAATGACCCGTTGCAATAAATTCACAATCAAGTTTATTAGCACGTTTCAATAGAGCCTCCCATTTAATATGTGTGTTGCATAGAACACAAGGGTTAGGGGTACGACCAGCAAGATACTCGTCCACAAAATTATCAATTACAAAGTCGCCGAACTCATCTCTAATATCCAATATATAATGAGGAAAGCCATAATTTACAGCTAGGGTACGAGCGTCGTTGATACTGTCAAGACTACAGCAGCCGGTTTCTTTACTGCTACTTCCTGAAGTAGCATAATCCCAGGTCTTCATCGTTAAGCCAATTACTTCGTAACCTTCCTCATGAAGCATCACCGCTGCAACTGAACTGTCAACTCCTCCACTCATGGCTACCAGAATTCTGCCTTTTTTACTCATTGTAATTTTTCGAAATACAAAAATAGTGGAATTAACTCATAGATTGGCATTTCGAGGTCAAATGCTTGTCAAAGTATACCTATAAATTTTTACCTTAGAGCTATCATAAACCAAGTTATTTATAATAATGAAGAGAATAATAATAGCCAGCTTGTTGTTGGTCGGCTTAAAAGTAAATGCTCAGCAGGATTTGGTGAAGTACGTTAAACCTATAATTGGAACACAGAAGATGGGGCATACATTTCCTGGTGCAACAGTTCCATTTGGAGCAGTTCAATTGAGCCCTGAAACTGATACGCTATCATACGAGTTTAATGGAAAATACAATGGTGATGTTTATAAGTATTGTGCTGGTTACAAATATGAAGACAAGAACATTGTTGGATTTAGTCATACGCATTTTAGCGGCACAGGGCATTCAGATCTTGGAGACTTTCTGATTATGCCTACACAAGGTAAATTACAATTGAATCCAGGAACTTCCAATGATACTAAGTCGGGCTACCGTTCAGCCTACAGTCATGCAAATGAAATTGTCGAAGCAGGATATTACAAAGTGAAACTAGATGATGATAACATTACTGCCGAGTTAACTGCAACAACCAGGGTAGGAATGCATCAATATACTTTTCCAAAATCATATGATTCTCACATCATTCTTGACCTTATGGCTGGTATTTACAACTATGATGATAAGAATGTGTGGACTTATGTAAGAGTTGTAAACGACACGTTGGTTACTGGTTATAGACAAACCAATGGCTGGGCACGGACGAGAACGGTTTATTTTGCGATGACCTTTTCCAAACCATTTAAATCATATGGACAGAAGAATTACGATGAAGATCAGGTATATAGCGGCTTTTGGAGGAAATTTGATCAGAACAAGAATTTCCCCGAAATAGCGGGAAAGAGAATTCGCATGTATTTTGACTTCAAAACTGACGAACAAGAAAAAGTTAAGATTAAGTTCGCTTTATCTCCGGTAAGCCAGGCAAATGCAGTAGAGAATATGAAGGCTGAAGCACCTGGATGGGATTTTAATAAGGTTAAACAACAGGCGCAATCTGATTGGAACAAAGAGCTTAATAAGATTAAGATCGATGCTTCAGCTGATGATAAGACGAACTTCTACACGGCAATGTATCATGCTTTTATCAACCCTACGACTTATACAGATGTAAATGGCGAATACAAAGGACTTGATCAGAATGTGCACAATGCAGATGGGTTTACCAATTATACAACCTTTTCTTTATGGGACACTTACCGTGCGCTTCACCCGTTTTTTAACATCATGCAGCCATCCCGAAACAATGATGTCGTAAAATCCATGATGGCTCATTATGAACAAAGTGCTTTGAAGATGCTTCCGATATGGTCTCATTATGCCAACGACAATTGGTGTATGAGCGGCTATCATAGTGTATCTGTTCTTGCAGATGCTATTATCAAGGGAGTGTATGATGGAGACGCAGCAAAAGCTTTAGAGGCCTGTATAACTACCGCTAACCATCGCAATTATGAAGGAATAGGCGATTACATTGATTTAGGTTACATACCTGCTGAGCGTAGCGGTACATCCGTCTCTAATACATTGGAATATGCTTACGATGATTGGTGCATTGCACAGATTGCGAAAAAATTAGGTAAACAGGGCATATATGAGAAGTTCCTAAAAAGGTCAGGTAATTGGGTTAATAATTTTGATAAGTCGATAGGCTTTATGCGCCCAAAGATGGCAGATGGAACGTTCAAGAAAGATTTCGATGCAATGAGTACTCATGCTCAAGGGTTTATTGAAGGTAATACTTGGAATTATAGCTTTTTTGTGCCGCATGATCCAAATGGAATGATTGCTGAAATGGGAGGTAAAAAGAAAGTTGGACTTAGATTAGATTCTCTATTTTCCATGCATTTGCCTGATAAATTTTTTGCTGATACGGAAGATATTACTAGAGACGGGATCATTGGTGGATACGTTCACGGGAATGAACCAGCACACCATGTGGCTTACCTGTACAATTGGATAGATCAGCCTTGGAAAACACAACAGCGTGTGCGTATGATCCTGAAAATGCAGTATAAAGCTACGCCAGATGGTTTAGGAGGAAACGATGATTGCGGTCAAATGAGTGCCTGGTATATGTTCTCATCTCTTGGATTTTATCCCGTGTCGCCAGGATCGGACGAATATTCTTTGGGTAGCCCATCTATTAAAAGCGCACAATTAACTTTGGAAAATGGTAAAACATTTACTGTAGAAACATTAAATCAGAGCGATAAGAACGTTTTCGTTTTAAAGGTTTTACTAAATGGACAACCTGTTACAAAATATACCATTAGGCATGTCGATATCATGAATGGTGGTAAACTAACGTTTTTTATGACGGCTAAACCAAAAAATAAATAGTAGGATAGCTAAAAAAATAAGGGTTCAGATAAATAGTTATCCGCACCTTTATGATTAAATGATTTTCCTACACGAACGCAGGGATAGCATGTGGATCATTACCTTGTATCTGATTCTTTCTTATATCCGAAAGCTCCTTGGGTTTTTTAATGATTTTCTTATTTAGCCCACTCGCCGCCGCATATAGCAATAGTACGCTCAGTGCGAATTTTTGAGCAGCTTTATATGGATGCTGAGGTACGTCCTTAATAGCTTTTTTGAGCAAATAAGCTCCCGCAAAACTTGAAACTAATCTTTTTCCTGTATCAAGCTCGCCAGCTTCATACGAATTGAATATAGAATTTAGAAAAAATAAAGTAAATTTGTCTTTTAATGAATTGAACATATCGCTTAAAGTTATATTGTAAAATCAACAGCACTGAATTATTTTTGTTTGATAATTTGCAAAATTATTTATTCAGAAAGCTTATAAATTGGCCCTATACACTAACTAAACGCCCCAGCACCAATTTGATTGCTTGCTCAATAACGTTTGAGGAATCCTTGCTGAACTCGAAATTCACGCGACTAGCAAGGATAGCATTTATAGATAATGCCTGATGCCCAAATACCCTGGATAATGAATATATCCCTGCAGTCTCCATCTCCAAATTCGTAAGACGAACATCACCGTATTGAAAACTATTTAGCATGGGTATCAGATTTGAGATTGAGTTAACAGCCCTAACTTTCCTACCTTGAGGTGCATAAAATCCGGGTGCGGTAACAGTAATCCCTGTCGTAAGATCTTTGCCAACTGTGGCCATAAGTTCTTCGTCAGCTTTAGTCAGATATGGATTTAAATCTGAAATTTCTAGACTGTGCTTTTTGAAAGCCTCCAATATTTCTAACTCTTTTAGGGTTGAATTTTGATTATAGTAACGCATTAAAGCATCAAGTCCTAAACCAAAACTGGAAGCCAAAATTGTTCCCATTGGGATGTCTTTTTGTATGGATCCAGAAGTACCTATTCTAATGATCTTCAAAATAGTGAGTTCTTCTTTAACGCTCCTTGTTAAAAAGTCTATGTTTACTAAGGCATCAATTTCATTTAGTACAATATCAATATTATCTGTTCCGATTCCAGTAGAAATTACAGTGATTCGCTTGTTACCTAGATAGCCAGTATGAGTGATAAATTCCCTTTTCCCTTTTTTAATTTCTATGGAATCGAAATATTTACTAACCTCACTAACGCGCTCTGGATCACCAACTGTAATTATGGTATCCGATACGTCTTCAGGTAGCAAATTTAGGTGGTAGATGCTACCATCCGAATTTAGTATCAAGTCGGCATCTGAAATTCTGGTTGTCATGTAATCTGTTTTAAACAAACCTATAAAATATCTCTTAGGCAGTATGGAGATATTTCAAATTTAATTGCTCAATCGTTTCTAACCTTCCCAAGACCGTATTCAAAGAAGATTTTCTGATTGAGAGTTGCATGCAGCATTCGTTGTCAAAGTTCTGAGATAAAATTTCTAACTGCTCGTCTTTGATAATTCGCATCACATCATTTATTCCCAAATAAAGAAAGGTGACTTCGTAAACATCGTTTAACGTCTTCTCAATAACCTGAGCTGCAGAAATAACATCTAAAGAAGCAGATTTGTAGGCATTTATTAATCCGGGAACTCCTAAAAGGGTGCCACCAAAGTAGCGTACAACTATAATCAAAATATTTGTAAGGTTCGCAGAAAGTAGCGAATTTAATATCGGTCGCCCAGCAGTTCCTGAAGGTTCTCCATCGTCCTGAAACCTGAAGTTTGACCGGTCCTTAGACAGGCGTAGAGCCCAGCAAAAATGTCTAGCTTTTGGATGTTCAATACGTAAAGTATTAACAAAGATCTTCACTTGTTCTTCTGATATTAAGGGATAAGCGTAGGCAATGAATTTACTTCCCCTTTCTTGGAATATGCCCTCCGCATTACTTGCTATTGTGTTGTAGGTATCATCAAACAGCATTGACCTGAGCAATCGTAATTATTACAATGGCAATGCCCGCCAAAAATAGGCCAACGTAGTTTAACCTGCTTAATTTCTCTTTGAAAATTAGTAGTCCAACTAGAGTTCCAGCGATAATAACCCCTAAATTCATAGCAGTAAATACTGTTGATGGATTATCTGCCATGGCGCTGTGGGCTTTTAGATAGAAAAGGATATTAAAGAAATTAAAAAAACCAAGTACGCATCCGCAAACAAAGTTTATCAATTGAATTTTTTCCATTTTAACAAACCTTAGATAGGCAATTCCTCCAAGAGAGACGATGAAAGAAATTACGAATATCATGATCAGAGAGGTTGTATATGGTAAATATTTAATTTGTGTTACTTGCTTGAAAAGCACATCAATCAATCCAAAGCCAACAAAGACTACAATTGGATATAGCCAATTTTCAATCAAAGGTTGTTTGGAAGACTGTTTAGCGAGTGTGAAAATTATTGCTGTAAACCCAACTATAAATCCTGCAATCTTTAAGGCAGAAAATGTGTCGCCAAATAGAAAATATGCTGCTATTATAGGAATTAACAACGAAAGTCGCTGCGAAATATCTGTTTTCACAATTCCAATATTTCTTACGGAGACCGCAAGAAACCAGAAGACAATAGGCAACAGAACACCTAATAAGAGGAAAATACCACTAACATTCTTTAAATTTAGATCTTCACAATTAGGCTTAAAGAAGAACCAGGCAAGTCCTGCCGCAAAAAGGTAATTCCAAGTAACAGCCTGTATTACACCTATCTTGTACCTTCTTGCCAGTTTAAGTAACACAGAAACTGTGACGCTACAAATAATACTGATAATTAAAAATATCATAATTGCTTGCTATTCTTGTAAACACTCAAATGATCCATTCCAACATTCACCTGATCTGTAATTATCCCCTGAATATCTGGAGCTTGAATTCCTTCGTCCCATGAAGTTGCTGACCTAAACACTCTAGCCTCATCCCAAAGCCCGGCGGCGATAAATTGTGAGAGTAAGTTAGCGCCGCCTTCAATAATAACAGAGTGAATGTCCATCAAGTAGAGTTGATAGGCAATCTTTTGGGGAAGATAGTATTGCATATCTTCCATTTGAATATTATGAATATTCTGATCTATGACAGTTTTAGCCTCGTTAAATACGATAGTTTTGCTTACATTATTGAATACATTATAACCAGCTGGTACTTGCAAATTTTTGTCTATAACTATTCTAATCGGGTTCTTGCCTTCCCATTCTCGCGCAGTTAACTGAGGATTATCACAGATAGCAGTCTGTTTTCCAATTAAAATAGCATCTTCTTCCGTCCTCCATTTGTGAACAAGCTTTTTAGCTAAAGGCCCACTAATCCATTCCTGAAGTACGTTCTTGGGTGCAAAGTAGCGGTTGGCAGTCTCCGCCCACTTTAGAATGATATATGGGCGCTGTTCAATAACTCTAGTGAAGAATCGACGATTAAGTTCTGTGCATTTATCTTCCAAAATCCCATGAATGACTTGAATTCCTGCGGCCTTCAATTTTTCTATTCCTTTACCATCTACGTCAGAGAATGGGTCCGTATTACCTATAACAACTTTTTTAACCCCTATCATAACGAGAAGATCCGCACAAGGTGGCGTCTTGCCAAAGTGAGCACAAGGTTCTAGATTCACATAAACTGTTGAGTTGCGCAGCAGGGTTGCTGCCTCTTCAGGATAGTCAGCAAACGCAGCATTGACAGCATTCACTTCTGCATGAGCTTCTCCAAATTTTCGATGGTAACCTTCTGCAATAATTGTATCCTCATGCACAATGACGCAACCAACCATGGGATTGGGACTAACATTTCCTATACCCATCTCTGCGATCTCGAGGCAACGTTGCATATATAGTTCGTCAGTCATCGCGGCAAAAGTAAGGTATATTGTTCGATTTAGATTACTTTTGTGAGTTATGAATTTGAAGGATATTCTCAAAAAGTACCATAGCGTACTCGTTGGTATTTATGATGATCAGGAAATTGTAGTGTTGTTTTACATTGTTGCTGAATACATTTCTGGCTTCAGCAAAATCCAGCTTTTATTTAAATTAGATGAACTCATAGCTAATGAAGATAACGTGAGTTATATTATTGTTTTAGAGCGACTTAAGAACCATGAGCCTATACAGTATATCCTTTCCGAAGCCTACTTTTACGGTCTGAAATTTAAAGTCGATAGTTCTGTACTCATTCCCAGACCTGAGACTGAAGAGCTTGTGGAAATGGCTATAAATGCATTCAAATTCAAGGAAGTCACTTTAAAAATGATCGACATAGGAACAGGAAGCGGGTGTATCGCCATATCTTTAAAACATAACTTACCTTATGCAGATATTTCCGCTTTAGATATTTCCCATTCTGCACTAGAAATTGCTGCGCAAAACGCAATGAGTAATCAAACATCCATTAGCCTGGTTCAGGCAGACATCCGGGACTTTCAATGCACACAAAAGTTCGACCTTATTATTAGTAATCCACCATACATTACAAAAATGGAAGCGACATTGATGGATAAGAATGTATTGAACTTCGAGCCGCACTTAGCGCTTTTCGTCCCAGATCAAAATCCCCTTGAATTTTATGTCGCTATAGCAGACTTTGCGTTAAAAAGCTTAAAAGACGATGGGTCACTTTTTTTCGAGATCAACGCAAATTATGGAAAAGAAACCATTGAAATGTTGATCAATAAATCCTTTAGCGATCTCCTAATTTTCAAAGACATGCAAGGAAAAGATAGGTTTATTACCGCAAAAAAGCCTTCTAGTTTCTAGAGTGAAAATCCGTGATGATCGATTTTAGATAGTCGCGGTTTAGGTGAGTATAGACTTCGGTTGTCGTTATACTTGAATGTCCTAGCATCTCCTGCACGGCACGTAGGTCAGCGCCGCCATCAATTAAATGAGTAGCGAAGGAATGTCTGAAGGTATGCGGACTTACAATCTTTTTAATTCCAGCCCTTTCCGCCAACTCTTTAACCATATTGAATATGCTTACTCTGGACATAGAGGTGCCCAGTCGGTTTAAGAATATATAATCTTCATTGTCTTTTTTGATAGCAATGTGCACCCTAACTTCCGTTAGATAAATTCTAAGTAACTGGAGGGCGGTCGATCCAATTGGCACTATACGTTCCTTATTTCCTTTGCCAACTACTTTTAAATACTGTACTTCGGGGAATAGGTTCGAAATTCTTAATAGGATCAATTCACTAACCCGTAGCCCGCAACCATAAAGTACTTCTAAAATGGCCTTATTTCGCATACCCTCAGGTTTTGAAGCATCAATTGCCCCGATTATGGCATTGATTTCTTCGACATTCAACGTATCTGGCAATTTTTTTGTAATTCTCGGCATTTCAAGTAGCACTGTTGGATCTTCTTTAATGACACTTTCTATAAGTAAAAATCCAAAGAAAGACTTGAGCCCCGAGATAACCCTGGCTTGTGATGTTGCCTGCATTCCAAGCTCATTTATCCACGTGATAAAAAGTTTAATGTCTTCATTTGTTATTCGATCGACATCAAAATTTTTGTTGGCAAAGTCCAGGTAATGTTCCAGCTTTCCAATGTCGTTTAAGTAAGCGCTAACAGTATTGGCAGACATCGACCGCTCCAGACGTAAAAACGTTTTAAAGGATCTTAAATAGGAGGGATTGATCACGGAATAAATTTCTTTATTTAAGTTTTAAACTCTAAGTTTGAATGGATGAAGATACAAATTATTAACGGACCCAACTTAAATCTACTGGGCTTTCGCGAACCTGTCATCTATGGAAGTCAATCTTTTGAAGACTACCTTATTAGTTTAAGAGAAATGTACAGCATTATGCAGATTGACTATTACCAAAGTAATATAGAAGGTGAACTAATAAATAAACTTCATGAAGTTGGCTTCAGTTATGATGGCATTATCTTCAATGGCGGAGCCTATACACATACCTCAGTAGCAATAGCAGATGCAATCGCTGGTATAAAAACTCCGGTGATAGAAGTTCACATTTCAAATATCTATGCAAGAGAAGAATTCAGACATGTATCGCTCACTGGGAAAAATTGTCTTGGCGTCCTCACAGGTTTCGGCATGGATGGTTATCGCTTGGCTATAGAAAGCTTTCTAAAGACAGTTACCTAGAATTGAGTTGAGAAAAGTATCTTATTTTTTTTATAAAGTAAGCGTACACGATGCTTGAATGATATTGGCCAGTATGGTGTATAAACGGCCTTTGTTTACTGGTTCGCTTTCTGGCATTATGCCAAAACTTTTTAAAGAAATGGACATGAGCTTTCGTTATTGCCATTGCAAAGTCCGTTTTTCCTTCCAGAATGAAATGTATCCATGCAATAAAGTCCATAAAAAATCTGATCAAGATTCTGAAACACGCATCGTATAATGGCAAATTCTTCTGCAGTATTATAAGGTTATTTCTGAAATTTAAATAAGTTTTGTATGGATTATTTGCATCGAGTGTGCCACCTCCAACATGGTAAACTTCTGCATCAGGACAATAAACTATTTTGTAACCCAAGTTCTTTAGTCGCCAGCACAAATCAATTTCCTCCATATGTGCAAAGAAATCCGGATCTAATCCTCCAACCTCTTTCCACTTACCACTCCGAATAAATAAAGCAGCACCACTTGCCCAGAAGATTTCCTTAGCATCATTGTACTGTCCACTATCCACTTCTATTGTATCGAATATACGACCTCTGCAAAACGGATAACCATGCATATCCAGATATCCACCTGCAGCCCCGGCATACTCAAAGAAGGTTTTGTTTTTCTGGCATTTAATTTTTGGCTGGGCAGCAGCAATCATCGGATCGCTTTCCATTAAAGAAATTACAGGTTCGATCCAGTTCTCCGAGACTTCTACATCTGAATTTAATAGCACATAATAGTCAGCTTCAACCTGATCCAGTATTCGCCTGTAGCCTTCTGCAAAACCGTAGTTTTTATCGTTTTGGACAATCCTTACTTTTGGATAATTGTCGGTTACAAATACTACAGAATCATCATTTGATGCATTGTCTCCAACAATTATCTGAATATTTTCGTACACCGACTTCACTACTCCCGGAAGAAACTGTTCAAGCAGATCTTTCCCATTCCAATTTAAAATTACTAACGCTACACTTGGAGATGCCATTACAGATTTTCAGGTTTATGTTTCCACCGCCTATGACTCCAAAGCCAATAAGCCGGTTGTTTGGTAATAATTTCCTCAAGAAGTTTGAAGTTTCTTTTTGTGATGTCCCCTTCCTGAGTTTCAACAGGTTTTTCAGCAATCAGGTAACAATCAACTTCATAATACCCTTGCTTTACCAGTTGCATATTGAAATAAATTACAGGTCTGTTGGTTTGCAAAGCTATTTTTTCAATTCCTTGAAGCACTGGCGTAGTCTGGTGAAGAAAGTCTACCCAAACTCTTGCCTCATCTTTTATAGGCGTTTGATCGCCAGCAAAGCAATACATTGTGATTTTATTTCTTGTAGACGCAATGGATCGTAATGTTTGCCTCATTGGAATAAAAAAATTACTCGTGCTCGTTCTAATCTTGTAAAACCATTCATCAAAGCTTGGATTTGATAGGGGTTTGTAGATTACATATGCTTTGGAACTAATTTTTAATCCCAAAGCCATCATGCCAAGTTCCCAATTACCGTAGTGCCCAGTGCAAGCCAAAATACTTTGACTGTTATTAAGGTAATCTTCAACTAATTCAAGATTATTGAACTTAACTCGCTTCAATAGTTCAGATTCAGAAATACTGGAAAGCTTGATTACCTCAACTACAAGATCTGCAAAGTACCTAAAAAACGTTTTTTCTAAAACAGCAATTTCAGTAGCTGATTTTTCTGGGAATGAATTCGTCAAATTCTCTCTGACAACCAATCTTCTATAGCCAAAAATATAATATATAAAGTAGTACCCTCCCTTTGCGATAACATAGAGAAAGGAGAGGGGGAGTATTGACAATAAGTTTAAAAAAGAGATTCCCATATAAGAAAAGCTTTTTTTTATCATTATTTTGCGAGTTAAGAATGCAAACATAATTTATCAGATGGAAAGTTCAGCTATATTCCCAATTTTTTATATTCCTCCAACATCTTATTTTTCTGGTCTTAAGCAATGCAACTATAATTTTAAACTTGAAATACAAGAACACTTTCCTAAGCAAACTTATAGAAACAGGGCTTCTATTTATTCTCCAAACGGAACGCTTGATCTAATGGTTCCTGTAATAAAGGGCTCAAAAGTTCATACAAAAGTTAGGGATGTCAAGATAAGTGATGAATTTAAATGGCAAAGGCTGCATTGGAAGAGTTTTGAAAGCTGCTACCGCAATTCCGCCTATTTCGAATATTATGAGCCTGAGTTCTATAAGTTCTACACCACCAAATATAATTTTCTGTTCGACATAAATATAGAACTTTTTCAGTGGGTGTTAAAGCAATTGAAATTAAACCTTGATCTCCAGTTTACAGACGAATATTTTAAGAGTTATGACGATGGCTTAGACTTTCGTTCCAAATTTGTAGTAAAGGATATGCAGTTAACCAGTACTAAAACTCCATATTTCCAAGTATTCGATGATAGGGAAGGCTTTAAACCAAACCTAAGTATAGTGGATTTGTTGTTTAATCAAGGCCCGCAGGCAAAGACTTTTTTTTAACTAATGGGAACAACCAAAAAACGCAAGCATCAGAAGCGCTTTTCTTTACCTAAAGCCGGATCTAGTCCTGGCCTAGTTTATATAGATGAGCAATCTCTTCAACCACATATTACGCTTTACCGATATAATGCAGATACATACGATATAATCAAAATTAAAGAAATCGCTGAGGCGATCGAGTTAATTAAAGATGAGGACTATACTTTTTGGGTTGAGATCAAAGGTTTTAAATCTGCTAAAATGTTCGAGACATTGAATACTGAACTTAAAATTAATAAGCTGATTCTTGAAGATATCACACGAACCTATCAACGACCAAAGTTGGAGGAGTATGACGATTATGTTTTCTCCATCAGTAGGATGTTACGGTTCGATAATAATCATGACCTTGATAATGTTCAGGTATCTTTTGTCCTCACAATCAATACAATAATCTCATTTCAAGAAAGCTACGAAGATTGTCTAGAACCTGTACGAAGTAGACTTTCTGCAGGGAAAGGTAATATAAGAACCGCCGGAAGTAGCTATTTGATGTATGCGCTAATGGATATCATTGTCGACACTTACTTTGAAATATTGAGACAGTGGGGCGAAGACTTAGACGCCATTGAAGACAGATTGTTTGATAAACCAGACAAGAGTATAATGTATGACATTCAAGTCATTAAACGTAATCTTATTAATATCAGAAGAGTTGTTTGGCCTGAACGAGACAAACTAAACGACATTCTTCGCACCGATAGTCATCTTATCAGTGATCAGACTAAAATGTTCGTAAAGGACGCTTATGATCACTGCATACAAATTATTGACATTGTTGAATCTTTAAAGGAGATTTCCACCAGTAATATTGATATGTATCTGTCCGTGATTAGTAACAGAATGAACGAAATCATGAAAGTGCTTACCATTATTTCATCTATATTTATTCCCTTAACATTTATTGCGGGAATCTATGGTATGAACTTCGCAAATCAGGATCCTGTTACAGGTAAAATGCTCCCTCAAAATATGCCGGAACTGTATGAGGAACAAGGCTATCTGTATATCATGATCGTTATGGGAGCGATCGCAGTGGCACAAATCATATATTTCTGGCGTAAAGGATGGTTTAAATAGTTGCTATTATTATTACCTTAGCAATGTATGCAATCCTTTGATCTAGATAAAACCGATGTTTCTAAGATAAAGCTCGCCTTAAGTGGTGATGATCAGCAGCTTCAGTTCATTCTGGAAGAATACCACGCGTCCGAGATTGCCATACTGTTTGAAAGCATCACGCCTGAAGACCGTCAGCGGATTATAAACCTTTTAGAGGTTGAGATAGCCTCGGAGGTAATCTCAGAGATGCACGAAGAATCACACCCTGAAGAACTTTTACTTCAACTACATCCAGACAAAAGAACGGAGATCGTAGAAGAGTTGGATTATGATGACGCAACCGATATCATTTCCCAGCTAGATGAGCAGGAGCAACAGGAGATTCTTGAGGACTTAAATGAAGATGATGCGCTGAACATACGTAACCTAATGAGTTACGATGAAAAGACTGCAGGTGGTTTGATGAACACCGAGTTCATAAGAATTAACCTCAATCTCACTAAAAAGGATGCCATAGATGAAATCATTCGCCAGAGTGAAGAGATTGAAGAGTTTTACACCATTTTTGTAATTGATGATCAAAATGTTTTCCAGGGAATTGTTTCTTTAAAGGACATCATCAAAGCAAAGGGAAATGTGCAGATTACAGAACTTGTTAAGGCAGAAGTAGCTTGGGTGTACCCAGATACAGATCAGGAAGAAGTGGCCAGACTTATATCTCAATATAATATCACCAGTATCCCAGTATTGGATATAGATATGAAGTTGTTAGGTAGAGTAACTTTCGATGACGTGATTGACGTCCTAGAGGATGAAAACACTGAGGATATCTTGAAAATTTCAGGTGTATCTGAAGATGAAGAATTAAGTGGTAACTGGGTTGAGGCAGTAAAATCTCGTCTGCCCTGGCTGGTCCTGAATCTTGGGACGGCGTTTCTGGCCTCTGCAGTCATCCGCCATTTCGACCCAACTATAAAGCTATTCCCTTTACTATCTGCCTACATGGTCATTATTGCTGGCATGGGCGGAAACGCCGCTACTCAAGCGCTTGCCGTTACAGTGAGACGTATATCATTAAATGACCTAACAGATAATCAGGCATATAGAACAGTACTCAAAGAATTTACTGTCGGTGCTATTAACGGCGCAGTTACAGGTTTAATCGTTTTCATATTTGCCTATTTCTTTGACTCGAGTCTAATGTTGGGGGTAGTTATATTTCTTTCCATGACAGGGAACCTATTGATCGCTGGCATTACTGGATCCGGCATACCTTTGGTTTTGAAACGTATTGGAATTGATCCCGCAATCGCTTCTTCAATAATTATTACAACTTTTACCGATGTTTTCGGATTTTTGCTATTACTTGGCTTAGCCAGCAAACTTTTATTATAACTTTTTACACATGCAACCAACAAAACACAACTGGACAAAAGAGGAAATCTCTGCAATCTATCATAAACCTTTCCTGGATCTTGTTTATGAAGCTGCAATTGTTCATAGAGAAAATAAAGATTACAATGAAGTTCAGGTCAGTTCGTTGATATCAATTAAAACGGGTGGTTGTGCAGAAGATTGTTCCTACTGTCCACAAGCAGCACGTTACCACACAGATTTGCAGGTTCAACCCTTGATGCAACTGGGCCAGGTAGTGTCTGCGGCTGTAAAAGCTAAAGAGGGCGGAGCTTCACGTCTATGCATGGGTGCTGCTTGGAGAGAAGTTAGAGATAACCGGGACTTTGACCGGGTATTAGATATGGTTAGGGCAATAAATGATCTGGATATGGAAGTTTGCTGCACACTGGGAATGCTTACGGAGCATCAGGCACAAAGATTGGCTGATGCAGGCTTATATGCCTACAACCATAATATTGACACGTCCGAGGACGATTACAAAAGAATTATTTCAACCCGTACGTACGATGACCGTTTGAATACAATAAAGAATGTGCGTAAAGCGAAACTTAGCGTTTGTAGTGGGGGTATTATCGGTCTGGGAGAAACCACAGAAGATCGGGTTTCCATGTTGCAGACTCTTTCAAATATGGATGTACATCCAGAATCGGTTCCGGTGAATGCATTGGTACCGGTAAAAGGAACTCCTTTAGAAAATCAACCAAGAGTTCCAATTTGGGACATGGTAAGAATGATTGCAACGGCAAGAATTGTAATGCCGAATTCAGTAATACGGCTTTCTGCTGGTAGAAATGAAATGAGCACTTTGGAACAAGCTTTTTGCTTTATGGCAGGCGCGAGCTCGATCTTTGCAGGAGATAAATTGCTGACTACACCAAACCCAGCTTTCGTAGATGATATTGCGATGTTCGAACTGTTGGGGCTAAAGAAACGTAATGCCTTTAAAAATGGCAGACCAACAAACACACTGATCAGCCAGGAAGATGTTACGGCTATATAGCTGTAACCCTCGTTTCTACATTTCCTCTTGTAGCTTTTGAATAGGGACATCCTTTGTGCGCTTTATTAGCCAATTGCTGGGCCTCATCAATAGTTATTCCTGGAATATGGACATCCAGATCTGCTGATAATACAAATGCATTACCATCCTGATTGAAGGAAACATGAACTTCTACAGAGGCTTCAGAAACATCTACTCCATCTTTCTCGGCTACGGATCCCAACGCCCCAAGGTAGCATGATCCCCATGCAGCTGCAAGTAGTTGCTCTGGATTAGTAGCACCTCCTTGTCCTCCAAGTTCTCTCGGTTTTCTAATTTCAAAATCAATAATACCATCACTTGATTTAACGTGGCCATCTCTTCCACCTTTGGCCGTAACTGAACCAGTATATAACTTTTTCATAACTTCTTTCTTTTTAATTAACGTAGGTATAACAAAAGAGTACTGTTTTAGTTTCAGAGCTTGATCTTTTCTGACAGTTTAAAAATATCATATGCCACCTTTTGGATAAGTTCAAATTGTTCATAGATTACAACCCCGCCATTTTGCTCAGATTCCGGTACTACAGAATTTCTAATCAAGGGGACATTGCTAATTTCTTCTTTGTGTTCAAGGAGATTTTTTGTGGCGAGATTGAGCAAGTAGGTTGTGTTCTGTATAATCGGCTTCAGCTGCTCAAAATCATCATACACAAATGAATGGTCCTTGCTGTACAATGACAACGTTGCAACATAAGATGATAAATGATGGTTCAACGCCGTAAACTGATGTAGTTCTTTCATCATAACCTGCTTACTTTTAGGTTCAGAGAACATCCGTTGAAATAAGGATGCTAAGTTTGCCGAAGCCACGTAAACGTCTTTCCTGGCCAACTTATAATTTGTGATTTCCGTTACCTCTTCGCTATAAAACAATGTAACCTGGTAAAAATATTGGAGGTTTGCATTTATCACATCCAGCATTCCATCCTTCAATTTCTCATGCTCCCAATTTGGAAATAGAGAATAACTAGCGAGTAGCGCGATGCCTGAGCCGATCAATGTATCATATATCCGTTCTCTGGCTACTGAAAGACCGCCCATTCCCAGGAAATCGAAAAGTACTAATATGTAGGGAGTCATAAATAGCACGCTTACAACATAGTTTTTTCGCTGAAAACTGTAGCAGCCAATCATGCATATAAGCAGTATACCGAAGAGGGTTTTCCTGTCATTTACATACATTAATATACCCATACCAACAAAAGCACCTATAATTGTTCCTATCAGCCGCTCGTAGTTTCTCTGCTTTGTCAAACTAAAGCCCGGCTTAGAAATAACAAGAATTGTTAACAAAATCCAATAACTATGTGAGAAATCAAGGATTTTTGCCACCACAAAGCCAATAAGCATTACGATAGAAACTCTAAGTGAGTGACGAAAAATAGACGAACTAAAAGTCATGTTCTCAAATAGCTCTTTCGAATCTATACTCTTGTTGCTTACAAACCGTTCGACCTCAATATTTTTTACTTTTAAGTTCTTTTTCTCATTCTTATTAAAGTATCCATTTACCGTTTTTACTCGAGAAATAATATTTTCTATATTTACTTCTATATTCTTTAAAGCTATGATTCCTAGAGTACTATATTGTCCATTCGAATTAGTGTTCTCTAATAAAAGAATCTTTTGCTTAAGTTTCGCGACTTCTGTAATCAATGATTTTGGCAGGATAGGCGTGCCTCCAGTTTTTAAAGCAAATGCAATATCATCAAGTTCGTCCGCTATATGAATAATTAGGGTCTCATAATGAGAAAGAATTCCAGACTTGTCAAACTGATCATGAAGCTGCTGATAATTAAAATAGGTTGACATAATTTGTTCGAAAAGATCGACCATATCAACAAAAACCAATAACAAAAACCTGCCTTCTGGAGTTGATTCTCGAATAATTTCTCTTGTTCTAAAAAGCACATCGCGAACCGCATCTTGCTTCTCATGCACCAATACCTGCAACTGAAGCAGTTCTGCATAATTCTTATCATAATTAGTGTTTTGATGGTAAAACTTGGCCTTTGCCCTAAGAAATTCGCTTATCTCAAGTATGGATTCACTCAATGTCTGCTGAACTAAACGATAAGGTCGTAATCGATAAAATATATAGCTTAATGTTGTATACCAAAGGCTTCCTGCGAAAATTAATGTTGCATAAATTAAAACTTCATTCCATGGCCTAAA
This sequence comes from Pedobacter sp. JCM 36344, assembly GCF_046546555.1. Taxonomy (NCBI): domain Bacteria; kingdom Pseudomonadati; phylum Bacteroidota; class Sphingobacteriia; order Sphingobacteriales; family Sphingobacteriaceae; genus Pedobacter; species Pedobacter sp. JCM 36344. The sequence goes on from NZ_JBKHKK010000016.1 coordinate 41,907, forward strand.
GTCGTCTATGCTCAGCACCATAATTAATAAAGCAGAGGTTCCAATAGATGCGGCTCGTAAACCATAAACAAAGAACATGGAAAACACAAAGCTAAAGATAACTAGCAGCGAGGCAGTAAAGTAAACGTTATTATTGCTTAGGCCTACAACTAATGAAATGATTGTGATCAATCCAGTTGTAACCAACATGGCATTTCTACGATGAACTATAGGTCCTGGAGAATCAGCAACACTTGCACAAAGTGCGCCTAGTGATAATGTCATTCCAAGCTTCAACAATCCAAACTGGGCAAGGATTAGTGATGGACAAAGCACCCCGAACGTTATCCTCAAACCATCGGCCACATAGGTGCTGAGTAAGAAGTCCTGAATACTTCTAATTGGTCGGTTTAACATTATATAATGTCCTATAATTAATAATATGATTTATTTGTTTTTTGTATTTTACTTATAGTTAAAATACTATGAATTTCGTTTTCTCATAGAGAAAACATCTGTATGCGAAATGAGGTTAACACGGCCGCTTTTATCAATTAAGAGTAAAGGATCATGTAACCTCAAATCAGATAGTAAGGAGTAAACAGATTCATAGCCGATGATTTTCAGCATGACTTTACATTGTTCCTTTAGACCTAGGCGCAGGAATGTAGTAGGTTTTGTTTTGTGCATTGATATAATGTTTAGTTTGAGACTGTACGAATATAATAATATTTTTAATACTGAAAAATAATTTTTTATTCCATCTACTACTATTATTTAACAAATGCTTAAACCCCACACAATAAACGGCTTACTCCGCTTCGCGCGAGTGCTTCGCTGCCTTTAACCGTAGAACTCAATTTTCTGTTAAATCAAATTTTGTGCTACAAGTGGAACGGAAGTACTTTAACTCAGGTTAAGATTTTGCCGCTTTTTTGATCAAAATCAACCTTAATACAACGTTTGTTACAATATCTAAAATTTGATATGCTTTAGTGTCCTTAAAAAGTTTGCGTTTCTTATACGCCTTTTCACTTGCGTAAGTCTCAATTTCGACGGTGCCGTCATGCATAAATGATTTAATTTTTATCGCTTCCATATTATGTAAATTCTAAATAAGTAACTATACAAGGGCATTGATTATTTGCGTTATTTGTCTGATTTCTCAAAGTACCCAAACTTCCAATAACACGGGTCCCAGGACTTGACAACATTGTCTCATCAAAATGAAAATCAGCAATACCGAAGCGATTAACAGCGGCCTCATATGGCCTTAAATTTGCACGCTCAATATATAACTGTAAATCTGGCGGAAGTTCTGGACAAAATACAGCAACGACCAAATGTTTAACAGCAATGTCTAATGTGACAAAGTCAGAACCTGTATTTTTGTCAACTTCAAAATACCTAGTTTTCAATCTAGGATAACTCATTCGTTCCATATTAGTTAAGTTTTAGGTACATAATTAGCACCATACGGATTGTTTAAAATTTTAGTAGGCACTTTTCCGTCAGCAATAGCAACACCTTGAACGGCAATTATATTAACGTCTCCGCCGCCTGTAACAGGTACATTATTACCAATAAGCGCATTATTAACTTGCCTTAAATTAACAGCAGCAGTTCCCGCCTCATGAACATTTTGTATACCCGCAATTTGAGAAGTAGCAGAGCCACCGACTTTCTCAACATTAACATTAAGTGTACCAGATGAATTTACAGGAATTACACCAGCAGCTATTGAGCTGCCTACTATAGTACCTATAGATTTTAAATCAATAGGTACCGAAGTACCAGCCAAAGCAACGGCGCCGACTTCTGAAATATTTACCGGAATCTTACTATTGATTAGCGCAACGTTGTTGGTCGCTCTTAAGTCAACGCCAATATTACCAGAGACTAATTTTGTGGAATCATTATTTACCCTTTTTAAATCTACAGGTATTTCATTCCCAGCAATTAAAGCAGAGTTAATAGCTGTAGTATTTGTTTTGATACCCCAAGTCGCGGAAACAGCAGTTTGGTCTCCTTTAATAGAAACGATATCCATAGGAACAACATTATTAGTCAATGTAACCTCCTGCGACGATTCTATTAATTGAATCCAATACGGAAAAACAGTCCAACCCGTAGCGGAAGGCAAATCTGGTATTCTATAAGTACCGGGCGTAATTGATGAAGCAGAGACACTATAATAGCCGTCATCACAAGATGGAAGGTCTTTCCAAAGACCGTAATTTTCAAATATAGCGAAACCGCTTAGCATAGGGTAAGGCAGATATAAAAGGTTAGCGTCAGTACCAAACAGCACAAATGTTTTTCCATAAGTACCTGACTTAAATGCCTTGTATACGATACCGATTTTCGAGCCGTTTCCGCTCTCATTGACACCAGACGGAAAAGTTACGCGATCTTCAGTAGATACACGCGTGACAGCAAGACCTGAATAAGTTCCAATCATTGGAACACATTGTACTTTTAATTGACCAGTATTTTTATTAACTCCTATTGATAACATAAATTATAATGTAAAGTATTTTTGTAAATCAGTAGTCCATGAGGACGTACCGAAAATAGTTGTTGTTGTAATCGATCTAACATCAGCTAATAACGATCTTGAAGAAGTGAAAACATCTCTATAAACCTGTATTACGTACTTTCTATAATTAGATGGCAATTTCGGATCAAGAATAGCTTTTATACGCTTGTTACGATCTGAAAAAGTAAAATTAAGAACCAAGCTATACCAACTGTTATTTTTAGCCGTTTTCATTAAAGAGGATAACTCCTCCGCATTTTGGCGAGCCTGAGAAATTGTGTATCGTGTTATCACACCAGCACCAGAGACGAAATGCCCTTGTATAATTTGTTTTGATTTTGTGAGTACCTCATTTATTTGACTAACAGGCGTCTCAACCTCAGCCACATACGTGTCAGGTTTAAAAACAGATACAAGCTTTCGCCAGAAGATCATTATAACCAGAATAAAAAGACTGAGACCCAAAAAGGGGAAAGTGTCTGGATTAAAAGTATAATTTGATTTTTTTAAATATGCCATTTTTAGAGATTAAGAAGTAACCAACCGTACAGACGAGTAACAACGCTTTTAGCGGCTTGGCTGGACTTATTTTTTTTTTTCGACGTCGAATTTTTCGAGGCCGTATAATTTAATTAGACTAATAAGAGAATTAGCATAATTTGGATCAGTAGCATATCCAGCTTTCTGTAATGCTCTGGCCTGATCGGCAGCAGTAGCCGCCTTGAATACTCCGTTCTTTTCGTACCGTGAGTTTTTAATGAGGAAATTACAACGATCTTTAAAACCATCTGTTAAGTTTCTATATGCCCTAAAAGGCGCTTTAACTGTTATATATGCACCTCTGATAAACTCCTTTGTATTCATTAAAATAGTAGCGCCAATCCATCCGGCAGAGGCTTTAATACCGAAATGATTATTGTATTTTTTCGCTAACAAAGAAGCGCCGTCTCTACCTTCTAAACACGCCTGCGCTATTAAAAGTGAAGGAAATAAACCAGTGCCGATAGTAGCATCTACAGCCGAGGAGGATACTTTTTGAATAAATGCTAAACGTGATGCAGTCATTATTTTTTTATTTTATTGGAGAAACGATCTGTTGAGAGCGTGAAGTCAAATTTCAGTGTAAATGCAATGGTTCTAAAAAACGCACCAAGTGACAGTTTAAAACGGCGTAACAAGCTATTCGGGTTAAAATTGTACGGAGCATTAACCATTCAGATTAGGATCTTTTATTTCCGAAGGTGATAAACCGCGTTTATCCATTTCAGACTGAAAGAATGTTAACGTATCACTAATAAGAGACGCCCATTTACTGATCGTATTAATTTTGCCTATGGCCTTTATAATTTTAAACATTGTTTTTGTTTTTTAAAAAGAATAGGAGTAACCCCCTTAGAGGAAATTTTTAAACTCCTAAACTTTACCCAATCTCTAACACTTATCTACATTATTAATTCTTGCCGTAGCGACCACAATAACCACCTTTCGGAGCGCCTGGGTTAATGACAATACCCAATTCTTTAACGATAGTGCGATGTGTGCGGCGATCCATTAAACCAGATGTTATAGAAGTTCCAGCGATACCGCGAGTAACTTTAACCATAACGTTTAACCATTCCACACCATTACCAGATGTATGTACAGCAGTTTTAGCGTAGGGAACACATAAAAAAGTGATAAGTCCATGTCGTTTACTGTAATTCCATCCAGTACAATATGGTTCGTTTTTTTTGGTGAAACCTTTTTTTGCGCCTGAGTGCTTTTTTTGCTCTTGATTCGAACTATTCGAATTTGAACGGTTGCTGTTCTTTTTTAGGTACGCCATTAGAACATTGCTTTAACCTTCGTTAGAAGCGTTGAACCTATACCAGTGAACAATAGAACACCAGCCACGACAGCAATAACAACCCAGTTTTTTTTGATAAATTCCATATTATCTGTATGATTTTTTATAGTTTGTAAATTTTCCTTTTTTTGACTTATTTGTAACGAAGAAGTAAACGGCAGCGGCTGCAAGTGCAGCATAAAGCCAAATTTGTTTTGCTTTAGCAGCAATAGTCTCCGAGGCTATCTCTTTAACAACTTGCTGACCCTGTGGAGTTGAAGCAGCATAGCCACCAAAAACACCAAGTAACTGACTAAAAACACTAGGCGCTTTTTTTTCTAACTTTTTCATTTCGGCCTCATACTTTACAGTATCGCCAGATGCGGCAGCGATTTGAGCGGCAGTACCTAAAGGAACAAGACCTTTACCAGTACCTAAAACACCCGGCGCAACAGTAGAACCAACGCCACGTAAAATGTTACCGAAGAACGAACCGCCCTCTTTTTTCTTAAATATGTTTTTTAAAAATGCCATAGATTAATATTTACGGTAAGACTTTTTTTTGTTATCACTACAAAAAAGCATATAGCCAATTAGCAGAGCGGCAGCAAGAAGCCAAACATTTTGTTTTGCCCAAGCAATAAAAGACTGTAAATACATCTTAAATTTTGAAGGAGCCGGAGAGCCAGCCACAACACCTAGTATGTTATCAGAACTAACAGTCTCAGGGAATATACCTGAGTTATCAGGGAACTGATGTACAGCACTGACAGTGCCGCCGTAGAGATCGACACCCTGAAGGGAGTCGGACGGTTCTACATTAGACGTTTGCATACTGAACATCTTAAAGGCTTTTTTCAGTTACCAATATGAATGTTAATTCAGCAGTTCCAGTCGTATGAATTTCAAACTTTGAAACACCCTCTAACCGTTGGTAATACATCAAAGCAGAACCAGCCAGTACCATTTGATTAATAGCGTCACCCTCTACAAGAGTATCTGAGGCTAGCGTAATATCGTTGAACTCACGAGTAACAGCAGCCAACTCCTCCGGAAGATAGGAAATTTGATTTCCGTTTAAATACGTTAGAACTAATTTAGATAAAGCACCGTTGTTTTTAACGCCGATCTCATATGCACCAAACGGAACATCATAGGATTTTTGTTGCGCAGTCGTACCAGCAATACCAGTAGTATTGTAGTCTAAATAACGATCTTGAGGAACAGGGCTTTCAATGCCGTTGATATCATAAGTCGAGCCAAGAACAAGACTTTCCATATCAATAGACAGGTATCTTTCATTCCTTAAATCCAAACCTTTTCCGTCCTTAGTTAATTCAATGATAAAAGCACTTGTAATTGTAGCATCTGCATTAACCGTCTGACTTAAAAATCCGTTTTCAAATTGTGAAAGTAACGCAGCGTCGAATATCTTTACTTTTGCAAGCACTTTTTGTTGCCCGCCGTTACCGTCTGAAATTGAAGCTGATATAATTTCGTTTAGAAATGCGGCAGCACCAATTTTTGTAACTAAAAGGTGAGAAATTGGTTTTTGACATTGAATGTCTGATTCGGCGGCGCGGCCTGTTATCCCTGATCTAAGTTTCATATTTATTTACCTGTGAGAATATATTTTTTTGAGTATTTGTATAATTACTCAGCAAGTATACCGTCAGACTATCCGCGTTGTCAAGCATTATTTTTTTTTCGGTTACAACCATGCGTTTGAGCGCAAGAAAATGCGTTTGAGCGCAGATATAGGCGCCAGTCCATAATTTTGAAACAAATCCGGAACAATTCCAAACCTGAGTATGCATATTAGATTCATTCTTTGTTATATACTTCGTTACATAAGAGGAAACCGCCTTTAAATCATGTACCTGCCTTATATCAACAGGTGAAGGAGTGCTAAACGGACACTGTTTTTTTTCCAACCTTTGGTTTACCGGAAGCGAGTTATTACGCTTATGCCAGTTTGAAACGTTGGACAAGGCGTCCATTGGGGACACTTTTTGACCGTTTTGCTCGTATGTATAACCGTGATCAGATAGAACACGACACCATGCACGATTTATTGCCTGTATTGGCAAGAAATTAGAACAAATAATATGAGAATGAATGTTCCCATTTTTTTGCCTTTCCAGTACATATAAATATCGTTTAAATAAGGTTGGATAATACTTGCGCAGATAAGTAAAAAAAGTGTTTTGCATTTTTGTAAATTCCTTATCTGTACCAATTTGAGGCGATGTAAGGGTTAGCGTTACAAACGTGAACTTTACAGACTGTTTTTCTGGTATTAATTTACTCCAGGCTATAACCTTATTTCTGAGTTTTGATTTACTACGAGGAGAGAGGGTATGAACAAAAGGAGCGGGAATGTTCCCTTTCTCAATCTCTTCGAGCTTGTTTTTGTTGATTAATTCAGCTAATTCTCTCTTTTCTTTTAAGGCTACAGCCCATTGATCTGCAAAGATTGTTGAAGTATCGCTTTTAAGCAATAATTTTTCTTTTTTGTTTTCTTTAAAATTAAAGTCGGTATCTTTATTCCGCTTTCGTTGCAAAGATGAACCAGTATACCCAGTTTTCGGCATACAATATGTACCAGACTCTAGGTGACTGTATTCAGCATCTGAAATAACGAAACAATTTTGTTTAAGTAACATTTATGTGCATTGATGTTATTGAGCATTTTTAAGTCTTTACCTGTGAGAGGAGAAAGGACTTATAACCCTGAAGTTTGAGACGCTTCAGGGTTTTTTATTCTCTTTTATTTTCCGGCGATCCACCGCTAGCGTTGTATCTTATTGTTTTTGAGTGAGTTTGAGTTGTTGCATATAAAATGAATCCATTAAGGGAAGGCTTGAAAGCTTGTCATTCTCATGCCATAACCGATCAAGAATTTTATAGATATATGGAGAATTAAAATATCCATTAGTGTCTATATCATTAACAGCATTACCCAATTCACCAAACATTTGGGAGTATTGAGAAACAGGTTTTTCCATAACATTATGAAGCTTTATTGTTTACAATTTCAGCGATAACTTGACCTATAAAGGCGCCAATAACAAAGAAATAAGCCAGAGAAAGCAAAATAAAGGCTATCTGTAATAATTCCATTAGAATAGTTTTAATTGTGGTTTTGGAGTTGTGTAAGTTGGTTTTTGCCAGACGTGAATACCTGACATAGTGTAAAGACCTAAAGGACAGATCGTTATCTTTCTTAGTGTAGTATCTGCAAGCTTAACCACGATATATAAAGCGTCGTGATCGTCAAACATATAGCGATCAATAACAAGGTATTCTGGTAGGTTTTTGAGTATAGTTTGCTGAGTAAACAACTGTAGCGCAGTACATCCCAAAGAGTCATCAAGGTCAAACAGGCTGTTACGTTTACGCTGACAATGAGCATTAAATGCCGTATTAGTTCCATTTTTCACAATCCGCAAGCTTTGACATAACCAAATAATTTACTTGCGGCAAAACACCATGCTTGTATAGCTTGTATAGCAAAACAGACACCGAGTAATTACAATGTAAATCGTGTTTGATTCTTACTTTATCAAATGCAGATTGATTATTTCGAGTAACAGAACAATAGTTATTGTGTGGCTTAAGGGTTATTCCCTGCAAAACGCCGCTGGTTATGTGAATGAATGTTTTAGCATGAGTAGTAAACGTTATACCGGATGCCTTTAGAAAAGATTGTAAACGCCTATAAAGAACGTTAATATTTGGTTTTGCCGGAACGATTGCTACAACGGCATTTTGTGTACGTAACATAATATAAGGAAAAGTCCTATAATTAATATTATGTTAAGTAGTTGTTGTTTTATAACCGAAGTCTCAACTAATCACTTAGCTAACTAGAATTCTTCAAGTTTTGACTTCAACTCCTGAACTTTATCTAGTTTATTCTTTCGTGTATAAATTTCAATAAGTAATTCTACAGTAGACTTATCGTTCTGATTGATTTCATGTGCTTGTAGCAAAGCAACCTCAGCCCGATTGACTAAACCCGCAAATTTTTGATTGCTGTCCGGCGTTTTAGCTTTCAACGCTTCGTTTGCAGAATCTACATAAGCTAATCCCAACTGATAAAGTGCATCAAAATAATTTTCGTCCAATTCCAGTGCTCTATTGTAAGCCAGCTGAGCTGTATGATATCCTGCGCCTTTCTGTTGTAGGTAGCCGTATAAAAAAAATAACAATTTGTTATTCGTAGTAGCCTTTAAATTTTGCTCAATCGTATGTATCGCTTCAGGATATTTTTCGCTGTCCAAAAGCAAATTGATGTAGTCATTGGTGAGGTTGGTGTTATATGGGTTTACTGTTATACCCTCCTCCAATGACTTTATAGCATTTTCATGCTCAAATTTTGAAGTGTACAGTTTTGAAAGGGTTTGAAAGATTGCAGGATCTTTAGCTCCATTATCTTTAGCTCTCCTAAAGTAGATTAAAGCATTATCAAACGCACGAATATTCTGGGCAGATAACGCCGTATTAATCGCTAAGGATGTATCTTTTGGGAAGAAATCACTTACTTCTTTCAACAAATTAAAAGCTGTCGTGAAGTCATTATTTTTATAAGCATTATTCGCCTTGTTTTGCTTTTTAATATTGATGTTGTAAATTGACGCTTCAATAAGGCGGGCGTTGTCGTCGAACCTATCCAATCTTTTAGCAGAATCAATTGCAGCAATAGCCAACCCGTAATACCTATCGGAATTTCCTTCGTTACCATCTAAAATAGAGACATAAGAACTTAGGTAAGCTTTAATAGCCCAAGTTTCTGACCATTTTCTAGTTTTCCTATCATTCTGCGCAGCTTCGGCTGCCTTTACTCCTTCGCCAAGTATATCTAATTGTGCTTTGTTATCCTTTTGATTATTGATAGCAACTTGTAGTTTTCCTATACTATTACGGGCTACTCTTAGCTGACTTTTTTGAGAAAAAGCAATGGTATTGCTTACTACTACCAGAAAGACGAAGGTTAACAGAAATATCCTTTTCATATACCAAATCTAAAAATAAAGAGGGATTTGTACCCCTCTTTATCTATGCAAACTTATTTTTTATCTAATGTTATTAGCAGTTTGCTCATCACCTCATAATTTGGCGTATCATTCTTAAAGCCGTAAATAGACTTTAATTTGTCCACTGCATCAGCATATTTAGGATCAATCGCAAGCGCCTTTTTATAGTATGGTAGTGCTAGATCGATGTTAGCCATCATTTTAGAACTCATATCGTCATACTCTTTCTTCTTCTTTTGATCAATATCATTTCTCTTTTCTTGGAGTGACAAAGCTTGCTTAAAGTAAGTCTCCCCGATATAATACTGGTAGACAGCATTTTTAGGATCTTTCTCAGCCAACTTTTTCAACATCTCTTGAGACTTAGCGACATCACCCTTTTTAGTATAATAATCGGTGATACGTCCGATAAAAGCAGTACTATCAGGATATTTTGCAGATGCCTCGTTCAACACCTCAAGGTATTTAACACTGTCTTTCAGGTTGGTGCCTGTGATGTCAACGATTTGGCTGTAAAGAGAATACGAATCTTTAAATCCCAAATCAATTGCTTTTCTATAACTCGCCACCGCTTCAGGATACTTTTCTGCCAAGCGCGCAACCAAACCTGCATTGACAAACATTGAAGTGTCTTGTGGGTTTTTTATAGTCATAGCGTTAAAAGCGGTATACGCTGTTACATAATCCTTTCTTTTGTAAGCAATCATACCTCTGTTGGAAAAAGCATTTTCAACGAAATCTTTTGCATCCTTAACATCGTTTTCAACACTCTTATCTTTCTTGACATTTAATGCTTCAGCTTTCTCAATAGCTTCAGAAGCCACTTGCTGCTTGGCAATAGAATTTTGAAAATCAGTTGTATCAATCAGGGCGATCCGTGAAGCAATTAGTGCCCTAATAGACCACGCGGTCGGCATATCTTTAGATTTCTCATGTCCAATTGCAAGATCGGTATGAGCAAAACCTACGTTTAAAATAGCTAAATCCTCAGCTAAAGTAGGCTTCGGTTTGGCTGGTTCTTCTTTTTTTTTGTCTGCGCTAACTTTCATCTTGCTAGCTAAAGCACCAAGATCAATAGTAACAGCATTCTGGCTGTTTGCATAATCCATCCAACTTTTCTTAGCAGCCTCTACCTCAGATTTTTGCGCATTTGCTAGTAGAGCTGTACTGGCAAATATCATACTTAAAAGTACTTTTTTCATCTTAATTTGTTCTAAAGTTATATTAGTTATTCGGTTTCTTCATCATTATCATTCTGAGCCTCTTTATCATCCAAATCTTCACTTTCAATCTCTTTTGAGCTTTCCTCAACTTCGCCGTTTCCTACTATTACCTTTCCTTCAGCTTCCGGATCTGCAACTATTGCATCTTCATCAACCTCAGCCTCGTCTTCATGTTCAATTTTAGCTACAGATGCAATCGCATCGTTACCTTTTAAATTGATCAGTCTAACACCTTGTGTAGCTCTCCCCATAACTCTTAACTGGCTGACCACAATACGAATCACTATACCGGATTTGTTAATGATCATTAAGTCATCGGCATCAGTAACGTTCTTAATTGCTACTAAGGAGCCTGTCTTCTCAGTTATATTTATGGTTTTAACACCTTTACCGCCTCTGTTAGTAACGCGATAATCATCGATATCTGTACGTTTACCGTAACCTTTTTCTGAAACTACCAGAACCGTTGCTGATGAGTCCTCAACAGCAATCATGCCAACAACTTCGTCTTTGTCATGTGAAAGTGTAACACCTCGTACTCCTGTGGCAGTTCTACCCATCGGTCTAACTGTAGACTCGTTGAATCTGATCGCTCTACCGGATCGTAACGCCATTACGATTTCACTGGATCCAGTGGTCAAACTTGCTTCAATTAGTTGGTCACCTTCATTAATATTAATCGCATTGATACCATTAACCCTAGGCCTTGAATATGCCTCCAAAGAAGTCTTCTTAATGGTACCTTTCCTGGTACACATGATAATAAAGTTGTTCTCAAGGTATTCTTGATCTTTAAGGTTTTTTACTTTAATAAATGCCTTGATTTTCTCTTCCTTAGGAATGTTAATTATATTTTGGATTGCTCTACCTTTGCTCAATCTTGAACCTTCAGGGATTTCGTAAACTCTTAACCAGAAACAGCGACCAGCTTCAGTAAAGAACAACATATAGTTGTGGTTAGACGCAATTAGTAAGTGCTCAATAAAATCCTCGTTTCTGGAATCACTTCCTTTAGCTCCCTTTCCACCGCGACTCTGAGTGCGGTATTCGGTGGCAGGAGTACGTTTTATGTAACCTTCATGAGAAATCGTGATCACAACGTCTTCATCCTCAATAAAATCCTCCATACTCATGTCTTCCGCAGAGTGTACGATCTGAGTTCGACGCTCATCGCCATATTTCTCACGCATCTCAGCCAATTCGTCTTTGATTATCTGCATACGCAAACCCTCATCGTCTAATATCGACTGTAAATAGTCGATAGTTTTCATCAATTCGTCGTACTCATCCTTGATTTTATCACGCTCAAGCCCTGTTAACCTGCGTAGGGTCATATCAAGGATTGCTCTAGCCTGAATATCACTCAGACCGAATTTTTCCATCAATCCAACTCTTGCTGCTTCGGGAGTATCAGATGCACGGATCAATTTGATTACTTCTTCGATATGATCTAAGGCGATCAACAATCCTTCAAGAATATGGGCGCGCTTTTTTGCTTCAGATAGTTCAAACTTAGTACGTCTAACAACAACTTCATGTCTATGCTCAACGAAATAGTGTATAAGATCTTTCAGATTCAACATCTGAGGTCTGCCTTTTACTAAGGCAATATTGTTCACGCTAAACGAAGTTTGTAAAGCTGTTTGTTTAAACAAGTTGTTTAAAACAATAGAAGCATTTGCATCTCTTTTGATCTCATAAACGATACGGATTCCATCTTTATTAGACTCATCTTTAATATTAGAGATACCTTCAATTTTTTTCTCACCTACAAGCTCAGCAGTACGCTCAATCATCATCGCCTTATTCACTTGGTATGGAATTTCGGTTACAATGATTGTTTCGCGGTCTTTATGGGTTTCGATTTCTGCTTTCGCACGCATCATCACCCTCCCTCTACCTGTCTCGAATGCTTCCTGCACTCCCGCATAACCATATATAAGCGCTCCGGTAGGAAAATCCGGCGCCTTGATAAACTTCATTAATTCCGGAATTGTGATCTCATTGTTATCAATGTATGCAACGGTCGCATTGATCACCTCAGTAATATTGTGTGGAGGCATATTAGTTGCCATACCTACCGCAATACCAGAGGATCCATTAATTAGTAGATTCGGTACTTTAGAAGGTAAAACAGTAGGTTCCGTTAAGGAATCATCAAAGTTTAATTGGAAATCAACAGTGTCTTTGTTGATATCAGCTAGCATATCTTCGGCAATTTTCTGAAAACGTGCCTCAGTATAACGCATCGCTGCCGGTGAATCACCATCAATTGAACCAAAGTTTCCTTGTCCTTCAACCATCAGGTAACGTAAACTCCAATCCTGAGCCATCCTTACCATGGTATTATATACCGAAGAGTCGCCATGTGGGTGATACTTTCCAAGAACCTCCCCCACAATACGGGCAGACTTTTTATAAGGTTTATTGTTTGCTAAACCCAAATCAAGCATACCGTACAACACACGTCTATGTACTGGTTTTAATCCGTCACGCACATCAGGCAAAGCCCTTGATACGATTACCGACATCGAGTAATCGATGTAAGCCGACTTCATCTGCTCGTCAATATCTATTTTTATTATTTTGTCGTTTTGTTGATTGTCTAAATCTTCAGCCATAAATATTAATGTTCCTTAGAACGTTGAAATTTGGTTTTACTGTATCCTTGCGAATCTACTAAAAAAACTGCCAAGAAGACCTATTGTTGAAAAATTTTAAACCCAGTTCACACCCTTTTTTAGCTTGCTTAAGGTCTCCCATTCGGGGCTTCCAATCACCGGCTGATGGTTATAAACCCATTTGGCCATAGGCGGCAAACTCATAAGAATAGACTCTATGCGGCCATTGGTTTCCAGTCCGAACTTGGTTCCCGAATCATATACGAGGTTGAATTCTGCATATCGGCTTCTGCGGAGATATTGCCATTCCTGCTCGCTTGGTGTGTACTCCAAATCCTTATTCCTATCTATCAATTCCGAATATACAGGAGAGAAAGTCTCCCCCACAGCAATGGAGAAATTCAGGATCTCTTCATAACTTAAACCAGTATTCTCAGGCTTCAATCGATCATAAAATATGCCACCCACTCCCCTTGTCTCGTTACGGTGTTTTATAAAGAAATAATCATCAGCCTGTTTCTTAAATTTAGCGTAGAACGATGCATCAAATCGATCACAAGTTTGCTTTAACAGATGGTGAAGATACCTAACATCAGTATCTATAACGTAATGGGGAGTCAGATCAATCCCCCCACCAAACCAACGCGTCTCCTCATCCATTTCGAAATAGCGAATATTCATATGGATGATCGGAACAAAAGGATTTGAAGGATGCATAACGATAGAAACACCTGCGGCAAAGAACTCGTCGCTTTCTACTCTAAATGCCTTTTTAATAGCTTCAGGCAGTTTTCCATAAACGGCAGAGAAATTTACTCCTCCTTTTTCAATAACATTCCCATCTTGCATAATTCGGGTGCGCCCTCCGCCGCCGCCTTCGCGTGCCCACAATTCTTCCTCAAACTTCGACTTACCATCCGCAAGCTCCATATCCCGACAAATATCCTCCTGTATTCTTTGATATGCTGCTACCACCTGATCTCTAAACTCCATAATCCTGATTGAACTCAAAGTTAACCTTTAAAGAAAGTTAAAAGCTCGAAATCATCAGATAGTACAATTTTTTGACACTATTCTTCGATGTAGTCCAAGTCCTTTCCGTACGTCTCGTCGAGATTGTACAAAGCGATGTAAGCAATTGAAACGGTAAGCACGGCCACAATTAAACCTGAATTAATAACACCGAATTTGGTAACCAGAAACTGAAATAGTATAGTCACAAGAATTAGCGAACCTCTTACCATGTTCGGAACACTCGTCGTGACTGTCGCCCTCAAATTGGTGCCGAAATGCTCAGCAGACATCGTAACAAACACTACCCAGTATCCAGTAAACAACCCAAAGAATAGACAAAGCACATAGAATTCGTTTGCCGACCAGCCCGTATTTAGCAGGTACACAAGCATCGTAATGAACGTCAACGTAATGGAAACAAAAACGACTTTTTTTCTGGTCTTAAACAGCTGGCTTAAGGCGCCACTTGCAAAATCTCCCAGTGAAATACCGATATAGGTAAACATTACCCCTTTCCCATTATCCAAAACATCAATCGAACCCAAAGCCTTACCGAAAACAGGTGCTATACCCACTAGTATGCCTACCACATACCAAAGTGGTACAGCAATCAGAATACAGTTCAAATACTTAAAAAAACGTTTTTTCGTTGAAAATAGCATTAAGAAGTTTCCCTTTACCACGCCTTTCTTCGCCATCTTTTCAAACATCCCGGATTCGAAGACTCCAAACCTTAATAAAAGAAGTATTATCCCTAAACCGCCTCCAACAAAAAACGCCGTCCTCCATTCAAAAAGATTTCCGACAATATAGGCGCCTACTGCACCTAACAGACCGATCCCTGCAACCATCATCGTACCGTAACCCCTATTCTCCTTGTTCATACTCTCACTTACCAGAGTTATTCCTGCACCAAGTTCTCCGGCAAGTCCAATCCCCGCGATGAACCTAAGAGCGGCATACATGGGAATACTCGTAACAAAACCGTTCGCTATGTTGGCAATAGAATACATAATTATGGAGCCGAAAAGAACTGAACGTCGTCCTTTTTTATCGCCCAAAATACCCCAAAGGATACCACCTATTAACAGCCCGGCCATTTGCCAGTTCATTAATGATAACCCGGTTTCAGTAATTTTATATGCTGGTACATTAAGTGAAGAAAGGCTTTTATTCTTTATGATTAGGAATAAAAGTAAGTCGTATATATCGACAAAATAACCCAGCGAGGCCACAAGAATCAAAAAAAATAGTTTTTTATTGTTTTCAGCAGCACACATGAAACTTTATTTGGCCGTCGAAAATACAAAAAAAAGCGTACGGAATAGTAATGAAGATTTAACTGTTATTCGCTCAGGCCTTTAATTGTTAAACCGAATGACTACATCGGCTTAACCATAGTAGTATCTACTGATATTATTGTAGTATCAACTTGCATTATAGTTGAATCTAATGGCGTACCTGTCGTATCTGTCATTGTGCTGTCTGCACCTTCTGAAATACTTTTCGTTGAACTGCATGCTGATACTGCTATCATTATCGATGCAGCAAAAGCAAGACTTAAGATGAACTTTTTCATAACATAGGGGTTTTTCCTATGTTTACCTTCACGTCAAAATAAATGCTTATAAATAGTTTTAAATTTCTAATATCATAAAAATAAAAGGTTCTTTCGTTATCTTGAAAGAACCTTTTATTAAAAAATTAATTAATTAAAAGAGAATACTATTTCGGCATCAACACTCCATCAATCACGAATGTTACGCCGTTGCTTGATACCACATCAGCAACTGTAATTTTCGAATCATTTACCCACCATGATCCGTCTTTTTCGGTCAACTTAATTTTGCCACCCTGAACAGTAGTTAATTCCATACCGTTTTTTAGGTCTGCAGCTTTATAACTACCAGCAACAACGTGATAAGTTAATACTTTTGCCAAATCAGCTTTCATCTCTGGTTTAAGTAAATTATCGACTGTTCCAGCAGGTAATTTTGCAAATGCTTCATTCGTTGGAGCAAATACAGTGAATGGGCCAGCGCCGCTTAATGTTTCCACCAAACCTGCAGCCTTGACAGCAGCTACTAACGTGGTGTGATCGTTAGAAGCAATTGCATTCTCAACGATGTTTTTAGAAGAAACCATCGTCGCGCCACCAACTTGTACTCCCTGCCCTGTAGCAGCCATAGAAGTATCTGCCATGTTCATAGAGGTGTCAACCATTGAACTATCGCTTCTACTTGCAGTTTTGTCGGTAGAACTACATGCTGACATCATAGCCAGCAATGCCAGTCCAGATGCTAAATTTAAAATTTTTTTTTTCATGATTAAGGTTTTGATATTTAGGTTTTCACTATATAAACGATAAATTCTCTGATTAGTTTTATTATTTTAAATTTTTAACTTCGATAAACTTTTAGATATTTAGCGTTATGATCGTTTCTGAAAGAACCCTAAAATGGGGCTTGTGCTTCTACCCTCCTTTTCTATTCCAGAGGATATGGGTAAGGAAGTTTCATAAGGGATTTCGAAGGGTAGATGTTAAGATCAATAAAAGTCTTTTCAATAAAAATTATAATAGTTCAATTTTCGGTGGTACAATCTACGCGGCTACCGACCCTTTTTACGCCCTTTTATTTGATCAGCTTCTTCAGAGAGAAGGCTTCAAGGTAAGAGTATGGTTGAAAAGTGCTTCAATCCAATACCTCAAACCAGGACGAACTGACCTCTTTTTTACTGTTACTATAAGCGACGAGATGTTAACTGAAGCTATTTTGGCGTTAAATACTGTTGGAAAATTTGTGAAAGCATATCCAATGGAGATTACAAACTCCTCTGGCGAACTCTGTGCTACGGTTATGAATGAAGTCTATATTAGAAGTCTGCATCTCGGTGAAATACCGCGTATTGCTTATTAACGAACAGGAGGAAATGTATTGAACATCAAAAGACTTATCCTGCAGGGCGAAGGAACAACGTTAGATTTCAAGAAAACGATCACCAGTGTAGAAAAAATAGCGAAGAGCCTGGTTGCATTTGCCAATAACAAAGGTGGACAACTTTTGATTGGCGTAGCAGATAACGGTGCGATCAGAGGAGTAAAATCTGAAGATGAGGAGCGGTACATGATTACTAAATCTGCACATCAGTTTTGCAAGCCTGCTATAGAACCCGAGTTTGAAGAAATATATGTGGATAATAAACTGGTTTTGGTAGTCAAGATAGCTGCAAGTGATAGCAAGCCCCATTACGCATTAGATGAGCAAAAAAAATGGTGGGTTTACTATCGAGTTAACGATAAAAGTATCCTTGCAAGTAAAATCATTATAGAAGTCATTAAAGGAGGTAATGAAAACACAGACAATGTGATTTGTTATACCGATCAGGAACAAAAACTATTTGATCACTTAACTCAGGAAGGCAGAATAACATTGAAGCAGTTTAGCAAGCTCACACGTAGCTCCTACCGTCAGTCACAAAAGGTATTGGTGAGCCTTATCCTTGGCGGAATTATTAAACCAGTAACATCAGAAAAAGAAGAGTACTACGTTGCTACCTAAAATAAATACAGGATGACGTTCGATATTCACGATGCGGAGCATTATTGTTATTGAGTAGTCCGTAAGAGCTTGCTCAAGGATGAAAAAATATTCAACTCAACTCTTGTTAAAAAACCCGACTTTTGCCCTAATGTTGACTGCCTTTCTAAATAAATACAAACCTTACTACAAAGATAACCTGCATCTTGCCTTGCCAATTGTAGTTTCTCAACTTGGCCATACTCTTGTTCATCTGGCAGACAGCGTTATTGTCGGTCACTTTGCCGGCACCATTCAACTTGCAGCCGTTTCTTTGGTGAACAGTGTGTTTATGTTGATTCTGGTACTGGGAATGGGACTTTCTTATGGCCTTACTCCATTAGTTGCTAGAGAGAATGGCCGACAAAACTTTGACGAGTGTGGGAAACTGCTATCTAACAGCTTGATTATAAATTTTATAACATCCATTATATTATATACGCTAGTTCATTTCGGTTCTCTCTTGGTAATTGACCACATCGGTCAGTCCCAAGAGGTTGTTGCCTATGCAAAACCATATCTTGCCTATCTTGGGCTATCCATCATTCCCTTAATGATCTTTCAAACCTTTAAGCAATTCACAGAAGGATTGGGCTTTACTAAACAGGCGATGTATATCTCTGTATGGGGTAATGTTATTAACGTAATTTTTGGTGTAATTTTCGTAAAAGGGATGTTTGGTATTGCTCCGATGGGAGTCAAAGGAGTAGGACTAAGTACACTGATTGACCGAACGTTAATGGCAATTGTTATGGTTACCTACGTAATGCGTTCCGTTCATTTTAAGAGGTATATACAAAATTTTAAATTCACTTTTATTGATAAAATCCGTTCAAACCGAATATTGCAAATAGGCGCGCCGGTTGCTCTTCAGTACGCGTTCGAAATCAGCGCATTTAGTGGAGCCGCTATTCTCATTGGAACCATTGGAGCTGTAGAACAAGCAGCACATCAAGTAGCGATCAACCTCGCTGCAGTAACCTACATGATGGCCAGTGGGATAGCCTCTGCAGCGACCATAAAAACTGGCAACAATCTTGGCAAAGCCAACTTTTTAGATCTTAGGAGATCAGCAATAGCAAGTTACCATGTAATCATTGTATTTATGTCTGTCACCGCCATTTTCTTTATCTTCGCAAACAACCTTTTGCCCTATATCTATACTGAGGATCAAGCAGTCATAAGTATTGCAGCTCAACTACTTATCATTGCAGGATTTTTCCAATTGTTCGATGGTACCCAGGTCGTTGGTTTAGGTATCTTAAGAGGCGTTGGTGATGTCAATGTTCCTACCATAATCACCTTCATCGCATATTGGATCATCGGGATTCCTTTAGCTTATGTGTTAGGAATAGTTTTAAAGATGGGGGTCAATGGAATCTGGTACGGACTGACTTTTGGGCTTTTAACCGCTTCAATACTATTATTTTTTAGGTTCCAGCAAAAGACAAAATTGTTGGAAGAGGTTTATTAAAATCAGCAAACCAGTCGTAGATCAGTACTAGATTTTATATATCTCTTCCCTGTTCCTTAAATAATTAAGAACGCAGATAGTCTTTACACTTGTGACCACATTTGTCATCATTTCCCTCTTCTGAAACATTTGATGTCGATTTCTAAATTTTACAAATAGTTAAAATCCTTAGTTATTATCAAACTAATGGAATAAATTTGCCAGCAACGCAGATGGCAAACTCAATATTTAAACAACAAGCTTCCAGGGCATTTCAAAATAACAGGTGGATGCTCCATCTTATTTTCTGGCTGGGATTATTGGCCTCGTTCTATTTCAGTTATGTCAATAGCATTCGTTTCTTCAAGCTCGGTTATCCCAATAGCATTGTGATCGCAAGTTTCTCTATCAGATTTATAGTTTTTTTTTTTGTTGCCTACACTTTCCTTTTTTTTGTTGTACCACTCTCGAAGAAATCTAATAAGTATTACTACTGGATGTCTCTGGTAGGTGTAATTTTGTTCTGGTATCTTGTGCAAACCTTAACACTTACCTCAATTTTCAGCCCGGTAGCAAATCCCCCAGGCAAGGCAGACAATAGCTTCTTAGGCCTCTTAATTAGATACTATTCCAGCTACCTTATTTTTCTATCGATCTTTATAGCCTTCTATTATTTTGTTGATATCTATGACCAGCAAAAGGGATTAAAGAAGCTACAACAATACAAGACACAGAAAATTGCATTGGAAAGCAGCTTTTTAAAGTCACAGATAAATCCTCATTTTCTTTTTAATACGTTGAACAACATCTATGCACTGAGCATGAAAAAATCAACGCAAACAAAGGTAATTATAGAAAGACTAGAGTCTCTTTTGTATTATATGCTATATGAGTGTAAGGCTGATCTTGTACCCTTAGCAAATGAATTCACGTTTACTGATAGTTATATCGCGCTTGAGAAATTGAGGCACAACGAGAACCAAATTAAGGTTACGGTGCAAATAAACGGAGAAATCGGTAATAAGAAGATTGCACCATTGTTACTCATTAATTTTCTTGAAAACGCCTTCAAACATGGCACCAAGACTAGTTTTGGAAAGTCATGGATAAACCTTGAAATAGATGTTACAGAAGAATTAGTGCATTTCAAGCTGCAAAATAGCAAACCATTCAACCTTGTTGGCCAATCTATCTCTGAATATAAAGGTGGTATAGGATTAAAAAATGTCAAACGCAGGCTGGAAATTTTATATCCCCAACGCCACGATTTGGCCATCAATAACTTTAAAGACAGGTTTGAAGTAGACCTTTCTATTAACCTTTAAGCATGGCTGATATTGTAGAATTGGAGATTAACAATAAAAACCGTCTGGTATATTTTACCAGGTATCGCTGGATTGCACATGTAGTTTATTGGACATGGGTATTAGTTGCAGGAACGTTACTAACGGTAAAGATACCTATCACTCCCGCCATATTATTTAACCATTTCATTCTCGACAACCTGCTAATCGCAGTCTTTTTTTATACCTATTGTCTTTACCTCATCCCGTACTTTTTTAAACGAAATAAGAATTTTAAGTTCTGGTCTATCGTGCTTGCATGCTACTTTATGATACCAGCGATCGATGTTATGTACAATAAGAATTTCGTTCATTTAAGTACCCATCAGACTGCTAATTCTAGTTATATGATCTCCTATGCCAGTAACCTTGGTAACTATTTGCTCAACTTTCTGATATTTTCAATGATGCTTTTCTTTATGGAAAAGAATGAAGAAGGACATACAGATATGGAGATGGAGAAAGAACAGCAGGAGATTGAACGGGTTAAATTAGATATGCTCAAAACTAATATTAGTCCTGATTTCTTAATGAGATCTCTGTCGCAACTGAAGCAATCAGCTTCAGATATGGCTGAAAATACTTCCGAAGCGATCCTCACTTTCTCAGATCTTCTTAGGTACCGGCTATACAGCAACCGTCAACAATACACAAAATTGATAGAAGAAATGGGCGCCATATATAGCTTTATTCATTTCATTGATCTCAATAAGTACAACAACAACCTAACTATAAATCTTCAGACACAGGGAGATCCTGGTGATAAATCAATAGCGCCATTGGCTCTCGTAAATATCATGGAGCCATTTTGTAAAGTTCACTCCAATCAACCCGTGACACTCAGCATGATTCTGTTAATCGAAGACCAAAGTATATTACTGGAAATGGACTACAGCCTTCGTGCAAACCCAGTTTTACTGGCAGACCTACAAGAATATGGCGACAACTATAAGCAATTGTACGGCAGTAGTGTCAAATTCCATTTTGAAAATTGTGAAGATGAAAGATGCTTGATAAGTTTAACGCTCCCTGTTGATTAATATCGCAATTGACTTTTATTATCCTTTCTAAGTATCTTCGAAAATGACTCAGAAACGCCTATTTATTGTTGATGACCATCAGTTAGTTATCGATGGAATACAATCTTTATTGTCAGAATCAGAAAATATAAAGTTGTAGGTTTCAGTCGAGAGCCGGACCTTGTCTTAAGTATGCTCCCAGAGCTAAATGTAGATATTTTACTTACTGATGTGAGTATGCCGGTAATTAGCGGAATTGAACTTACTAGGTCGATTAAGAAGCCGTATCCCTCTATCAAGATCATTGCAATATCAATGTTTGGTACCGCCGAAGTAATTAAAGAAATGCTTGATGCCGGCATTTCAGGCTACATCTTAAAAAAATACGGGGAGACTGGAACTGTTGGCAGCTCTGGATAAAGTGATAGAGGGAGGAAACTATTTCGATCAACAGGTCACAAAGGAAATACTTAACAATTTTACTAAAAAGGAAGTGCAATTGCGATTAACCAACCGGGAAATTTAAATCATCAAACTAATTGGTAACGAGCTTATTAACAAGCAAATATCAGACAAGCTTTTTATTAGTGAGCGTACAGTAGAAACCCATCGCAAAAACATCTTTAGGAAGACAAACACCCAATCGGTAGTTGGCCTCTTAAAATTTGCTTATGCGCACAAAATCCTTTAGTTATTGTCCAACTTCCTTCACTAAGACAGTGATATTGCCACTCTCCTCATTCAAAAGATATACCTGAATCCACACTTCTTCAGTTTTAGTGCGAATGAAATAAGTCTGTATATCATCCAAACTATTGAGACTTATGGAATATCCGTATTTTTTTTCAATGAGATCTTTTTGTCCAACTCGATCCCATTCTTTATTTGTAATTGGTACTGTTTTTAGCTTAATTCCACCTAAATCTGCAATGGATTTATCTATGCTTCTTTGCAATTCTAAACTATTAAATCGCTTTCCATCTGTCCTGTTTTTCTCAAGAGTAGCTTTAAAGGTCTTTCCTTCCTTTGGTATCAATTTTCCATATACTGCAAAATATTCTTTATCAATATCTTTAATATTTGACAGACTTATTTCTTTCTCGTAGTTGAATGTGTAAGACTCCGGCAACTTAAGGTATGGGAATTTGCCTAAATCTTTTTCACTAACGGGCACTGAGTTCGTATTAAAAATACTATCAGTACCTGGTATAGGATTTTGTCCTGCTTCGGGCTTCACGCTATCGACGTTTGCTATGCTGTCAGCAACTGCAGAACCATAGTGATTTGAAGATTCACCTTTACAGGAAAAAAGTAATGCTATGCAGCATAGTAAAACTGAAGTCTTAATAATTCTATTGGGAGATTTAATCATGTTTTAACAACACACAACCTTATCATTTGGTTTGTCTGGAGATGAGAATTTAACCTGTGCAGTTCAAGCTAACCGAGGTGCTCTATCTTGAAAATTGTAGATTGCGAATAGGTCTCATTAGGTCTTAGCAATGTACCTGGAAACTCAGGTATATTGATTGCATTAGGGGCATGTTGTGTTTCTACGCAGAATGCACTAAACGGCGCATAATGTTTTCCAGCTTTACCGTTTTTCACATCCGTGTATTTTGCCGTGTAAAAATGAGCTATGGGTTCTGTGGTATAAACAGAAAGTTTTAAACCACTTTGAGCTTCAGTAGTTTCTGAGGCAAGTGTCATCTCTCCTGAATGTTGGTCTAAAACGAACGATTGGTCATATCCTTCAGCAGGATCCCAGTCCTGCCCTATGGGTTTCGGACCTAAAAAATCATAGATGGTTCCTTCAACAGGTAAAATTTTCCCTGTAACAGTATAATCATCGTTTTGTTCTAAGTAGTTGCTGGCGGGAATTCTGTGGACGTGATTTGCTACAGATCCTCCATCAGGAGCAAGATTAAAATAACCATGATGGGTAAAATTGACTGCAGTCGGTGCATCTGTAGACGCTTTGATATCCATAATCAATTCATCATCGTCAGATAATTTGTAGGTTAACTGTACGGTTAAATTTCCGGGATAACCTTCCTCGCCGGCCGGACTAATATATTGTAATGTAACACTTGGATCTATAGTGGATAACACTTCCCACACTTTCTTATCAAAACCGGCTGCTCCTCCATGTAAAGAATTACCATCAGGAGTAGTAAAAAGATGGTAAGATTTACCATCAATACAAAACTGTCCACCCTTTACCCTATTCGCATAACGGCCAATTACAGCACCTAAATAAGGATAATTTGCGAGGTATTCTGCGCTTACATATTGCTCTATATCATCGAAGCCAAGTACGATATCTTGTTTGTCGCCATGCACATTAGTAACAATGAATTTGCTTACAATAGCGCCGTAGTTGTATATCTTCACGTAACTGCCCTTAGTGTTAGTCAGTTCTATTCCTAGAACTTCCTTTCCATCTATGACTTTACCGGTTTTTACTAAGTTAGTCTTCATCTGCTTACTATAAAGTTTATGGAATGAACTTACATGATTCGGTACATAATTGTATATTAGAGACCGATTCTTGTATTGATAACAATACTATCAATACTTATCTAAAACTAAAACATTAATTTAAAAAATTACAATGAAAGCGGAATTAACCCAAAAATTCTCTGAGAAATACACCCATGAAGCGACGGCAAGTTATTTCACACCTGGAAGAGTGAATCTAATTGGAGAACACATTGATTATAATGGAGGATTGGTTATGCCATGCGCGGTTACTTTAGGAACCTGGTTGTTAATAGCCCCAAATAATGATAAAATGCTACGCTTCAATAGCCTAAACTTTGAGGAAGAAGTGGCTATGGAATTGAACAAGCAATACACTAAAACAGGCTCAGAATGGTATAACTATCCCCTTGGAGTTTTTAATGAATTACTAAAAGATCATGAAATTTCTACGGGTTTGGACATGCTGTTCTTTGGTAATATCCCAATTGGCTCAGGCTTGTCTTCATCAGCATCTATCGAGGTTATTATGGCTTACGCGCTGAATGATTATTTTAATTTAGGTCTTGAGCGGATACAGATTCCTTTACTTGCACAAAAGGTTGAGAACGAGTTCATTGGTGTCAATTGTGGTATTATGGACCAGTTCGCTGTTGCTTTCGGGGAAGCAAATAAAGCCATTGTGCTGAATTGTGATACCTTAAAATATAAGATTGTTGACTGTGAACTTGGTGATTACAACCTTGCGATCATCAATACGAATAAACCGCGTAAGCTGGCTGAATCTAAATACAATGAGCGGGTTGCTGAATGTAAGAAAGCTCTGGCAGATCTAAATAAAGAAATTAAGCTCAACAACCTTTGCGAGCTCAACTATGAGAAATTTACATTGCATAAGCACTTGATTGAAGATGAAACGGTGTTAAAGCGTGCAACTCATGTGATCAAGGAAAACGATAGGGTAAATCTGGCAGCAAAAGCGTTAAATGACGGGGGCTTAGAAGATTTTGGTCGTTTGATGTATGCTTCACATCAATCGCTGAAAGATTTATATGAGGTTACAGGTCTTGAACTAGATACAGTCGTGGATTTTTGCAGAGATTATGACCATGTTATTGGCGCGCGGATGACTGGAGCCGGTTTTGGTGGATGTGCAATTGCATTATTAAAAAAAGGAAAAGAGGAAGAGTTTGCGAAAGAGCTGACAGATTACTATGTAGAACGCGTGGGATACCCAGCAGCAATTTACCTAAGCGAAATAGGCAACGGAGCAAGCGCAATTTAAAAACGATCAGTCCTGAATTCTACATCTCGGCCAAGGCAGGTATCAGCCCCTCGGCCCTTAAACACTACCCCCTCCTAAATTCTGGCATACGCCGGAATTTAGGAGGGAATTTTATACCAAACACTGAAAGCATTGGAAAAACTAAAATTAGATCAGCTTAACAGAGTCTCTGTCGAAGAATTCAAGACTCAGGAAAAGCTTCCGGTAGTCATGGTGCTAGATAACGTTCGAAGCATGCATAACATTGGCTCGATTTTTAGAACATCTGATGGGTTTTCAATAGAAAGTATCGCATTATGCGGCATCACCGCCCAACCGCCACACCGCGAAATTGAAAAAACCGCGTTAGGTGCCACACAATCTGTAGACTGGAAATACTTTGAAACTACGCTAAACGCTGTTGAATCTTTAATAGATCAGGGCTACGAAATTCTGGCAATAGAACAAGCTGCCGGGAGTACAATGCTCAATACCTTTGCACCTGATAAAAATAAGAAATACGCTTTAATACTTGGAAATGAGGTAAATGGAGTAGATGAAGAAGTTATGAAACAAATAGACAAATGTATAGAAATACCTCAATTTGGAACTAAACACTCCTTTAACATCACTATCGCTGCTGGAATTGTACTTTGGGATTTCTTCGCGAAGCTAAGGCTCTAATATTGGTATCTCTACGAAACCCCCCTTTAATTATCGATCTTCATTACTTGATTAAATAACTCTAATTGGATATGGAAAACGCACTACTAAAAAAACTATACCTTAAACCAGGCTTTAAAGTGGTGCTAGGAATTCCTCCAGAACAAGGTGCATCAATTCTCGGAGACACCTCTACTATTATACTGGAAAATGAGCGAACAGAATCTTTTGACGCACTACTTCTATTTGTTAAAAATAGTTTAGAACTAAAAGATGCGCTTGAGTCATGGGCTTCCAGCATAAAATCTGAAGTTGTCGTGTGGATTGCCTACCCTAAAAAAACTTCTGGAATACCCACGGACCTGAAAATGGCTAAATGGGTCGAGCTGGATCAATATGGACTAAGCCCTTGCGGTTCGGCGTCTATAGATGACACCTGGACAGGATTGAGAATAAAACCTATTGAAGATGTTAAGTCATCTGGGGTTGGAAATACGCAGATAAAAACGAATGAGTTTTCGGAGTTCATTGATGTAGAAAATAAGAAGGTTTATCCTCCAGCGGACTTCTCAACGATGCTTTTACAACACCCATTTGCCGCCGCCTTTTTTAAGGAATTAGCATATTCGCATCAAAAGGAATACGTGTTATGGATCTTGACAGCGAAACAAGAATCAACGAGGATCAATCGATTAGAAAAAACTATCGAAATGTTGTCAATTGGCAAGAAAAGTCCGACAAACGTTTCCCTATAACCATCTGATACGGAAGTAACAAAATGCGGGTGTTCAACGTTACGTTGAACACCCGCATAAGTTAAAAAAACCTTATGCGTATGGAATACCATCTTTAGATGGTAAACTGCTGTGTCCCATTAAATACTGGTCAACTTTACGTGCTGCTTCACGACCTTCAGAGATCGCCCAAACTACTAAAGATTGTCCGCGGCGCATATCACCGGCGGCAAATATCTTTGCAATATTGGTCTGGAATTTACCTTCTTCAGCTTTTACATTACCTCTGGCATCAAGCTCAACTCCCAACTTCTCAATCAATCCTTCCTTTTGAGGATGTAAGAAGCCCATGGCCAATAAAACCAGCTGACAAGGTAGATCTCTTTCTGTGCCTGGCGTTTCTTTAAAATTCGATGGCCTGCCGAATGGATCAATTTCCCATTCCACATCAACCACTCTCACTGCTTTAAGATTACCCTGCTCGTCTTTGATAAACTCCTTAGTATTAATCCCCCAGCCCCTTTCGCAACCTTCTTCATGTGAAGAAGTCACTTTAAGTATCATCGGATACGTTGGCCAAGGCATATTTTGAGTACGTAAAGACGATGGCATCGGCATAATTTCAAATTGCATAACCGATTTCGCACCCTGACGGTTTGAAGTACCCACACAATCAGATCCGGTATCACCACCACCAATCACAATCACATCTTTCCCTGTTGCAGTTAATGGCTCTCCGCCAATATCGAAACCCCTGACACGCTTGTTCTGTTGCTTAAGGAAATCCATCGCAAAATGAACGCCATTTGCATCCCTGCCCGGAGCAGGAAGATCACGCGGAATAGTTGAACCACCAGCTAAAACGATCGACTGGAACTCTCTCAACAATGTGTTTAGTTCTACGTTAACACCAACGTTTGAGTTACATTTGAATAATACACCCTCTTTCTCCATCAGCGCAATACGCCTTCTAACCACATCCTTTTGTAGTTTAAAATCAGGGATGCCGTAGTTCAAGAGACCACCTGGGGTATCGTCACGTTCGTAAACAACCACCTCATGACCTGCTTTATTTAGTTGAACTGCGGCAGCCATACCCGCTGGACCAGAGCCAATTACTGCTACTCTTTTACCAGTACGGATTAAAGGTTGCTCTGCTTTAATATATCCCTTCTCGAAAGCAACCTCAATGATATGCTTCTCAATCTCTTCAATTGAAACAGGAGATTTATTGATCCCTAAAACACATGCAGACTCGCATGGCGCCGGACAAATCCTGCCTGTAAATTCAGGAAAATTATTCGTGCTCAACAGAATTGTGGAAGCCAAATGCCAGTCGCCAGAATATACAGCATCGTTGAATTCAGGTATAACGTTACCAAGCGGACAACCCGATTGGCAAAAAGGTACACCGCAGTCCATACATCTTGCTGCTTCGTGATTTATTTGTTCGTCTCCAAGATCTTTTACGAACTCGTTATAGTGTTTTAAACGCTCTTTTGCATCTTCTTTTGCAGGAGCAGTTCTTTCATATTCTAAAAATCCAGTTACTTTTCCCATTGCTTAAGATATTGTTATTTGGTTTACCTTACTTAATAAAACTGCTTTGTATTCTTTCGGAAATATCTTTATGAAATGTGAAGATTGAGTTGCCCAATCACTTAACAAGAACTTAGCTAAGTTGCTATCAGTCAGTTTTACATGCATCTTCAATAAATGATTAATTCTCAATTCATCCTGTTCATCAAGAGGATCAAGATCCACCATCTCCTTATTGCACTTACTGGCAAAGTCGCCTTTTGAATCGTAGATCCAGGCAACACCACCACTCATACCTGCAGCAAAGTTAGACCCTGTACTTCCAATTACTAATACCTCACCACCAGTCATATACTCGCAACCGTGATCTCCTAAGCCTTCTACAACCGCAGTTGCACCAGAATTGCGCACTGCAAAACGTTCACCAGCTTGTCCGCGAACAAACAACTCACCAGAAGTAGCGCCATATAAAGCAACGTTTCCGATGATGATATTTTGCTCAGGAACATATTTCACATTCCCGAAAGGATAGATCGACAAACGGGCACCGGATAATCCTTTACCAACGTAGTCATTCGCCTCACCTTCCAGCTGTAGTGAGATTCCTTTTGCAGCAAAAGCACCGAAACTTTGACCGGCAGAACCCTTAAACTTAAAGTTTATGGTGTCGGCAGGAAGTCCCTGACCCTTATATACTTTAGATACTTCATTTGATAGCATAGTGCCTATCGCACGATTGGTATTCTTAACCGCAAACTCCGCATAAATCGGCTCTTTACTTGCCAATGCAGGCTGTGCTGCTTTAATCAACTCGTGGTCTAATACCTCAGCTAATCCATGATCCTGCTCCTCAGTTTGATACAAGCTTAATCCATTGTCTGGCGCTTTAAATAGAATGGCAGATAAATCAAGGTCTTTCTGTTTCCAATCTTCCTCCGCAACAGCACGAACACCTAAAGCGTCCGACTGACCAACCATCTCTTCAATGGTACGGAAACCAAGTTCAGCCATAGTCTCACGAAGTTCCTCCGCAAGAAAGTGGAACAAATTCACCACATGATCAGCCTCTCCTGTAAACAACTTACGAAGGTTTGGATCCTGAGTAGCAACCCCAACAGGGCAAGTATTTAGATGACACTTACGCATCATAATACAACCCGCGGTTACTAATGCAGCAGTTGCTACACCCCATTCTTCAGCTCCTAACAAAGTAGCAATTGCAATGTCTTTACCCGTTTTAAGCTGACCATCTGTTTGCAAAACAACCCTACTTCTCAAGCGGTTTTTCACCAAAGTTTGATGCGCTTCAGCTAAGCCAAGTTCCCATGGTAAGCCTGCGTGCTGGATTGAAGTTAAAGGTGAAGCACCTGTTCCCCCATCAAAACCTGATACCAGAATTACATCTGCATGTGCTTTAGCAACACCAGCGGCAATGGTACCTACCCCAGCTTTAGAAACCAGTTTCACGTTAATTCTCGCTGCACGGTTGGCATTTTTTAAGTCGAAGATCAGCTGAGCCAAATCTTCGATAGAATAAATGTCATGATGTGGCGGAGGCGAAATCAAACCAACTCCCGGTGTAGCATGACGAACCTTAGCGATCCAATCATCAACTTTATGACCCGGCAACTGTCCGCCCTCACCGGGCTTAGCACCCTGTGCCATTTTAATTTGCAATTCATCCGCGTTAGTCAGGTAGTAACTCGTTACCCCGAAACGTGCAGACGCAATCTGTTTAATAGCTGAACGCATAGAATCGCCGTTTGGCAAAACATCATAACGCAATTCATCTTCACCACCCTCACCAGTATTGCTCTTTCCACCAATGCGGTTCATAGCGATAGCTAAAGTAGAATGGGCCTCATGAGAAATGGAACCGAAGGACATCGCTCCTGTCGCAAAGCGCTTTAGAATGTTCTCTATTGGCTCAACTTCAGATAACGGAACGGCAGGACGGTTATATTTGAATTCAAACAAACCTCTAATAGTATAAGCCTGTAATGTTTGCTCATTTACCAGTTTAGCATATTGTTTGTATGTGCTGTAATCATTTTTGCGGGTTGCATTTTGCAACAAGTGAATCGTCTGAGGATTGAACAAATGCTGCTCACCCTTACGTTTCCACTGATATTTACCACCAGTCGGAAGAATAGTATCCGGACGGGTAGCCAATTTAAAGATTCTGTTGTGTTTAATAAGCGTCTCACGAGCGATCTCATCTAACCCTAATCCACCTATTCTTGAAACCGCACCACTGAAGTACTTGTCTACTACCGACTTATTGATCCCCAAAATCTCAAAAATCTGTGCACCATGATAAGACTGTAAAGTAGAGATTCCCATTTTAGAGAAGATCTTTAATAGTCCGCCATTAATAGAGTAGATATAATTACTGATCAGTTTAGCTGCTTTGATATCCACTTCCTTCTCAAAAGAGGTGATGGTTTCTAAAGCTAAATAAGGGTTAACAGCAGTTGCACCAAAGCCAATCAAGGTTGCAAAGTGATGAACCTCCCAAACATCACCAGCTTCTACTACGATACCTACCGCTCCACGATATCCCTTACGGATCAGGTGATGATGGACAGCAGAAACTGCCAATAATGAAGGGATTGCGGCATGCTCAGAATCTAATGCCCTATCGGAAAGTACGATTACCTGGAAGCCGTCTTCCACAGCATCAACAGCATAACGACATAAACGTTCAATACCTTTAGCCATAGAACCAACTTTACCATCGGCCCTGAAATAAGTCTGCAAGGTTTTAGATTGGAATACCCCGGTATCGATACTTCTTAATTTCTCAAGTTCTGTATTTGTTAATATCGGATGTTTGATACCTACACAATGGCACTGCATTGCAGTTTCCTCTAGTAAGTTGCCGTTGGCGCCCATAAATCCGGCAAGACTCATTACCACTTTCTCCCTGATCGGATCGATGGGTGGGTTGGTTACCTGCGCGAACAATTGTTTAAAATAAGAAGAAAGATGTTGCGGTTTTTGAGAAAGCACAGCCAATGGAATATCGGTACCCATTGAACCAATTGCCTCTTTACCTTCAACGGCCATTGGCTTAAGCACAAGATCAATATCCTCTCTGCTGTAACCGAACACTTGTTGATAGCGGAAAATAGACTCTTCAGAAAGTCCGCTAAAAACCACACGTGGCTCCGGAAGTTCCTCTAGTTTAATCTGATACTTATTGATCCACTCACCGTAAGGCCTGCTTCCACAAACTTGTTGTTTGATCTCAGTATCTGAGATAATACGGCCTTGTTCCATATCCACAATGAACATTTTGCCAGGTGTCAAGCGGCCCTTTTCGATGATTTTACTTTGATCTAATGCCAAAGCACCAGCTTCAGAAGCCATTATTACGATATCGTCCTCAGTAATTGCATAACGTTGAGGACGTAACCCATTCCGATCTAAGGTAGCACCGATCAGATTTCCATCAGTAAAGGAAACCGCCGCCGGACCATCCCAAGGCTCCATCAAAGTAGCATGGAACTTGTAGAAATGTTGTTTAAGTTCGTCCATATCGTCATTACCATCCCAAGCTTCTGGAATCAACATCATTAAAACATGAGGCAATGAACGACCGGAGTGTAATAGCAATTCGACAACGTTATCTAAACATCCTGAATCAGAGTTGGTCTCATCGATAACAGGAAGTAAAATATTTAATTCTTCAGCGGTAAAGTATGTGGATGCAAATGATTTGACACCTGCACGGAACCAGTTTAAGTTACCCTGTAAAGTATTAATTTCCCCATTATGAGCGATGTACCGGAATGGCTGAGCCAGTTTCCAGGACGGGAAAGTGTTCGTAGCGAAACGAGAGTGAATTAGGCCAAATGCCGAAACTACACGTTTGTCGCTAAGCTCGGTGAAGTAAGTTCTGACTTGCAAAGAAGTCAGCTGACCCTTATATACAATAGTTCTGGAAGAGAAGGATGCGATGTAAAACTCGCCATTGATACCCTTCACAGTACTGTTAATTGTCTTTGATAGATAGTTTTTGAATACGTAAAGCTTGCGTTCGAAGTCGGCACCTGCGGCGATTGCGTTAGGACGGGCAATAAAAACCTGCTCCATTTCAGGTTCAACAGAAAGGGCCATATTCCCGATACCCTCAGTATTGGTAAGCACCTTTCTAAAGCCTAGTACTTCCAGGTTTAATTTTTCGGCAGCACGATAGATGATCTCTCTGCACTCTTCTCTTGCTCTTACATCTTTAGGTAAAAATAGCATACCCACGCCGTAGTTACCTGACTCTTCCAGACTAAAGCCAATTTTAAGGCATTCGTCGTATAAGAATTCGTGAGGTATTTGAATCATGATACCGGCACCATCGCCAGTATTGATTTCAGCTCCACAGGCTCCTCGGTGATCAAGATTTTCAAGTATGGTTATTGCGTCAGAAATGATTTGCTGGGATTTTCTGCCTTTAATATGGGCAACAAATCCTATGCCGCATGCGTCGTGCTCAAAACGCTGGTCATATAACCCTTGGTTCTCTTGGTTTAGTTCCATAAGTCTCGTTTAGTAATTGATTTGGTATAGTGTATTAGGAACACTAAGTTATAAAAAAATAACGACCTATTATAATAATGGCACGTTTTTTAAAAAATATGCAGTAGTTTGGAAACGTGAGGTTTCATTGTTAACAATATGACAATATAACGGTTATAATAATGTGAAATTGTAATTTCTGTTATTTAGAAACGTTTTGAAAAAGGATAAAATCATTTCCTTGCCAATCACTGCGTTACACCTCTATCTACCCAATACCGCAAAAAAATGCACTTTACTCTTTTGGGAATTCAATTCTATTGCTACATTTGTCCCGGGCAAGTCTTTTACGATCAGCTCCTTTTGAACTCCCCCAGGGCGGGAACGAAGCAAGGGTAGAAAGTTGTAGCGATGCGATAAGAGGTGCTTGCCCATTTTTACTTTTCTATAAGTAAAAATGGGAATTCATAAACCCCAATATAAATCAAACACATCCTTATTGCAAATCTGGTCTTATATTCCCTAAATTAGTTGAATATATAACCACAATATGAAATTAAACGTATTATTTAAAGCAGCAGTATTGTTAACTGCCCCGCTCCTCTTTTTAGGAAGCTCAAAAACCGCCACTCCTCTACCGAAATGGGTACAGATGTTCGATGGAAAGGACCTTAAAGGCTGGGACATCAAAATCAGAAAGCACGATTTAAACGACAATTATAACAATACCTTCCGAGTGGAAAACGGACAACTGGAAGTGCGCTATGATAAATACACGGACTTTGATAAGCAATACGGACACCTTTTCTATAAGAAACAATTCTCTCATTATTTAATTGGTGTGGAATATCGTTTCACTGGAAATCAGGTTAAAGGTGGTGAAGGCTGGGCATTTCGCAACAGCGGAATCATGATCCACGGACAAGATCCAAAAACCATGGGTAAAGATCAAGACTTCCCTAATTCTATTGAAGTACAACTATTAGGTGGATCGGGTAATGGAAAACGCAGTACTGCGAATATTTGTACACCAGGAACACAGTTCGTTCAAAATGGAAGGATTATCAAAACACATTGTATCGACTCCAACTCTCCTACTTTCAGCGGAGACCAATGGGTACGTGTAGAAGTGCTTGTATTAGGTGATTCTACAATTGTGCATTACGCAAACGGCGAAGAAGTGTTGAGGTATCAAAAACCACAAAGTGATCCTGTTGGGGGTGCAGAAGAAGGCGCACTTTTAAAAAGCGGCACCATCTCACTTCAAAGTGAAAGTCATCCGATAGACTTTAGAAAAGTAGAGATCATTGATCTGGAAAAATATGCTAAGGATCCTAAGAAACTAAAAGAAGTTGTAGACAGACTTATGGCTGAGAAAAGAGTAGCTAAGCAATAGGCCAATAACGCCAAGTTATAATGTGAAATTAAATAGACAACCAGTTCTGCAATTTAAATTCATAATACCTAATTTAGCCCTATTCTTAATCAGTAATTCTAAAATTAAATAAGCATGAAATTTTTCATTGATACAGCGAACCTAGACCAAATCAAAGAAGCACAAGACCTTGGTATTTTAGATGGTGTAACCACCAACCCAAGTTTAATGGCAAAAGAAGGAATCAGCGGTGAAGACAAAGTTATTGCCCATTACAAAGCAATCTGCGATATCGTGGACGACAATGTGAGTGCAGAAGTTATCGCCGTAACGTATGACGAGATCATTAAAGAAGGTGAAGCATTAGCTGCACTGGATGCAAAGATTGTGGTGAAAGTTCCGATGATCAAAGACGGTATTAAAGCGATCAAATACTTCTCGTCAAAAGGAATCAAAACCAACTGTACGCTAATATTCTCTGCTGGTCAGGCGCTATTGGCTGCAAAAGCAGGTGCTACTTACGTATCTCCGTTCCTTGGTCGTTTAGATGATATAGGTTCTGAAGGACTAACATTAGTTGAAGATATCCGTACCATTTTTGACAACTACGGCTACCCTACTCAAATCTTAGCGGCCTCTATCCGTGGACCGTTACACATTATTGCTTGTGCTAAATTAGGCGCAGACGTGATGACCGGGCCATTGACTGCTATCTTAGGATTATTAAAGCACCCATTAACTGATAGCGGATTGGCTACATTTTTAGCTGATCACAAAAAGGCTGCTGCTTCAATAACTCAACAGTAAGCGAAACTATAATAATTATGAAGTGGCAATGAGATAATCGTTACCACTTCTTTTTTGCCCAAATACTTGTAATAGCTTAAAGGACAACTAGCCTATCAGCTTTTTTAATCCTTCAGAAGAAGTTTTCATAGCGGTACCGGCAAGCACACGTTTAACAAGATCATAATCAATCTGTTCATCTGGAACAATCTCAATGCCCCTTACCCCTGCTCCGTTTGCAGCATCGACGTCGCGCGGCTTATCACCAATCATAATTGACAACTCAGCATCGATATCATAAGTCACGATAGCCTCCAGAAGCATTCCGGATTTAGGTTTGCGACAAGCGCAATCTCCGCCAACAGTTGGGTGATGCGGACAATGGTAAAAGCTAGTAATTACTGCACCCTGCGCTTCAAACTTGTCAAACAGAATCTGGTGCATTTCTGCCAATTCTTCCTCAGTATAACGATTCAGTGCTATTCCACCCTGATTAGTGATCACGATTAATAGATAGCCTTCATCATACAATTTCTTCAAAGGAGGAATCTGGTATTCTAGCACTTCAAAATCTTCAACTCTGGTGATGTAATCATAGATCTCATGATTTAACACGCCGTCCCTATCTAAAAATATTGCTTTATTCATGCCTATAAGTTTCTTTATTGTATCTTACCTTTTCGTTATCGAATCCAAATATGGGGATATATTATAATTATAGCGAAGGATTCCTCCCGAAATAAACAATTGAGGTGGCCGTCTGTTAAACAGAGAACATAAAACAAAGCAATATGCCTTACATAAAAAAAAACGTTGAGAACAGCAATTCAGTAAATCTGTTTTTTGAAGACCTGGGAACGGGGAAACCCGTAGTGTTGATCCATGGTTGGCCGGTATCACATGAGATGTGGGAATACCAGGTTAATGCCTTGGTGGAAGCAGGTTTCCGTTGTATCAGTTATGACAGACGCGGTTTCGGACAGTCGGACAAGCCTTGGGGCAATTACGATTACGATACTTTTGCGGATGATTTACATGAAGTCCTAATGGCTTTGAACTTAACTGAGGTAACTCTTATAGGCTTTTCTATGGGGGGTGGAGAGGTAGTAAGGTATCTTGGACGTTATGGTTCAGGAAGAGTTGCCAAAGCAGTTTTGGTGAGCACGGTTGTTCCCTTATTGGTACAGACTGAAGACCATGAAGAAGGCGTACCTCGAGAAATGTTTGATGAGATTGTTGCGAACATTCACAAAGACAGACCAGCATTTCTTGCAGAATTTGGGAAGCAGTTCTTTAGCGAAGGTGTATTAAATAAACCGGTGAGCCAGGAAATTCAGAACTGGATGTGGAACCTTGCGATTGTGTCCAGTCCGCGTGCCACAGCACAATGCGTTCGTTCTTTCTCGGAGACTGATTTTAGAACTGATTTAAGCACGATTACTATACCGGTGATGATTGTACATGGAGAAGATGACAAAATTGTTCCAATTAAAGCAACGAGCGAGTTAACATCTTTACAACTTCCGAACGCAGCTTACTACCGATTTGAGGGCGCACCACATGGGCTTTTTATCACTCATAAGGACGAATTGAACCAATTATTGCTCAATTTTATCGCCTAAGAATAATTAATTAGGCTAACAATCAGTATGGTATGCGATTTCGAAAAGAATAATTTGCAGATTACTTAACGTACTTATATATTTGCACCACTTTAAAAGGAAACGCTTAAAGTAAAGTTCACAAAAAAACTTTGATTCCGTAGCTCAGCTGGTAGAGCATTACACTTTTAATGTAGTGGTCCTGGGTTCGAATCCCAGCGGGATCACTTGATGGGATAGACTAGAAAAATCTAGTTCTATCCCATTTTTGTTTCTACACAACTCTTTGTTTATCAACGCAATAAGTGCAATTCCAGGATTGGTTTTTGTGGTTCGATAAGTGCCGTTATCAAATACCAATTTTTGTGGATAAATGGCGTTTACAAATTTTCTTTGAAAAGAAACTGTCTGTTCAGGATATTTATAAACGATTTTTAAAGCGGCATTAATCATTTGTTTTACTGTTTCAGGCACATTTGTACGATCGGTAGCCAATTCCATGAGGTCATTTTCAAGGTTTTTTATCTTTTCTTCATTCTCAAACTTCATTAGCCTGTAGTCACCCGCTTCCAATTCTTCATTTAAAAGCAGCTCTCTAAGTTTAGTTGTTCTTTTATTTAGCACAGTAATCTGCGACAATATCTGCTTCCTTAAATCATTCTTTCCAGACATTCTTTCTTTGTAGTAATAGTGGATAAAACTAACATAAACGTCCTCCATTCCCGCTAAGGGCTTATATTTTTCTATATCCTTTAAAAACGCCTTATTAAGCATTGTTGCACTTATCCGATAACCACAGATTGAATTGCAATGGTAATAGAAATAATATTTAGTTCTGCCCTTTGAAGGACTTCCAGTTAAGGTTTTGTTACACCTAGGGCATGCTAGGAAACCACGTAACGGCAGTTCGTCCAACGATGCAATACTTGTTTTATGCACTGGCTTTTTTTGTGTAATAACTTCCTGTACCCTGTTGAATAGGCTTTCCGAAATCAATGGATCATGTTGCCCCTGAACAAAATAACCTTCTTCATCCTTATTTTTAGGGACATATATTTTACCGCAGTAAACAGGATTTTTCAGTGCTGACCAAAAGTTATTGCGACTAGTTTTTAATCCCTGTTTATTCACAGTTCGCAACATTTCAGCTTGGCTATATCCCCCTTCAGCCAACTTTTCAAATGCCCAGCGCATAATTTTAGCTTCGGGTTCATACAATCCGATATATTTACGTCCGTCTTCCGTAATCTTGTTTGCATATCCTTTAGGTGCGACACCCATAAAACGGCCTTCTTTTTTCGCCCTACGCATACCATTAATCACGTTTAAAGCCCTTCTGTCATTATCCACTTCAGGTGTAGCTAAATAAATAGCCAGCATAATCTTACTTTCAGGTATCGCCATATCCAAAGGCTGTTCTATGGCTTGCGGCTCTATCCCTAGTTTTTTAAGGGTTGAGATCATCTGATAAGCATCACTGGTATTCCTGCTAAATCTGTCCCATTTCGTAAACAGGATAATATCTGTCTGGTTACCTTTCTGTTTTTTTATCCTGATGAGCAGCTTTTTCCACTCTGGCCGGTTAAAAGTCTTGGCAGAATGGTCTTCATAAATCACCTGTCCAATCTTTAGATTATGATAGTCGCAATACTTTCTTAGCCGTTCGTCCTGATCCCTTTGTGAGTACCCTTTATCGGACTGCTCATCTGTACTTACCCGTATATATAAATCTGCTATTTTCATACTCGTTTCACGTATTCCTCCACTACTAATTTAGCGATTTTATCCATGAATTCCAAGATTTCACGAACCTGATCACGGTTAAATATCAGTCCGTTACGCTTGAAAATCTCCATTGCTTCGTCAATGGAAATGATGTGTTTGAAGTCTTTTGTTTTACTCATAAGCGATACTTAAAATACAAGTATCAGTCAATCAAAAACGGGCAATGCTCTAGTAGAGAATTATGGCAATAACTGAAACTGTTAGATTATTATGATTTCTACATACTATGGATATATCGATTATCATTATTAAATTCACCTTTCAGGACCACTACATTAACCTCAAATAAATTGAAAGATACAGCCGCCGCACCGAAACGTGATCAAAAATCTGTTTTACTTTATTTCACAGATGTCGCACCTAAAAAACTTATCACACAACCCTTAAAAAAGGGTCACACTGAAGAGCCTGGAGTGGGTGTTAAATCGTATACTTTTAAAAATTTCCACTTCACTGGTGACTTTCAGGGATTTATTTTTAAAAATTGCAAATTTATTGAGTGTACATTTGAAAATGTATGGGGATTCTTTTTGTATTTTAAAAAGTGCTTTTTTTCTGATTGTACATTCAAAAATTCCCGTTTTTCACATGGTCAGTTTGGTTGGACTGAGTTATCCTTTCTCAAATGTAATTTCAGAAATGTGGAAATTGATGAAGGTGATCTAGATAATTCAATTTTTGATAATTGTAGTTTTCGGGGACTGAAATTAGCAGAGGAACTATTCAACGTTGAGTTTACTGAGTGTGATATAGAAGAAAGTCAGTTTATGGCCTTAGCGTATTATCCCCCAGGGACACCGTTAGAAACTGCTGCCCAAGAAGTTGTTTTCCGTAATTGTACGATTTCTGAAAGTTACTTTACCAATGTGGATTTTCGAAATAGTTCTTTTGTTGAATGTACTATGTATTTTTCAGTTTTTGTGGATTGCACCCTGTCAAATGAAACCTTTATCATCGGGGAAAAGGAACTTAGACCAGTTTATGCAACTATGGATTTTCAAACTATATTGAAAAGCGTATTGACAGATCGCACCATACTAAAAGCTTTCTTCAATATCCACGCTCTGGATTATAAAGAAAAAATCAAGGAGATATCATCCGAGACGAATTACAAAAAACTTTTTATTTCTTACAGTTTTAAGGATCGGCTATTCGCATCAACACTAAATGATGCGTTGAAGAAAAATGGTATAAAAACCTTTCTATGGGAAAAAGATGCTCCAGGAGGTCAGTATCTTGAAGACATTATGAAAAAGAATGTTCTTGAACACGATACTATTCTTTTCATCGCTTCCACTCATTCATTGAAGAGTAAAGCTTGTCAATTTGAGCTGAGTGCCGGACGCAAAAAACAGGAAGAAACTTGGAAAAATGTATTTTTCCCTATTCATATCGACAATTATCTTTTTGAAGTCAAACAGAATGAAATTAGACCTATTGATAAAGCTGATGAAT
Source organism: Pedobacter sp. JCM 36344 (assembly GCF_046546555.1). Taxonomy (NCBI): domain Bacteria; kingdom Pseudomonadati; phylum Bacteroidota; class Sphingobacteriia; order Sphingobacteriales; family Sphingobacteriaceae; genus Pedobacter; species Pedobacter sp. JCM 36344. The sequence goes on from NZ_JBKHKK010000016.1 coordinate 81,738, forward strand.
ACTGGAAAAATATTGAGGAATTAAAAAGGGTTAACTCACAAGATTTCAGTGAGTTTTCAAATCTAACGGCTGCTGACAAAAAGAAATTTGATGAGGCAGTGTTGACAAAAATTGTAAAAGAAATTCAGGCATCGGAGTAATAACTAAAGTTAACAATTGTATTAGGCGTGGTTTAAAATCATTATATGTCGCTTTGAAGAAAGATGAATATAAGATTATTTAGACCATGGTTATCAAAAACATAATCTCAAATAATATGGATCACCATAGGGAAGACAACAGGGATCAAAAACTGGCTCAACTTATCAAACAAAAAACCATCGATATACTCCAATATGAGTATCCAACTTTACATATGCGATTCCATTTGTACGTGAGCTACCCTCCTGAAGACTATAATTCCCTTGTCTATTTCAATACAGAGGAGGCAATGGCAGAATACAACCAGGTTGTACGTACCATTGACGATAACAAGAGGTTCAATCTGGAAATGAACATGTACACAAAATTTTTGTATGATACGCATCGACAAATTAAAAATGACCTTATAAATTCTTAACATGGCTGACTTAAAAGATTTCGATCCAGACTGCTTTGAACCAGATTACGAAGAAAGGACTTATCCGGTAAGAGGTAAAATAATAGCGCACTTTGCTATGTTCGAAAAGAACATTGAAGCTTTGCTAGCGGCGGAATTTTCTCCCGATGGTGCTGAGCGAAGAAAAATGCAAAATATAGTTTTTGACAGGATGACCTTCGAAAGCAAAAGGACCTCTGTAAAAACGGTACTGCTAAACCGTGCTATTGAAGAAGGCTTTGTAGCGTCCAAGAAGAATGGTAATCCTCATAAGAAGTTACTGGATGAACTAAGTTATTTAAATTCAATCAGAAACCAATTCGCTCATTATCCAACAATACAGGCCACAAACAAACTGGAATTTAGTTAATGCAATAGGACTAATGGAATACCGGGACAGTCCTATCTATAAGTGGTTCACCGCTGAAGAGATCGAAGACATTATTAAAAGAATACAATCGGCGAAGATGGAAATCCTAAAACTGACTAAGAAGAAACTTAATAAGTGATTTGCGATCTATATATTCTCCAGATGGATATTTTCTGGAGGAATTGGATGGTTAATTATCTGCATAAGTTCCATGAAGTAATCTTCTAAATCCTGCGGGTAATGAAACGAATACGTCAGTTTCAGCAATGGGTAAAATTCTATGTCTCTGAATGTATATTCAATTTCCGTATGTTCGCCTTTGTGGAAACCGCTTACCTTTATTTTAAACTCGTCTTCATCAAAAGATACATCAATGCAACTATCGCATTTTTTATCGGTACTATTTACATCTTCAATTCGATAAGACCAAACCATCTTTAATTTACTGTCTGTGGCGTTGATGAACAGGTCAGCAAGTTGTATGGCATTTTCAACATCGCTATCCGAAAAACTTTCGTAATAATGTTCCAATTTATTCCTAATTGTCCTTGTATTTGCAATAATGCTTGCTGGTGCAAGGTCAAGAACCTGCAAAAGTTTCAATTTATACTGAATGTCTGTTTTACTGAGGTCAGGGCTTATCGCTTGAATATATTTATTGGTGGCAGGAGGAAACGGCTTATCGATTGGAAAACCGAAGCACTTCAAAATTTTATCCGTTTGACAATCTATCGCCCTTTTTGCATTGGTTAGCGCATTGGTATTCCCTCTCTGATCCTTTGTCTTAAAATCCTGCTTGCTAAAGTTCAAAAAGGTTTTGGGTGCAATTTGAAACTCATACTCGAGCATCCCAGCAGAATCTCTTTCAATCGTAGCGCATCCGACATTTATCTTCGTCTTTTTAAATAGCTCCAGTAAAACCATCATCAAATCTACTTAGTAAAAATATGTTATTCTATCGTCTACCTGATAAAAGTTATTGTGATTGATCTTATCCTTATCCCTTTTTGCCTCTATTTTATATAGAGTCCGTATTTCATAGCCCATTTGGAAGTTCAATTCTGTCAATCTTTTATGTTTCCACCAAATAATATAGAAGTCCGTATCCTGGCTAAAAATCATGTACTCCTGATTCAGTAAATAACTGACGAGTGCCTTGTCAAAATAGTCCACAATCAGATCTCTGACGGTATATGGCAAGTTAAACGGGTTGATACATATTAGTTCGCTATTAAAACTTCGTTCGGAACCAATCCCATTTAAATCTGGAATGTAGTGCCTGGATGCAATATGGACATAGCTATATATATTAACGGAAAATGTTGATCCAGCTGCCTGGAATGCCACATAATTACTTTTATGACTTCTAAAAAAGCTTCTAGTGACGGAGTAAATATAAAAAGCCGATAGCTTTTGCTTCAATATTTCCCTTTCATGAAGACGCCTTCCGCCAAACATTCCGTTTTGAAATTGATCTTCGAGTATCTTGATTTTCCTGTAGTATTCGATTTTAACTTCATGCAAAAAAGCATCACTGTAAGATGGCTCGAGCTTTAACTCCCAAACGGCAAGAAGTTGATCAAATTTTGCTCGATCCCTTACAATTTCTTCGTCATCCAAATTACGGTAGCCTATAGAAACAGGTTTAAGAAAATCCAAATTGTACAAGTATGTTAATACCAGCCGCTTAAAAAGTGGATCTGCACAATAGCTCAATTGGTAAATATCATACTTAGGTATTGTTAAGTCTTTATCCGTATAGACATACGGTAGCATTGCGCTAACAAACTCACATTCATGTGGCAATAACTTTTTGACATCCCCGTGGTGTACCTTATATAAGTATCGTTTTGAAGCTATTGATTTCTCTTCTTCCGTTAAGGTTTCCAGTTGTTGTTTGGTATAGAGCATTAATTTGACAATAAATCTGATAAAATGGTTGATTAAAAGGGCTGGCTACTGATTTAGACCTCTCCGTATTTAGATAGTTCGATTGTTATGTGACTTGATAAACTTATAAACGGCGATTGTCAACTTTTGAGCGGACTCAGAAAGGTCGGCCCATGTATGCATATGCTCAACGGCTACTCGCGCAAAATCTGCCTTATTGGAGAGTTTAGCCGTATTACCTGGTTTGACATCTGGAAATATCTTGCGTAATTTATCCAGTTCAGTAATTTTTCCTACCACTTCAATAAACGGAATACCTGCATAGTCAGCTTGTTCAATGTCATTAAATTCCAGGTCGCTAGCATTTTTTAATTTGAAATCTTGCAGTGTTAACATTAATACCTTTGGTGACAATAGATTTTCTATTTCGAGGGTATCCAAGCAATAATAGCTTTTACCAAGTTGTTTGGTCAGGACACTATGCCTATCTTCTTTCCCGGCATCTTTATCATGTATCAAAAATATCTTATTGGTAACTTTTGTGGCAAGGATTTTTTCAGCATTGGTTTCAGCTTCATCGAAACTGTAATGAACGATATTGTTTCCGCCAAACTCCATAAATGAAAAGTGCAGGTCTTCCTGAAAAACTCTTTCACCCTCAGCTTCATACATTTCAAAGTACATCTGCAAATAGCGTTTAATATAGAACCGATCAGAAATGCCTTCTACCCAGATACAGCAGTTGGATAAAAAAACAGATGAATTTCGCACACCCAACATATTTAATAGTGCCATATCTGGTGAGGATAGGTTTAATAAGTTGAATTTTGGCTCTCCGTTCTCCGTAATTAACTTCTCCATCGAAAAAATAGAAATCTCTTTGGGGTAATCTACGGAAGTATCTAAAAAATGATTGGAATGGGTTGCGATGAATACCTGTACATTTGGGAATGCAAGTATAGCTTCAATAAAGATCCGCTGCATCCCAGGATGCAGATACAGTTCTGGTTCTTCATAAAAAAGGATATGGCCTGTTCTGTTCCCATAAAAATACAAGGGAAAAGTTAATAGGATGATTGCCTGAATTCCATCTCCTAATTGACAGATCGGGTATTCCTTTTCATCTCCGATTTTCACATAAATATCATCTACACCCTGTGGACTGATGGCATTCAAAGCAACTTTTTGACCATTGAAAAATTGCTTGCTTAGAAAATCCTCAAATTTTGTGAGAATGTTACGTTGATGCTCAACATCGTTTCTTAGTTCGAGAACTTTTTTAAAAAGGGTTTCTCCGGTAAAAAAATTATCGATTTGGAGTTGCCCATCATATAACATTTCTTTACCATTCTGGGAACTGTCAGCTCTTGCATTTTCCGCAAAATAGTCCCAAAAGATGCGGTTAGCGATAACCGGTCCTTCAATCTTAGGAAAGTCACTCCTTTTGGCAATTGCGTAAGCGTGACTTGGGTGCGATCCTGCCATAAAAGATCGTAATGTTCTCAGAATAGGAATATAATTTACCCTAAAACGCACGTTATTTGGCAAAGGTAAAAGATCCTCAATTCTTGGAAGGATACTTTGTATCAGCTTTAGTACATCTTGTTTATTTTTTAAAAGAGTTTCATTTTCATCTAACCCCCACTCATCTTTTTTCAATGCGGATACATCTTCATTCAATTTATGGAACTTCATATAAATATTTTGAAGTTGTAGCTCATCAATCAGTTCATTCCCCTCGAACAGGTCAAGTATCAAGTCGGATGTCACTTGAGTTGCACCGAGCTCTACCAACTGCTGTATGTAGTTGGAAAGTAATGAAACGATGTCTTTGCTCTTATATTCTCTTAAGGTAAATGTAAATTTGTCATCTTCAGGAAGTGCTGCAAAAGCGTTCTTTGGATCAAAAGCAGGATAACGATAAAATTCTTTCAAAATCTCTCTTGACAATCTACTTTTCCCAGAATTATTAGCGCCAATAAAGAAGTTGATTTTGGATAACGGCGCTATCTCGGTTAAAGGCAGGCCGTTATTATAGTAGGCGTTAAATGCTTTTTGTCCCGGAACTAATTTCAATTTTTCTGTCATGCGTATAATTTAGAAATACTAAGATAGATACTTGTCGGATTTGTTAAAACATTTATACCACGCAAAAGTAATGTCATGTATTTTTCCCTACTAGAGTACCCACCCTTTCCAGCTTAACGACTTTTGAGCCAACAAAAATTTAAGCCATGAAAGAACAACAACTCGAAGCACTGGAAGAGCGAAGTGCCAACACCCGTAAGATAGGAACACCAAATGTAAAAGGTCGAAAATACAAGGGCAATCCTCACATGAAGTTGAAAAAGGTCAAGACCGAACCGAGGCAGAAAATTCGGCAATTTTTACGGGCATCCCTACCGTTGGAAGAACTGCGAAACTTAAAAAATGTTTAGCAAACTTCCGCCCCACATTAATAGATCAATCAAATTTAATTTCACCATTTAACCGAGGTTCAACAGCAGCTTCGAGGGTAGCTTTCTGGCAAACCTGGGTTCGCAGCAAGATGGATTTTTGTAGACAAAAACATCTCGCCATCCTTACGGCTGGGGCATTCACTCGGAACTCGTGATGCCTTACAACTTTTGAATAAGCGCCAATGTCAAGACCTAAAAAAGCAGAGCAAGAACAATTTCGACACCTGATCAGGGTGCGTGTAAATGATGCAGTTTATGAGCGTTTGACCAAGCTACAAAAACAAACAGATTGTCGTAGCATTTGCGAAATGGCCAGAAAGATACTATCAAGTGAACGAATTAATGTGTTTCATAGAGAAGCGTCTTTAAACGGACCGATGGAAGAGTTAGCATTGATAAGAAAAGAATTGAAAGCAATCGGCATTAACATCAACCAACAGACCCATCATTTCCACATCAGTGAAAATTCCAATGAACGAGCATTCTTTGTTAGTAAGACGGCTACTTTGTACAAAGGTGTAGATAACAAGGTTGATCAATTGCTACTTATCGTTACCAAACTTGCAGAAAAATGGTTGCCAAAATAGCAAGCGGAAAAAGCATCAGGGGAATCCTGCATTACAACGAGGATAAAGTTGAACTTGGCGAAGCTACACTTATTCTGGCCAGTGGCTTTGCAGGCGATATTGAAAAGATGAACTTGGTACAAAAGCTAAAAAGATTTGAGCATCTGACCATGCTGAATGCAGCTGTCAAGACCAATGCGCTGCACATTTCTCTAAACTTCGATGCTTCCGACAAGCTAGACAGCCAGAAATTACAACAGATTGCCGCTGATTACATGGAGCGTATTGGATTTGGTGACCAGCCATTTTTGGTATATAGGCATTATGATGCCAATCACCCGCATATCCATATTGCAACCACCAATATCCAGCGTAACGGCGAACGAATAGATATTCACGGTATCGGATATAAGTTATCAGAACCTGCGAGAAAAGAACTGGAAAAGAAATACGGACTACTTAAAGCTGAAGGACGAGAAATGCAGCAGGGAAAAGGTATAAGATCCGTTATATATGGAACAAAACCCACAAAACAAGCCATCAGCAATATCGTCACCGGAGTTATGCGCCAATACCGTTATGCAACATTTGCAGAATATAAAACCATACTGGAACATTTCAATATCAAAGCAGACCGTGGTGCAGCGCATACACAGATGTTCGATAAAAGAGGCTTAATTTATTCTATAATGGATGATAATGGCAAATCAATTGGAATCCCAGTAAAAGCCAGCCAGATTTATTGTAAACCTACGATGGATGAATTGGATAAACAATACAAACGAAACATAGAAAAACGTAAGCATTTTAAAGCATCGCTAAAAAACGAAATAGACAAACTATTTTTCAAATACGGGAATTTCAGCAAGGAATTGCTAACAAAGGAACTAGTAAAATCAAACATCAGTATAACATTCCGAACAAGCGACCAAGGGCTGCTTTATGGAGTAACCTTTATAGACCACCAAAATAAAACCGTATTTAATGGCAGTGACCTGGGCAAAGCTTATAGTGCAAAAGCCTTGTCTGTGAGGTTTGAAAAAGCGGAATTGAACCCTCAAAAACTGGAAACCACAAAACAAGTTTTTCAGCCTGAGCAGGATAATCCGTCCAAAAGCTATTTAAAAGTTCCTGAACCTACAAATTTCTTGGGCATTGCATTGGCCAAAGCACAATCTGAAAGTGGCATAGCCATACCTAAAAAGAGAAAAAAACGCAAAAAAGGAGAAAAAATCGAGCAAAATCAGCAGCTCACATTATAAAAAAAATACCAATAAAATCAAATAACAATAATTATGAATACTGGAGAAGATACACAAGGACTACGCAAGATCATAGATTTTAGTCGCCTAATTAGTGTTTTTATATTGGCGATACATTTTTACCTCACCTGCTACGGCGCATTCCAGCAATGGGGCCTTACAGCTGATATTACAGACCGCATAATTGCAAACCTAACAAAGATTAGTTGGTTCAATGGTCTGCTCAAACCCAAGTTTGCAGCCTTTTTATTTTTGATTGTTTCTCTAATTGGTGCCAAAGGTAAAAAGGATGAAAAAATCAATCGCCAGAGCATAGTCGCCTACCTTATTTGCGGGTTGATTTGCTACAGCATCGCCTTTCTTTCGCTTTACCTGCATACTGGTTACCGTATAATGGCTGGCTTGTATATCGGCCTCACCGTAATAGGCTATTTGTTAATCTTAACAGGCGGCACAAGGCTATCAAGGCTACTTAGGCTTAATCTGAACAAGGATGTTTTCAATACCGAAAATGAAACTTTTCCACAAGAAGAGCGGCTATTGGAGAATGAACATTCGATAAACTTACCCACTAAATACAAATTAAAGGGAAAAATACGCGATGGATGGATCAATTGTGTAAACCCCTACAGAAGTATTTTAGTATCAGGTTCTGCCGGAGCTGGTAAAACCTATTTTGTGATTAGACATATTATCGATCAGCATCTACGAAAGGGCTTTTCTATGTTTTTATACGATTTTAAATTTGACGACTTAACCAAACTGGCCTATAATAAACTCCTTAAATATCATAAAAATTTTAAGGTAAAACCGAAATTCTATGTCATTGATCTAGAAAACCCCAAACACCGATGTAACCCGATTGACCCCAAAGATATGATTGATATTACCGATGCTACAGAAGCGAGTCGCACTATTATGCTAGGGCTGAACAAGGAATGGCTTAAAAAAAGTGGTGACTTTTTTGTAGAAAGTCCAATCAACTTCTTAACGGCAGTCATTTGGTATTTACGCAAATATCAGGATGGTAAATATTGCACCCTACCTCATGTGATAGAACTAATGATGACGGAATACGATCACCTGTTCGCGATTTTAGAAACCGAACCTGAAATAAGGGTTTTAATCAATCCATTTATTTCGGCATGGCAACAAGGAGCAAAAGCACAATTGGAGGGTCAGATTGCAAGTGCAAAGATTGGACTGGCTAGGCTCTCATCACCACAACTTTACTATGTACTTTCTGGTAACGATTTTACTTTGGATATTAATGACCCTAAAGCACCTAAAATCGTTTGTATGGGTAATAACCCACAAAAAATAGAAACCTACGGTGCAGTTTTATCTTTATACGTTAGCAGATTATTGAAACTGGTAAACAAGAAAGACAAGTTAAAATGCAGTCTGATCTTTGATGAGTTTCCTACGCTAGTCGCTACTGGAATTGTATCAACAATCAGTACCGGAAGAAGCAATTTAATTTCCTGTACGATGGGCATTCAATCAATTGAACAAGTAAAAAAAGAATACGGTACTGAATTTGCAGAGATTATAGCGGGAATATCTGGTAATATTATTAGTGGTCAGGTTACTGGCAACAGTGCCAAAAAATTATCGGAAACCTTTGGCAAGATAATGCAAGACAGGCAAAGTGTAAGTATAAATAGTAGCGATACATCTATTTCTAAATCTACACAAATGGAATCTGCTATTCCTGCATCTAAGATTGCTACGCTATCATCAGGTGAGTTTGTAGGGATTGTAGCTGATAGTCCCAATGAGAAAATTAGCTTAAAAATGTTTCATGGTGAGATTCAGAATAATCATGAGGTAATTGCACAAGAGGAAGCCACTTACGTGCCTTTACCAACAATTAGAAAAATAACACTCATGGATATGCAAGAGAATTACAATAGAATAAAAAAAGATGTGGCGACTATTATTGCGGATGAATTAAAAAAACTGGAGAAAATCGAAAAGGACAAAATTTCCAAAGCAGAGAAAGATAAAAAAAGAAACATTAAACCGAACGCACCAAGAAAATCAACACCAAAACGAGTTAACAAGAAACCTTTAATTAAAAAAAAGGATCAAGATCAAGCTGTTTCAATGTAGTTTTTTTGGGAGTTAGCGCATTCATTTTCATTTTCTGAAATACTAAAATAAATGACCCCCCGTTATAATAGTTCGTTCTAAATTGAATTTTTTGCTATCGGAGGGTATCAAAAACCAAATATTTAATGAATATGATGAAAGTCGGACACGATAAAAAGGAACTCGTTGTAAGTATTTTAGTTGATTCTTTTGAATCAAATTTAAGTGTAAATTATATAGCAGGTGCCAGTAACGAAAAATCAAAAAGGATTAAAGCGCTAATGGAGTACTCCTTTGAAATCTGTCGCCTATTTGGAGACGTCTATATATCAGATGATGGTTTTGGCTGTGCTCTTGTTTTATATCCCGATAAAAGGAAAACAACTGTTAAATCTATTATGCTGGATATTTTTCTATTATTTAAATGCATTGGAATAACCAATATCGGTAAAGCTATTTCCAGGGAACAAAATATAAAAAAAATTCAGCCTAAGGAACCTATGACCTACCTTTGGTTTCTTGGTGTAAATCCTTCATCGCAGAATTTGGGTATAGGTAGCAAACTTTTACAAGAAGTAATCTTAGATTCTGAAGAAAAGAATTTACCTGTTTACCTTGAAACCTCTACAGTTAACAATCTATCTTGGTATAAGCAATTTAGCTTTCAAATTTATGATCAGCTCGAATTTACCTATAGCTTATATTTTCTAAAACGTAATGTATTAAAATAACAAAGGAAGCCTATGCTTGTATTTAATTCAGATATGCACATTGTTACATTAATTTTTGTAATACTGGAATTAGTAATGTTTGGGATACAATTAGGTTATTACCTTAATAAGCCAACTGATAAACCTCGTTTTTGGTATTTGATTCTTCTCCTTTTACTATTAATATACAACATCACTGGCGGACTTTTCCCCGATCCAGATATAAAATGTATTCCATTAGGTTTACAAAACATCATAGCTTATGGTAGCGGTTTTTTAATGGCTTCCTATTTTCCATTTTATTTTTATAAAGCTTTTAAATTAAGATTATTACGTTTCCATGCCATTTATGGCGTTCCACTTTTTTTAATTCTCCCGTACATCGTATTCTTTGTAATATACTATGCTTTTACCATGGATATTGATAATGCTTTAACATACGGATTAGTTATTCCTTTTATTTATTCAATTGTAATTTTATGGGCAATATTAAGAGCTTTAAAATTTCATTTAAAGCAAGCTAACAATGAATTAATTACAAGTAAAACTGAAGTTATCGCTGTTTGTTGCGCTGTAGCACCATGGGTTTGCATGACAGTCTTTGCCTATTTCCATGTAACACAATGGATTGAAGTTTTAGCCACCAATTTAGGTTTTATATTGATTACTGTAATTTTTATAGCTCATTCGGTGAAAGGCTCAAGAATACAAATTGAAGAGTTAAAAAAATTGGATATAAGAATAATTTCAGAGGAAGTTTTTGAAATTAATATTAACAATTATCGTTTTTCTGCTCGTGAAATCGAAGTAATCAGATTGATCCGTCAGGGATATTGCAAACAGGAAATTGGAGAGAAACTTTTCATTGCGACCTCCACCGTATCAAGACACGTACAGAACATCCATGATAAAGCTGATGTAAGCAGTAGACTTGAGCTTATGCGAAGATTGGAGTTGGAAGCAGCTTCCTGAAAAAAATGTAATAATTGGTTTTCTGGGGCTGCGCCATTCTAGTTCAGCCCATTTTTATGTCAAAAATCCAGTAAGTCTTTGGGATTAAGATCCAAGCCGATTGCTAAAGAAACTATAGTGGTCAACGCCAGGTCGACCTGCCCTGTGGAAATCCGTTGAACCTGACTGTACTCCAGACCTGCCCGATTGGCAAGTTGTCTCAACGATGGCTTGGTGTTGTTACGAATACCATAATCCTGAAGCAGCACCAAAAGATGCTCTCCGAATTTTAGTTTTGTCTCCTCTTTCCAATCCATCCCCGAAACTCCCACATATTGGAATAAGTATTGACGTATGAACATACGTCAATACAAAAAATATTTTTAAATCCAACTTTATTGTCGTCATTTTTTTCAAAGAATAACCCCTTTCTGTATGGTATGAGCTGGATTTTTCAAAAAATACTTTTAAAAATGTATATGGAATGGGTTGTTTTATGTAGTTGATTTTAGCATTTATGACACACATTTGTCACTGGCATTTCTAAAAAACGACAATCAATTTTACCCAATATCCAGAGGCTTATGAAAATAAATTTTACTAATTCCTTTCCCAATGTAACCTAATTATTGCCAGTTAACAGGCAGGGAAGATTTATTTAATTATTCCTAACTATGCGTAAAAACACATTTAAAATGCTATTCCGTGACCTAAAAAACAGGTTAAAATTGATTAGTGGTCGTGAGCTAAACCTAATTGGAAAGTTCAATGAAGTGATTGGTCTAATCGCTGTTTTCCACAAGGAATTAAACGATCAAGTGCGAAAAATTCCGTTTAAGGATAAGTTTGACGAAATCTACTATCACAAGTTTGAGAAGCCAGATTACATGGCTATCAAGATTTATTATACTTTACTGTTTAAATTCCAGTGCAGCTTGCCTGTTGCCGTTCCAGAATTGAGAAAATCTTGCTATTTAGAAAAACTAAAGGAGCTTGATAACTGGTTTCGTGATCATCGTTTTTTGTATGACTATTACCGTATGGGCTACACCGATCTGGATGAAGTATTATTTATCAGGGGTGCTGAAGTAACCCTACCCTATTTACAGGATATTCCCGAATTGGATAAGGCCGTATCAACCACTGGTGATTATATTTTTTCGATGTTTATTGCACACGAAGAATTACAGGAACATCTATTGACCGAGTTGTTGAAGCTTGATCAGCGTAATCCAGAATTTTCTGCAATTACCAGCCCTAAAAAATGTTTGGACTGGACTGGTGAGATCATTAATTTGGTAGAACTTGGTTATGCGATTTGGTTATCTGGCCAATTGGGTTCAGGCAAAACCGGTTTACAGGAAATCTTTAATTGGCTGGAAGCAAGTTTCGGCGTGGAGATAGGTATTCCCGCCAACCGCTTTCGGGAAATTAAGCGGAGAAAGCGGTTGAGCCGAACCCATTTTATGGATTTTTGTAAAACTGGTCTACTGAATTATATGGACGAGGATGACAATTTTAATTCAGACGACGAAAAAGATAAACATCGACTTAATTGATAATGAATGAGTTAATAAATATAGTGCTCTACTAGAGATATCTCAATGCGCATCCTTTGAACCTTTGCTTTTGTAAATCCTGTCGCAATGTAGCGGCAGGACTAAAGCAAAAAATTATGATTTTACAATCTTTTTCGTGGCAACATTTCATACTTGCCACACTGGTTCTCGGGATCATCTGGTATGTCGGTATTTGGTTGTACTATCGCAGAAAGGGAAAAAGCCCACGAGATGCTGAAAATTCTTCGATATCCTTACCGCACAGATGGCAACAACAGGTCGATGAACTAAACCCGTCTGATGCGTTAATCGGTCAGCCAACTTTGGAGCCTGGTGTACAGCTAGTCGAAGCAGCAGACTTTAGTTTTGCGGATAAATCTAACACCGACAAAATCGCTGATAAATCTCACCAACTTGGCTTAGTTCCAGATGTGCTGCAGGAGATAAAAGCGATTTGTGCAATATTAGAGAAGAAGGACGGAAACAAAGAGGATTTCTTCGCCATGTTTGAAATGGTTAAAGTCAAATATCCTCAAATTATCAATTATTCAGCCACTAGTGAGCTAAATCAATTTATCCGTGAGCATGTGCCTTTCCACCTATCAGCCGAGGAGTTGGAAGGTCTGTGGAATTAGACAAGCTCCACTTACAGACAATTAACCCATTCATTCATCTTTTCAAATTATTTAATGACTAAAAATCAATTAAAATTCAATGGCAGCGGATTAAGTAAACGCCGTGTCATCTTCGGAAAATTTCTGCTGATGCTAATGGTTGTACTCTGCTGTAATATATTATACAGCTCCATTGTTTTGGCGCAGGATGGCGTGGCAGGGATAAACGAAGCCACCAATAAAGTTAAGAGCTACTTTGATGCTGGCTGTAACCTCATGTATGCCATCGGTGCAGTTCTGGGCATAATCGGCGCTGTTAAGGTTTTTCAAAAGTGGAATGCAGGTGAACCTGATACGAGCAAAGTGGCAGCTGCATGGTTTGGTTCCTGCATCTTTTTGGTAGTGGTAACTACCGTATTACAGTCCTTCTTTGGAATATAACGTGAATTAAGAAAACAGGCTGGCGAAAGGTAAAGCCTGCACAAGAATGGCACCACTGTTTCGTCAACCTGTTTTTTAAACAAAAAATCATTACTATGAGTTTAATCTATCAAATCAATAAAGGTATCGGCAAACCCATCATTTTTAAGGGGTTACAGGGGCAATACATTGCCTGGCTAGCCATCGGGCTTGTTGCATTGTTAATTGGCTTTACCATCTGCTACATTTCAGGGCTAACACTTTTTGTGCTTCTGCCGCTCGTATTGGCATTGGGTTTAGGACTCTTTATCTCTGTTAGCCACTTATCCAAAAAATACGGCGTATATGGTCTCGGTAAGTTTATTGCAAAACGCGGATTGCCGAAATATCTAAAATTCAAATCCAGAAAAGTATTTACAGGTTTGCGAATAGTGCATACCAATTTGGGAAGGCAGGTTCGCTCATGATCGATATCGGAAAAATACTACCTATATGGAAAGTTGAAAACGATTGCCTTATATCCATGTCAGGCGACCTTACCATTTGTTTTAGGCTGGATCTACCAGAAACAGGTACAATGGCAAGCACCCAATTTGATGCCGCACAACAGGCATTTGTAAAAGCAATCAAGGTATTGCCAGCTGGTGTAGTGTTCCATAAGGCAGATTATTTTTTTAAAGCAACTGTAAAGCCTGATTTTGAAAAGGCATCGGATAGTCTACTGGCCTTTGCCTCCGAGAAACATTTTAACGAGCGCCCCTATTTAGACCATGAGTGTTATCTCTTTCTGACCTTATTGCCACTAAACCGAAAACTATCTTCATCAGCCTATAGCAATATTCTTCGAAAATCTATTGCGCCTGTGAAACGAAAAGATGAATTGGCCATCAAAAACTTCCAGTCGGCCTGTGGTTCTTTCCAGCGTATTCTGTCAGATAGTGGTCTATTTTGTTTAATGAGGTTAAGCGATGATGAACTGGCAGGCACTGCAAACCATCCGGGTATTATAGAAAAATACTTGTTTCTGCTCGGTAAAGGTCAACAACCAATTATTCGGGATGTGCATTTAAAAGATGAAATCCGTATTGGTGATAAACATTGCCAGCTGTATACACTTTCGGATGCGGAAGATTTGCCCCCATTTTGTGGTACCCGCATTGATTACGATTCCTATTCCACCGACAGAACCAAGTACAGTATTGGCTTTGCTTCCCCCTTAGGCTTATTTTTGGACTGTAACCACATCTATAACCAGTTGATTTTTACAGGCGACCCACAAAAGACAATCAAGAAACTGGAAGCTAAGAAACTGCGTCTGCAATCTTTATCTGCCTATTCAAGGGAAAATGCGGTGTCACGTGATGCCTGCAATGATTTTCTTAACGAAGCAGTTGCCACACAGAAGCTGCCAGTGAAAGCGCATTTCAACGTACTCTGTTGGACAGATAACCCTGCCGAACTTGGTGAGCTGAAAAACAGGGTCGGTTCGGCAATGGCTAAAATGGACGCTGGCTGCAAACAGGAAACTGACGGAGCACCACAGGTGTGGTTTGCCTGTATGCCGGGTAACGAAGGTGATTTTCCGATGAACGATACCTTTGACACTTTTGCTGAGCAGGCTTGCTGTTTTCTGAATATGGAAACCAGCTACCGCAGTTCTCTGTCGCCATTTGGGATCAGGCTCGGTGACCGCCAAACAGGGGTTCCAATTCATGTGGATATTTCAGACGAACCACGTAGATTGGGCTGGACAACAAATCGAAATAAGTTCATTATTGGCCCAAGTGGCAGCGGTAAAAGCTTTTTCACTAATCATCTGGTACGTTCTTACTATGAACAGGATGCACACGTGGTGATCGTGGATATTGGGCACAGTTATAAAGGTCTTTGCGAGTTGTTAGGTGGTTATTATTTTACCTATAGCGAGGAAAATCCAATCTGTTTTAATCCCTTTTGTATTGGCGAGGGTGATGTAATGGATATCGAAAAGAAAGAGAGCATTAAGACTTTGCTTTTAGCACTTTGGAAGAATGAGAACGAAAGCTATACCAGAGCGGAATATGTGGCGATAAGTAATGCGTTGACCTTATATTATGAGCACCTGTCAGTTCATCCGTTAATTTTTCCCTGCTTCAATTCCTTTTATGATTTTCTGATGCAGGAATATTTAGAGGTTTTGGAAAATGGGAAAGTGAATCCTAAGGATTTCAATATAGACAACTTTTTGTATGTACTTAACCCCTACTACAAGGGTGGTGAGTTTGACTTCCTGCTGAACGCCACTACAAACATTGATCTGTTAAATGAACGCTTTATCGTATTTGAAATTGATACGATTAAGTCACATCCGATTTTATTTCCAGTTGTCACACTGATTATTATGGAAATGTTCATTGCCAAGCTACGCAAGCTTAAAGGGGTTCGCAAGGTTTTGTTACTAGAAGAGGTATGGAAAAGTATTTCCAAGGGTGGTATGGCTGAATACATTCAGTATGCCTATAAAACCTTTAGAAAATTCTTTGGGGAGCCGATTGTAGTTACCCAAGAGATAGAGGATATTATTTCTTCGCCAATTGTGAAACAGGCCATCATCAATAATTCAGACTGTAAGATCCTTTTAGACCAAAGCAAGTACCAGAATAAGTTTGATACCCTGCAGGAACTGCTGGGACTGACCGATCATGATAAGTCACTTATCCTTTCGATGAATAAGGCGAATGATCCCAAGCTCAAATATAAAGAGGTTTTTATCTCTCTGGGGGGACATTCAAAAGTCTATCGAACAGAAGTTAGCTTGATTGAGTATTTGGCCTACACCACCGAAGAACTTGAAAAGCAAAAGGTCCAGGAATATGCCACAAAGTACGGCTCCGTTGCCCGTGGCATCGCAGTACTTGCGGCGGAGCTTCTCAATGGAAAAAAGATTTTTTAACTATTAAAACAATATCAATTATGGAAACAATAATCAAAAATCAATCGAAAAACAATTTATTATTTGCGCTTATTGTAGTGCTCTTTATCGCATTCAATGGTTGCAGCCGCTTAGCGCCAAGCTTTTCAGGAATTTATGTGAACAGTGCGGGAAGCGAGGCTAGTGTTGCTATTGATACACTGATCGTGGAGCAGGTGAATGGTGAAAACTACAACATCCATCGTAAAACTCGATTTAGCCTGATTGATGATAAAGGCAATACTGGAACACCACAGTATGAGACTG
The DNA here is from genome assembly GCF_046546555.1 of Pedobacter sp. JCM 36344. NCBI lineage: Bacteria > Pseudomonadati > Bacteroidota > Sphingobacteriia > Sphingobacteriales > Sphingobacteriaceae > Pedobacter > Pedobacter sp. JCM 36344. The sequence goes on from NZ_JBKHKK010000016.1 coordinate 98,427, forward strand.
AAGAGTGGACTGCTGTTTATGATCCCCAGACAACGATAATGACCGAGCGCCGTAATGGTAAGCTGATCACTTTTGACATTGAAAAAGACATCATGACCGTAAGCAAGCGCAAGTATAAACGGATTAAATAACAGGAATATGAACTTATTAAAGTATATGAGTAAAATAATAAAGACCTATATGGTGGTACTTCCATTGAGTGCAACCGTGCTGCTGACCGCATTGCCCACAGGGGCAAATGCGCAGTTGGCCATTGCCGAAGTAATTAAGGCAGGCATAAAAAAAGTGGTTAAAGCCATTGATCTTAAAGTTCAGCGGCTCCAAAATCAAACCATCTGGTTGCAAAATGCACAGAAAGTAATCGAGAACCAGCTTAACAAACTAAAGCTTGGCGAAATATCCGAATGGACTGATCGCCAAAGAAAATTGTACTCCAGCTATTATGATGACCTGACGCGGGTAAAATCAGTGATTAGCACCTACAAACGTATTCGCGATCTGGTGAGTACTCAGGCCGCTATTGTTCAGGAATATAAATGGGCATCGGGACTGTTTAAAAAGGATAAGCATTTTAGCGCAAGCGAATTGCTGCGCATGGAAGAAATTTACGAAGGCATCCTGAAGGAAAGTGTGAAGAATTTAGACCAGGTGTTTGTAGTTATCAGCTCGTTTAAAACACAAATGAGCGATGCCAAACGGCTGGAACTCATTAACGAAGCAGCAATGAAGATCGAGCAGAATTTTTCTGACCTGAGCGCATTTAACGATCAGAACATTGTGCTTTCAATTCAACGTTCAAAGTCCATTTTAGAAACCAAACAGCTAAAGGAGGTATATGAAATTAATTAAAAATGCACTATTCGTATTAATGGTTCCAGTATCCATGTTTACATGTATTGCCCCTGCTAATGCCCAGACTTTTGCAGAATGGTTTTCGCAGAAAAAAACACAGAAGAAATACCTACTTCAACAAATTGCGGCATTACAGGTTTACATAGGATATGCCAAGAAAGGTTATGAGGTTGTGGGCTCTGGACTACAAACGGTCAGGGATATAACAAGTGGTGAATTTGATTTACATAATGCGTTTATCACAGGGCTTAAAAAGGTCAGTCCAACCATACGAAATGATGTCAGGGTGGTTGAAATTATCAAGGTACAAGTCAGTATCATCAAAGCCTTTGGCACAATCAAAAACCATAAGGGTTTTAGCGAAGACGAGCTATCCTATATTTCCAGGTTAGCAGATGGAGTAATAAGTGAATGTTATACCGATCTGGAGGAACTGCTATTGGTCATTACTTCGGGCAAATTGGAAATGAAAGATGATGAGCGGCTAAAGCGACTGAACGCTATCCATGAAAGAATGTTAGACAAATCAAGTTTTACCCAATCGTTCTGTGGTGATGCAGCAATTATGATCCGACAAAAAGAAATGGAGCAACATGCCATAGATAATTTAAGGAGGTATTATGAAATCAATTAAAATGATGTTGTTGACCTGTTTGCTATTTATTTTGGGTTTTCAGCATTCCTTTGGACAAAGTACTGAAGTACAGCAGTTGACCTTGAACGTGGAAAAGCTATCACAGCTGAAGAACATCCTAAGAGATATGAAAAAGGGATACACCATCGTTTCTACTGGCTATAATTCCGTAAGAAATATCGCCAAAGGCAATTTTTCACTGCATGATTTGTTCTTGAACGGTCTTTGGTTAGTTAGTCCTGAAGTGAGAAAGTATTATAAGATCGCCGAAATTATCCGCTATCAAAAGGATCTAGTATTGGAGTATAAATCCGCCTTCAAACGCGTTGCAGCTGGCGGCACCTTCAATGTTTCCGAACTTAATTACCTGTCCAAAGTTTACAGTAAACTCTTTGATGAAAGCTTAGATAATCTGGACCAATTAGCAATGGTAATCACTGCAAATAAATTGCGGATGAGTGATGATGAACGGATGCGAGCCATTGATAAAATCTTTGCCGATACAGAAGACAAGCTCATTTTTCTGCGGGATTTCAATCAAAAGAACAGTATCCTGCACGTCCAGCGGCAGCATGAAAAAGCAGAAATCAATGGTTTAGGTAATTATTTTAAACCCAATTAAATTTATGAAAACAACATTTTTAATGACTGTATTTGTAACAGTCTTAGCTATGCTTTTGCCTAATATTCTGCTGGCGCAGGGCATCACGCAAAATATCAAGGGGCTACAACCTGTACTGGATAATGTTTACCGTGAGATGCTGCCACTTTGCAGTCAGCTCATCGGTGTAGCACGTGGCCTAGCTGGCTTTGGGGCGCTATGGTATATCGCCAGCCGAGTATGGCGACATATTGCCAATGCCGAACCAGTTGATTTCTATCCGCTATTGCGCCCATTTGCGCTCGGACTCGCAATCGTGCTTTTCCCGATGGTAATTGGCGTTCTCAACGGTGTATTGCAGCCAGTGGTTTCGGCAACAGGCAATATGGTAAAAAACAGCGAAAAAGCGATAGCGGCCTTACTGAAACAGAAAGAAGTCGCAGTTAAACAGAGCAAACAATGGCAGATGTATGTGGGTGAAAGCGGTAACGGTGATGATGATCGCTGGTATCGCTATACTCACCCTAAAGACCCTGAACGTACCGAAGAAGGCATGTTCGAGGGTTTAGGCAACGACATCAAATTTCAGATGGATCGCATGTCGTACAATTTTCGCAACAACATCAAACAATGGATGAGTGAAGTTTTACAGGTTTTGTTTGCCGCTGCTGCCCTCTGTATCAATACTATCCGTACTTTTTATTTGATCGTTATGGCCATACTTGGGCCATTGGTATTTGGTTTTGCAGTGTTTGATGGTTTTCAGCATACCCTCACTGTTTGGCTTGCACGCTACATCAACGTATTTATGTGGTTGCCAGTAGCGAACATATTCGGAGCTATACTCGGAAAAATTCAGGAAAATATGCTAAAAATAGATATTTCACAAATCGGTGAAGCTGGCGATACCTTCTTCAGTCCGAGTGATAGTGCTTATCTGGTCTTTATGGTGATAGGCATCGTCGGTTATTTTACCGTTCCGAATGTTGCTAATTATATCGTCCATGCAGGAGGTGGAAATGCCATGCTTCAAAAAGTCAATTCACTGGTTGTGGGTGGTGCAAGTTCGACTATGTCCGCTGGCAAATCAGCTACTGGGATGGTTGCAGATCGTTTCGACAACAGCCGTTCTAATCTATCACAAGGAATGGCAGAAGCATCAAGTAATGATTATTTCAAAGACAAAATTAAAAGCTAGCTTATGTTTACACAACTAAAAAATATTGATACTGCTTTTCAGCACATCAAAAAATTCAGCATTGCCTTTCTAATCTCTTGCCTTTTGCTTACTGTCACCATCACTTTCTTGTGCTTTAGTGAGATGCGAAAGGCAGATAACCGAATGCTGATTCTATACAATGGTAAAGTACTGGAAGCCTTCGCTTCTGAAAGAAAACAGAACTTGCCAGTAGAGCTTCGTGACCATATCAGGACTTTTCACAAATATTTTTTTACCCTTGATCCTGATGAAAAATCGATAACTGCGGGTGTTACCAAAGCTTTGTATTTGGCAGATAATTCAGCAAAGCAGGCTTATGATAATCTTCGGGAAGCTGGCTATTACAACAATTTGATTTCGGCCAATATTTCTCAGGAGATTGAGATCGATAGCATTCAGTTGGGAACTGAAGCACCCTATACATTTACATGCTACGCTACTCAAAAACTGATCCGCTCTAGTTCAACTGTACTTCGAAAGCTGGTTACTCGAGGGAATATTAGGGTACTTAATACCCAGACCGACAACAACCCACATGGCTTTTTAATACTTAGGTGGGAGACATTAGTAAACAACGATACAAACCCTAAAAATTCACCATGAGATTATTCAGTAAAAAAAGCAAGAGTTTAACTAGTCGGCAGGAACACTATGCAGGCAGGATTGCGAATAAAATATTAAATGCACAACGTCATACAGCCGATTACCTGAACAAAAAAACGGCACTATTGTCACCAAAAACATGGCTGATATTATTGATCGTATTCTGTGCTGCTTTTGGAAGCTGTTCTATGTTCCTGCTGATTCAAGCATTCTATTAATTATTAATCATAAAAAATTACAAATGACACAACAGAAAAAACAAAGAGTTGATCAGCAAACCATGATGCTGGTCTTATTTCCTGTCGCAGTAATACTGTCTGCCATCCTATTCTACGTGTTGGGCGGAGGTCAACCAGAGCAAATGGAAAGCGTAAAATCTGCAGGCATCAACACCCAGCTTCCCCAGGCGCAACTGGCTAAGGAGCAACCTGCAGATAAAATGGCCTACTATGATATGGCCAGACAGGATTCAGTACACAATGATACAGCAGGTCTAAGTTCTGCCGCAGAAAATCTTGGTTTTAACCGTAGGGAAAATGCACAGACCCAAAAAATTACTGAGAAATTGAACGCCATTAACCAAGTTTTGGCTACTCCAGATGTTATTCAACAGCGTTATTCACCTAATAATCTAATAGGGAATAACCCTACGCCAATCACCAAAGATGTTGACAGATTGGAAGCATTGATGAAAAACATGCATCAAAATGGAAATGATGATCCTGAGATGGCACAGCTCGGTTCTATGATGGATAAATTGCTTGCCCTGCAAAATCCTGAGCTTGCAAAAACATTGTTCAAAAAATCAGACAATGATAAGCCAGACAGCACATTTGCTGCTATACCTGCTATTATCGCAATTAGCCAAAAAGCTAAGCAGGGTTCGGTTGTAGAACTTCGCTTGCAAGACACCCTGATTATTAACGGACAAATTATCCCAAAAGGTCACTTAATTTATGGACTTGCCAGTTTCAGCAACCAAAGATTGAATTTAGAGGTCAAAAACATCCGTTTAGGTACTTCCATCATTCCTGTAAATATTACCGTATTCGATCAAAGGGACGGAATGGAGGGTATCAATGCGCCAGAAGCAATGTTAAATGATGCGCTAAAAGGTGGTGTCACTGATGCCGTTGGAAGTATCGGAATAACAGGTTTTGATTTGACCACTCAAATTGCAGGTGCTGGCATTGATGCTGCAAAGAGCTTATTCACCAAAAAGGTCAATAAGGTCAAACAGAACTTAAAGGCAGGCTACCCCCTACTTCTTCGTGACAATACCAAGCGCTCAAAGCAACAATAAGCAAATATAATTTAGGAAAGATGATCTAGTTTCCACTTAGGATTTCTTGTCGGAACTTTATATCGATGGATTTGAATTTGTGAGCTATGAAAGGGTTAGGGACGTCTACTGAGGCAATGAAATCTATTGCTTTATCCATCACAAAGATGCTGAGTTACATGCCCAGCTCAACGATGATTGGTGCGTGGAGCTGTTGCAACCACTACTAAAAAGTATGTTGGAAGTGACCAAAACGAACCACCTACCAGATATAGTGGAAACGGGACATTATTATTATTTAAACAATCAGAAGAACATGAACAGAAACTCATTAGAAAATTTTAAAATAGAAGCAGTGGGACTAAAAGTTCCTGAAAAAATGATTGCTGCCGCAGAGTCCATGATGGAACAGGGCATTGAAAAATTTGCCATTCGTGGACAAATTCCCGCTGATAAGGGCATGATGGATTTGACCATACACCTGAAAAAGTCTGGCCAATCAGATTATTACTACTTCAACAAATTTGATATCGCACATAGCAAGGCTAAGCCTTTGGAAAAGGAACACCAATACATGGTTATCACACCTGATGATAAGGGTAAAAACCTGATCCGAAAGTTTGATAGTGCTGCACAGGCAATGGACTTTTTCAGAGAACAGGCCAAATCATCAGAGCTTGCAACTGGCAAGGTAACCGATAAAGACTTGCAATACAGGGATACCCTAGCCACCATGAAAGATGGAAAGGTAGATTTTGTCAAAAAAGAGTTTCAACAAATTTTTTATAGCCCCGTGCTGAAAAACTCCCATTACATTGACCGCGGCAAAGGTTATACTGTAGAACAAGCCACCAATATGCTACAGGGGCGTTCCGCTTACCGAGATGATATGGTTAGTCGTGCAGGTGTACAGTACAAGGCATGGAGCGTTTACCAGTTCGATCAGGCAAAGGACAAATATGGTAACTATACAATTAAACAGTTTGGTGAAGGTTATGGCTTTGACTTGAAAAAAGAACTTTCCACCTACGGGATCAAGGAAATTGATAAAAAGGAAACAGCTGAAAAACTCGTTACCGACATTCAGAACGGCAATAAACCCTTGGTCAGCGTTATCGGACTTGATGGTGAAGAAAAGAAATTGAGGATTGAAGCAGTGCCAAGATACACCAATCTAAATTTCTTTGAGTTGAGCGGTAAACCTGTTAAGCGTGAGGATTACCGTAAGGATCAGGATTTGGGCAAAGATAATGGTAAGGATAAGTCAAAAAGTAAAAGCAAGGAGCAAGAAAACGAGATATCCATTTAAACTGTTATTCAGTAATATAATTTCTAAGCCTGCCGAAAAAATTTCGGCAGGCTTTTTTTGTATAAGAATCAAATTGTTTTGCAATTATTTTCAACGATTTTGAAATTGTATACGTAGCACTAACCTACCAAACGGATTTCGGATAAGTGCTCTGATCAAACCGCTTTGTTCCATTCTTCCACTCAGCCGCTTTCCAGAATTTTGCAAGAGTGACCTCCGTTCCTACAGCCACACTTGCTTGCCCTTGCTTAACACCAGGTAACTTTTGTCACCCTTGGATTTGATTGGTTTGGGCTGTTTGCGCAGAAAGTTCTGATTCGCAGTATCGTCAGAAAAGACCAAGCCCTACGGGTTTGCTCGAAAAAAATCTTCCCTGCTCGCTGCGCTCACGAGGTTTTTTTTTCGGCAAAGTCTTGTCTGCCATCCCTGCTCAATCAGATGAGGTTGCTTAACAAAAAGCCAGAAATGGCTCCTGCCGAAAGGTAGTAAGCAGGGTAAAACAATTTAATTTTTTCAAAATGGAAACTAAAGTAAAAGAAAACGGACAGGTAAACCAAAACACCGTTAAAACAGACAAAAACCAAAGATTTGTAGCAGGAAATCCTGTAAATGCAGTATCTAACAAATCAGAGCAGGAAAAGGAACAACCAAAACCCGAAACGGTTAAATCGCAAGAGCAAGTAAAAACGGAAATACCTGCAACCGTTAAGGAACAGGAAGCACCAAAGGCAGAGCTGACCAAAAAGGAAATAAAATTCCAGTTTGCGCAGGAAAGACCAGCATTGAATTTAGAGCAAACCCTTAAAAAAATCAAAGACCTAAACCGTCTGTCAAATCAAAGGGAGAAATTAATCGGTACAATCGATGAACTGGAAGCATTCGAGATTAAACAAGAAGATGAAGCCGAAGAAACCAGTTTAAACCACTTTCAGCGTTGCGAGTTGAAAATTACCGATGATAACGGCAACACGTTCAGCACCAAAAATCCATTTATCATTAATCAAGTGTCCAATAGTATTAAATCACTTTGCACCGATAAATTGGCAGAAGTTGAGGGACAAATTTCTTTAAATCTTTAAATCATTTGCGCCCCTAATTATCGGGGGCGCTTCTTTCACATTTAAAACTACAATTATGTTAGCAGCATTTATGGAATTTCTAGACGGCATGTATTGGGAAGGTTATGCAGAAGAGTTTGAGAATAGCAACCCGACCGTCTTTTATAATCAGTTTAGAGAGTTTAAAGCCAATTACAGTTTATCAATATGAAATACGAAACACTATTTATCATGGTTCGCGTGGCAGTCCATGCCGACCATACCAGTATTACTGAGATTGTTAATGAAATAGAAACACAATCAAAGCTTAGTTTAACCGATACCGCGAATGTTAATATACTGGAAACCGAAATCTTAGTATCAAGAGTTAGAAACCTTAAAAAAATCAATCATGGCACACAATCTTAATTATAATGAGCAGACAGGAAAATATAGTTTTATGTCTGTAAAACAACCCGCATGGCACAATCTAGGGCAACTAATAGAACATTATCCGACAAGTGCCGAAGCAATCGAATATGCAGGGCTTAATTTTGAAGTTACAAAAAGTCCCAATACACACGTATTGCCCAGTGGTATAGAAATCATTTCTGATAATTCATTTTTTACCTACCGAACAGATAATGAAACAGTTTTAGGCGATAAGGTCGGCAAGGATTATGAAGTAGTACAGAATACAGAAGCATTTAGTTTTTTTGATAGTATCGTTGGCGATCAGAATGGTATCAAATATGAAACCGCTGGCGCACTCGGCAATGGTTCAGTAATTTTCATTACCGCTAAACTACCCGATTATATCCGTGTAGGCCGTGAAGATTTAATAGAGCAATATTTAATGCTAACGTCTTCACATGATGGTTTAGGCAGTATCTGCCTATCTTTCACGCCTATCCGTGTTGTTTGCCAAAATACTTTGAACGCAGCTTTAAAAAACCATACTAATTTTATTAAGATACGCCACACCGCAAGCGCAAACGATAAGTTGAAACAAGCACACAAAATGTTGGGCATTACCAATATGCTATCGGTTGAAATGGAAGCAATTTATAATAGATGGTCAAGGGTGCGCATTAGCGATAAAGATGTAAAACGACTTATTCAAATGGCAATGGCACCAAATAAGGAAGTATTAGAAAAATTGCGTTCAGGTCAAAACGAAGCTTTATCAACCAATTATAACAACATAATCGACCAAGTCTATGAATATGCACAAGTTGCATCAAGCCAACAGATTGAAACCACCAAAGGGACTGTTTTTGGAGCTTACAATGCAGTAACGGGCTACTTTCAAAACGTCCGTAACTTTAGGGATGAGGAAAGCAAATTTAAATCCATTATGACTGGAACGGCATTATCGAGGACACAAACTGCATTTGATTTATGTACAGAGTTCACCAAATTAGGAGCAAGCGCATTAAACTAAAAATTCAATTAAGGGGGAGAAATCCCCTTTTCATTTAATTCTTATGGAAAGTTATTATTATATATATGGTAT